>QHUD01000040.1 GCA_003221085.1 Gemmatimonadota bacterium
CGAATTCCACATTCCGCATTTCGCTCCGGGCGGTTAGCTCAGCTGGTTAGAGCGCCACGTTGACATCGTGGAGGTCACTAGTTCGAGTCTAGTACCGCCCACTCGCGCCCATAGCTCAACTGGATAGAGCGCTTGACTACGGATCAAGAGGCTGGGGGTTCGAGTCCTCCTGGGCGCATGAGACTTTGCCACTCTCCTGGTCCGTCGGTGCCGGAAGTTGTCCCACCACTTACCCACCGGAATAAAGGCTAGGCCGCCCGGGACCGCGGCGAGCGTCCCACAGCCGACTGAATGAGCAGGAACTCTCCCACGTTTTCCATCGTGAGGAGCCCCACCAGGGCACCGCGACTCGTCACCGGCAGGGTGTGACAGTTGCAGGACTGCAGCCGCGCGAAGGCCGCGTCCAGCATGTCGGCGCCGTCCACGACTGCGAACTCGCGGCGCATGATGTCGCGCACTCGCCAATCGGACCCTCGCTGGGCCAGCGCCTTGAGCACATCGCTGCGCAGCAGCACGCCCGCAAGGCGGCCCTCCTGCCCCTCCTGTCCCCCGTCGACTACTGGGAAGTCGTGCTGCGACCCTGCGAGGATCAGCTCGAGCACTCGTTTCGCCGTGTCATCCGGCGCGACAGTGTGGAAGTCGGTGAGCATGGCGCGACTCACCGGAATGCCGCTCAACGCGCTGCGCATTTGCACCATGCTCGCCTCCTGGGCCGCGCCGATCCAGACGAAGAGCGCGATGAACACGAGGAACGGGTTCGTGAACAGACCGAGCAGGCCGAACACGAGCGCCATCGCCTGCCCGACGTGCGCGGAGACTTGCGTGGCCCGGACGTAATCCATGCGCATGGCAAGCAGAGCCCGCAACACCCGACCGCCGTCCATGGGGAAGGCCGGGAGCAGGTTGAACACCGCGAGTGAGACGTTCACGAGCAGGAGTCGCTCGAGGAACGGACCACCGGCCATGGTGAGCGCGGAGAGCGGGCGCAAGGTCTGCGAGAGGAGGAGCCACGCGTACAGTGCCGCCGCGATGACCACATTCACGGCGGGGCCCGCGAGCGACACCCTGACCTCCTGACGCGGATCGTCAGGTAGGCGCTCGAGTCGGGACACGCCACCGATGGGCAGCAGGGTGATATCGCGGGTGCGGATGCCGTAACGCCGGGCCGTGAGCGCATGGCCGAGCTCGTGCAAAACGACGCAGGCGAACAAGGCCATGATGAACGCGATCCCGGAGAGCGCCGCCGCGCTGCCGCCCGCCAGCCAGTACGTGACCCCGACCCAAGCGATGAGCAGGAAAAACGTGGCGTGCACATACAGGCCGATGCCCGCCACCGTTCCAAGCTTCCAGGACCATTTCATCTCAGTCGCAGGTCCGCGCCCACGGCACCAGGTCGAGGCGCTCGAACGGGATCGGCTTCCCACTGCGCTCGCACCGCCCGTACTGCTCCGGCGTTTTGTAAAGCCGCTCCAGCGCGGCGTCGATCTCGGCGAGCTCCGCCGTCTCGCGCGCGGCATTCACGGCATCCAGCTCTTGGTCCGCGGTGTCCGTCCCCTGGTCAGCCATATGCACGGGAAAGGCGGAGAGGTCTCCCGACTGCTCTTGAAGCGTGTCGCGGGTTTCACTATCGTAGCGCGCGAGCGCGTCCGCTACGCGCGTCCGCTCCTCGAGCAGGCGAGCTTCCAGGTGCTTCCGTTGTGTCGGTGTCAGCGCCATACTCTCTCCGCTGGGAGATAGCCGCGTGCCGCGTGAGTCGCAAGCACCGCGACGCCACAGAACGTTTAGGGAGTCTTCCGGTACGGAAGGGAAGGTTCGTCCCGCCGGAGAAACCGCCTACCGAACCCGATTGTTCCTCCGACGCTCCAGTGAGTGCACCCGGCTCCATCCCGCGGGCTATAGGTCTCGCCGATCCCGTGCGAGCGACACCGACTCCCCGACGTCGACCGTGCGAAACCGCTCCGCCGCCACTCCGCGCTCCCGCAACGCCGTCGCCAATTCGCGAACCGGTTCGTCGATTCCCTCCGGCGTCAATTGAAACGTGCCGAAATGCATGGCGATACTGTGGCGCGCTCCGAGATCGCGGTGCGCCTGCACGGCTTCGGCCGGATTCATGTGGATGTCTTTCATGAACCAGCGCGGCTCGTAGGCGCCGATCGGTAGGAGCGCGAGATCGATGGGACCGAGCCGCGCGGCGATCTCCCGAAAATGCGGGCCGTAGCCACTATCCCCGGCGAAGAGGATCCGGCGCCCACCGGCCTCGATCAAAAACCCTCCCCACAGCGCGCGGTTACGGTCGAACATATTGCGCGCGGAGAAATGTTGAGCGGGCGTCAGTGTGACCGAGAGCGGCGCCGCGCTCGCGCTCTGCCACCAGTCGATTTCCTCGACCGGACCGATGCCCGCGGATCGGAGCAGCCGGCCGTTACCGATCGGTGCCACGAGCCGCGGCCGAAAGCGCCGATGGAGCGCGCGTAAGGTCCCGAGATCGCAGTGATCGTAGTGATTGTGACTCACGAGCACGAGTGAGATGGCGGGCAGATCCTCGAAGCGCACGCCCGGCGCCCGCACCCGACGGGGACCGGCGAACGAGACCGGGCTCGCCCGCGCGGAGTACACCGGGTCGATCAGCAGGTTGGTGCTCGCGACCTGAATGAGAAACGTGGCGTGACCGACGAACGTCACGACCACGTCGCCCGGTCCGACGCGCGGGGGACGCCGGGGCTCAACCGGGATCCTCGACGGCCACGGCCTGCGCGGCGTGAGCAACATGCGCGGCACCATCCAGACGGGCTGGCCCTGCGCGCCGCTCGGGTTGAAGAACCGGCGGCCGTCAAAGTGGTCGGTCAGGAGGGGTCGAGCTACGCGCGGCTCACGGGCCGACCTTGATCTTGGGCGGTGCCGACGGCGCGGCGATCACGGCGCTGTCCCCCACCCCGGCAGCGCTCGTGTCCGTCGCGGGCCGGTACGCCACCGGCGTGGCCGGCTGCCCGGGGGCCACCTTCTGGACGCCATCCACCACCACCCGGTCGCCCCCCCGGAGCCCCTGCTCGATGAGCCACGCGTCGCGATCCCAGGACGTCGCCACTACCTCCCGCGTCGTCACCCGGTTCGAGTCCCCCAACACGTAGACGAACGCTCCGGCGAGCCCTCGCTGCACCGCCCGCTGGGGCACGCGAATCGCGTCCGGGCGCTTGAGGCCCAGAAAGTGTAGGCGCACGAACTGGCCCGGCAACAGCACGTGCCGCCGATTCCGGAACTCGGCGCGGAGGGAAAGCGTCCCGGTCGTAGGCTGCAGGGCGAGGTCGACAAAATTCAGCAGGCCGGTGTCGGGAAGGATGCTGCCATCCGCGAGCGTCACCTGCACGGCCAGCACGCGGCTGGGCAAGAGCAGCCGGCGCGTCGCGATGTCGCGCCGCCAGCGCAGCACTTCCTGGTCCGACGGGCTGAAGTTCACATAGATGGGATCGACCTGTTCGATCGTCGTGAGCAAGTCGCTCGGGCCCGTCACCCGCGCGCCCAGGTCCAGCAATGCCCGGCCGACGCGCCCGGAAATCTCGGCGCGGATGAAGGTGTCATCGTACTCTTTCTTGGCACGATCCACTGCCGCCTGCGCCGCCTGGACGGCGGCGCGTCCCTGATCGTACGCCGTTTCCGCGTCATCCACGTCCTTCTGGGCCACGGCGCGCGAGTCGAGCAGTGCCCTGAGGCGCGCCCGGTTACGCTCGGCGTTCGCCCATCGGGCGGTGGCGTCCGCGAGCTGCGCCAGGGCGCTCCGGTACGCCGCGTCGTACGTCGTGGAGTCGATCCGGAAGAGCAGTGCGCCCTTCGGGACGTCCGTGCCTTCGGCGTAGGGCCGCGCGACGATGACCCCCGCGACCTGGGGACGCACCTCGACACGACGTGAGGCGGCGGCCTGCCCGACGAACTCGAAGCGCGCCGAGACGGTCTCCGGCGCGACGGTGAGCACGGAGACTTCTGGAGGAGGAGGGGCGGCAGTCGCAGCCCGCCGACACGCCCAGCCACCCTGCAGGAGGGCGGCGGCGCCGACGGCGCACACCGCTATTCGGGGAGACCACCTCGTGCACACGACGGCTTCGGATGACATGGACGTTGTCCAGTGGAAATACCGGCGCGCCGCGGGGGCCGCAAGGCCCTGCCGGGCTTTCTTTCGGGTTCGTCGGCTTCTAGGTTTCGGGGCCCGGTTGCGGTGAAGCCGTTCCTCGGGGCGTAGCGCAGCCCGGTTAGCGCGCCTGGTTCGGGACCAGGAGGTCGGTGGTTCAAATCCACTCGCCCCGATTGAAACGCAGGTGCTAGGTGTTGGGTGTCAGGTGTCAGGTAGGGCGACCCTAGCACCCGACACCTGGCACCCAGCACGTGCCGTTCGCGCCAGTAGCTCAGCTGGATAGAGCGTCGGCCTCCGGAGCCGAAGGTCCCGCGTTCGAATCGCGGCTGGCGCATGCACTTACAACGCAGGCTTCCTCGTGGTAACAACGGTGGTAACAAACGTGGGAGCTCTCCGAACTGCCGCTAGCGCTTGCCCAGCACCTTCTTGTGTTGGGCGAGGATGACGGCGGCCTCCACGCAGTTGTAACCCACGCTGCCGAGAGCGAGGGTGATCACTGCGGTCAGGAGAACGCTGCAACGCATGGGAGGCCCTCCGCCAGCTGTCTAATATTGCGCGGACCGCTCGTGGATCTTCCATCCCCTGATCACGAGCCACAGCGGAAGGAGGAGCTCCGTGAAGGACACGATAAAAAAGAATCCAAGATGCGCGTTGGGATACAAGTACGGCTTCAACGGAGTGATCATCCAGCCCACTCCGTCGATGACGAGCAGAATCCCGATGATCCTGGGGATGTAGCGAGACCGGTAGATCAAAGAGCCCAGCAGACCAAGATGAATGCCAAAAATCATCAGGCTAAAGGACCAATCGTACCGGTACGAGTTGAGCAGAAGCTGCACCTGCGCTTGCAGCGGACCGGCACCAAACGCCGTCAGGTAATCCGGCGTATGGAGCAGCCGGTAAACGGTCACCAGATTCAACAGGCCGACGAGAGCGATCACCGTGTATACCAAACGAAACCACGCCGTGAGCAATGAAACGGATCGGTTGACCGGCGCGAGCAGCACATACAGCGCCCAGGCAATAACCACGTCGAGGATGAGGGTGAGTAAGTAGCACAGAATGGCGGCAACGAAGAGCCCGCCGTGCGCGCCGATACTCTGGACCGTCTGCTCGATGTTGCCCGGAATGACCAGCTTGGGCCAGAGCAAGAACTCGGCAACGGTGACGGGCATGAGCAGGTAGGCGATGCCGGCGATGAGCGCCGCCTGGCGCAACGTGATTCCCTCGGCGCGATGCGCCACGTGCACCGAGCTCAGGCTGGCTCCCGTTTGGGCTTCCACAACGCAGCATCCAATATGGACCAGAGGTGGATGATCCAGCCAAGCAAGAAGAACCAGAGCACAGCTGCCAAGACGAATTGAACCACCGCGATGAGGAGGCGCCCTTGCACCAACTGCCCCAGCCCCGGGACGAAGAAACTACAGAGCGCTGCAATGACATTTCCCGCAGAACCCTGCCCCGCCATGTGGCCTCCGATGCGCGAACCCACTCGTTATACGCGTCGGTCCAGGACTACGGCATATGTGCCGAGGCGGTTTCCACGGCCAGTCTCCGGGCGCGCAATGGGCCGCGACGCCTTCCGTCGCGGCCGAAACAGGTCAAGTGGATCTCAGCGAAGAGGGCTCTATCGATAAGATTAAAGACGCCACCCAGGATCTGGATATCGGCCTCATTGTATCGAATGCCGGAGCTATAGAGGCCGGGGAGTTCATGGCTATGCCGTTGAAGGATCTGCATGACCAGATTTCCATTAACGTCGTGGCCCATATGGAACTGGTTCGCTACTTTGCCCCACGATTGGTGAAACGCGCACGCGGGGGGGTGATGCTCGTCGGTGCGATGGGGGCGTCCATTGGGATTCCCTACATCGCCAACCCTAGTGCCACCAAGGCGTATATCTTGGCGCTCGGCGAGGCCCTTCATTTCGAATTGGAAAAACACGGAGTTGCCGTGACCGTGTTGACCCCTGGATTAACGGATACCGCTGTGCTGCCGGAAATCATGATTGATCCGGGAGCGTTGCCGATGAAGCCATTGTCAGTGGCTCAGGTCGCGTCCGAAGGTATCGCTGCGATTCAGGCAAACAAGTCCCGATCTGTGCCGGGGGCACTCAATCGTTTCATAAATCGCGTTGTGCCGGCCTCCATTGCCCGCACGATGGAGGCCAAGCTACTCAAGAAATAAGACTGTGCCGGAAGAAACCGCCGTTCAGATGACTACGGATCAAGAGGCTGAGGGTTCGGGTCCTCCTGGGCGGATTAGACTCACGCGATTTTCACGCGGGTGATCACTCGTAACTCGGAGGCGATCATGTCGTCGGACACGAACGTCGGGCTCGGGCGCCGCACGCGCCTTGCGTACTACACGCTGGCTCCTCTCGTTGGCCTCTTTGCGCTCGCCACCCCGCTCGTCAGTCAGTCGAAACCGGGTCCCTTCTATCACATCAATTACTATCAGGTCCGCCCCGGCGACGAGAAGGCACACGATTCGGCGCTCGTCAACGTCCTGACGCCCCTTTTCAACGAGATGGTGAAGCGCAAGGCGATGGTATCATACCTCTTGCTCGCCAAGACTGCCGGTTCTGGAGAGTACACCAACCTCACCATTGTTGAGGTCGCATCGCCGTCGTCCGAGGGTGGCTTCCAGCAGAACCTCGAGGCAGCGTCTCAGGTGGTGTTCCGCAAGTCGTGGAGCGACGCCACCGCGCGCCTCAATGAGCTGCGCCGCTTGGTGCACACCGAGCTGTACACGGTAACTGGTCAACAGCCCTGACCGCGGCACTCACCCGCGTCCCCCCGAATGTCCCCCACGTTTCGGGGGCTCTTCGCGGGGTCTCATCCCCTTTCCCTCAGTTTCGTCCGCCTCGAGGTTTCGGGCCGTGCGGCGCTCGGCCTGACTACGGATCAAGAGGCTGGGGTTCGAGTCCTCGGCCGCGCATCATCGAGGCCAAGCACGGCTGACTCAACGGGAAGACAGCTGCGATTTCAGTTGCGATGGGGGCGTTGGCGGCCAACGCTGGCCAGCGCTAACCCGTTGAAGGCACGTTGGCCGCCGCCGGCTGCCAACGGTCAACTCGCCCTCCGGAGCTGAAGGTCCCAGCCGCTTACCCAGCACCTTCCTGTGCTGGCTCACTCGGTACTCCCCCACCTTCACGCGGTGACGCACGTGTCCTAGGTGACCGTACACGCGCTTCACCATCGACTCCCCGCCGTGCCCGAGTTCCCTGGCGACAGTATACGGACTGACCGGCGCGCCCTGGTCTAACGTCTGGAGCCGTGCGCCCGTGGTCAGGTGGCGCCGAGGCGGAGGTTGTTGCGGGCTGCGTTGAGGGCGATGCGGAGCTGGTGGGGGTCGCGGCGGACCTGGGTGAGGAGGAGGCCGCCTTGGATGCTGGCCATGGTGGCAGTGGCGAGCGCGGCGGGGTCAGCGTCGCTGCGCAGCTTGCCGCGGGTTTTCATGCGGATGAGACCGTCGCGGAGGTGCGCTTCCCAGCGATCGAGACCTGCGCCGATCGCTGCCCGGGCGGCTGAGTCGTTCTCGGCGAGTTGGCCGGCGAGGGAGCCGATCGGGCAGCCGCCGCGCGCTTGCTGCTCGATCTGGTGCTGGACCATGAAGTCGAACCAGCGGTCGATGCCGGCCCAGGAATCGAGGTGGTCAAGGAGCTCGCCCTGCCTGCCGAGGACGGCGTCGGTGGTCACGTCGATGACGGCGCGGACGAGGTCGTCGCGGTCGTCGAAGTAGTGGTAGAGCTGGCTGCGGCTGGCGCCGGTGCGTGCCCGGACGTCGTCCAGGCTCATACCGGCGGCGCCCTTCTCTGCGAGGAGCTCGGCTGCGGCTTGGAGGATCCGTTCGCGCGTCGCGCGCCCCTTCGCCGTGGCGGGTACGTGCGTGTTCCCCATGGCCCGAAGGATACCCAATTTGGACTTGACGGTCCAGTTGCGTCGCGTTATGTTTGGACCGTTCAGTCCAATGAAAGGAGAAGTAGCGATGAACGCCACAACACAGGACGCAAGGCCGAGCGGCCCAGAGATCCGTCAGCAGGTGTTCCGTGCACCGACCGGCAAGCCGACGGCACCCGGCGGAGGCGATCCGTTTCTGGCGCCGTTCTTCGAGACCGCCATCGAGCACGTCTGGGGTGGCGTCTGGAACCGGCCCGGTCTCGAGCTGAAGTACCGCAGCCTGGTGGTGGTGTCGGTGCTCGCCGCCACCGGACACAACGAGGAGCTCAAGACGCACCTGCGCGGCGCCTTGAACCTCGGGTGGACCGTGGACGAGCTGCGTGAGGCGCTGCTCCAGACAGCCCCATATGCGGGCTTCTCCGCGGCGAACGAGGCGCTCCAGGCACTGAGTGCGGTCGCCACACGGGGCTGAGATCCAGGGGATCACCGCCATCCATCCCACACGGGTGGCCCGACACACCGAGAGGAGAACATCGAATGCATGAGTTGAGCGGACAGCGCGCGTTGGTTACCGGTGGGACCTCGGGCATTGGCCGAGCGACCGCGGAGGCGCTCGCCCGCGAGGGAGCGCACGTGCTGATCAGCGGCCGCAGCGAGGCACGCGGCGCCGAAGTGGTCGCCGCGATCGAAGCGGAGGGCGGCAAGGCGGAGTTCGTGCGCGCCGATCTCCAGTCGCCCGACGAGGTCCGTGCGCTCGCCGAGCGCGCCGCCGACGTCGACATCCTCGTCAACAACGCCGGCGTCTTCCCCGGCGGACCGACGCACGAGCTCCCGGAGGCGACCTTCGATGAGACGTTCGCGGTCAACGTCAAGGCGCCGTTCCTGTTGACCGCGGCGATCGCGCCGCGGATGGTCGAGCGCGGCGGCGGCACGATCATCAACGTCACCACGATGGTCGCCGAATTCGGGATGGCGGGGCTCTCCGCCTACGGCGCCTCCAAGGCAGCGGTCGCGCTGCTCACGAAGGCGTGGGCGGCCGAGTACGGCCCCAAGGGGGTGCGCGTGAACGCGGTCTCGCCCGGCCCGACGAACACCCCGGGCACCGAAGCGCTGGGCGACGGCTTCGCCGCCATCGTCTCGACCATCCCCCTCGGCCGAGCCGCCGCCCCGGAGGAGATCGCGGAGACGATCGTCTTCCTCGCCTCCGACAAGGCGAGCTACGTGAACGGAGCGGTCATTCCCGTCGACGGCGGCCGGGTCGCAGTCTAACCCCGTTCGAATCGCGGCTGGCGCATTGATTCGCCCCGGGTACATTAGCCTGCTTCACGCCGTGCCGCCCTGGAGCCAGACAGCTCGGGCACCGGCACGGTCCCCCCGCCGGCAGCGCCCAAGGACACCCTATGATCCTCGGCATGAGCATCGCGACGTACACCCTCCTCCACACGGTGTTGAGTCTCGTCGGCATCGTCGCGGGCTTGGTCGTGGCAGGAGGCCTCGTCACTGGAACGCGGCTCGACCGCTGGGCTGCGTTGTTTCTCGTTACCACCGTCCTGGCGAATGCCAGCGGATTCGGCTTTCCCTTCGTCAAGCTCATTGCGTCCCACGTCGTGGGGATGGTGTCGCTGGTGGTGCTCGCGGCCGTGATCGTCGCCGACTACATCAAACAGCGGGCTGGCCCGTGGCGCACCAGTTACGCCGTCGGCGTCGTTCTCGCCACATACCTGAACGTCTTCGTGCTGGTCGCGCAGCTGTTCAAGCGGATTCCGGTCTTGTTCCTCATGGCCCCGACCCAGTCCGAACCGCCGTTCGCCCTCACGCAGGGCCTCGTGCTGGTGCTCTTCATCTGGCTGGGCGTAGGCGCGGTCAAAGGATCCCGCCCCGTACCATTGTCGGTCTGAGTAGGAGACGAAGCGAGTCGCCCTAGACCCGACGGAGCGGCGCCAGGGCGTCCCCATACGGGGCAAAGCCGGAGCGCCGCAGCGCGAGCCACCCGATCGCCAGCCCCGCGCAGGCAATCAGCGCGTTCGTCACGTCGAAGTAGCGATCCGTGATCACGAGGTGCCCCGCCTCGATTCCCCAGGCCAGCCAGACCGCCGGCCAGAGATGCGACCACCGCCCCCGCAGCCGCAACGGCCAGACGGCGAGCAGGCAGCCGAGGGGCAGGTAGAGCAGGAACAGCTGCGCGACGTGCAGCGCGGTGAAGACGTCCACGCGCTCCACCAATGACAAGAGCGGCACGAGATGGACCGCCGTGAGCTGCTGCACGATTGCGCCGATGTCCGTCTCGGGCAGGAACGGGCGCCACCCCCACAGGACGAGCAGCAGCGCGTAGGCAGCGATCGCCGCGAGTGCCCGTCTCGGGCCGCGAAGCGTTTGCGAGAGCACCGCCAGACGGCGTCTCGCCCACCAGGCTCCAGCGCCGACCGCCACCGCGTGGGTCGCGGCCGCCTCCCAGCGGATCGACAGCCCGATGATCCCATGCGCGGCCTCGGCCGCGAACGCGCACGCCGCGCCGCCGATCGCAACTGCCGGCCACGTCAGCCGCGCCGAGCGCCCGCCCTCGGCGAAGAGCATGACCACGAGAAATCCGGCGGGCGCGAATAACAACACGTCGGACCACGGGACCTCCGCCAGTCGCAACGGCAGGGCGAGGCCCAGGGCAACCCGCAACCGCGCGAATGGTCCTCCGCTCACCCACGGCAGCGGAGTCGATCGGAACAGGGGGGTCAGGGCCTCACACAGCACGGCCACGGTGTACGCCCCCGCAAGGGGAAACAGCGGCACACCGAGGTAGGAGGGCGCGCCCTTCGCCCGGTGCAGGGCAACAAGAAACTGCGCCACGACCACAGCGCCGGCGAACCCGCCCAGCGTATTGGTCGTCACGTCCAAGATGCTCGCCGTGCGGGTGGGCGAAAACACCTGCAGTCCCTCTACCAGCACGCTCAGCCCGAACCCGACCAGCGTCACGCGCGCGATCTCCGCGCGCACTTTGCCGGAAAGGGACGTCATCACCCACGTGACACCGAGCCCGGCAAACAGGACGGTGTTGCGCAACCCGTCAATCGCGTCCATCCAACCCAGGGACGGCGTGAAGGCCCGCACCAGCCGTCGCGCGGCGTCGGTGAGATCCGGGGAAAAGTGGAGCTCCGTCACGGTGGCGAGCAGGATAATCGCGACGTAGCCCAGCGACGACTCAGTGGGGGGCGCTGTACTCGTGCTCCGGCTCGAACTCAAAGACGCCGCTGCAATGCGCGCAGCGCATCTGCTCCGGCGGCGTGCCCACGGCGACCCGGGCCGCACAGTTGGGGCACACAGCGTAGCGCTCGCCCGGCACTACCGTCCACCGGTTCGGCCGCGTGTTCACGATCTCGAGATAGGCCTGCGGTATGATCACCGATTCCTGACGCACGACCACCACAGCCTCGTCGGGCCCGAGACTGAGCACAGGGTACCACGCGCCGCGGCGCAACCGACACCGCCGCACGTCGTCCCGCAAGCGCGCCCACCGTCCGGTGGGTTGTCTGTCGAGAAGGTCCAGCATGGGCGCCACACCTCCGGTAGCGTTTAAAGGTTCGTGCTGCGCTAACGCAACAAGAATCTGCGAGCGAGTCGAAAAGTCGTCAAGATGGATCGGAGCGCGCCTCTGTCGCTCCCGCGACACGGCGTCAAGCGCCTCTCCCATTTCTAAAACCCAACCGCCAGCCCCACTCGCGCCACGGTCTCCTGGATCGGCGCGTCGATCTCCCCGGTCCCACCAGGGTTGGTCTTCCGGCCGATCCGCTGGAACGTGTAGCCCGCCGTACCGTGCAGGCGCCCCGCCAGACGGACGTCGAGGTCGAGCCCCAAGTCGATGGAGAAGCTCGCGTGGCCGCCGCCCGAAAACGTCGGCGCCGCGAGATAGTTCGCGCGGAACAGCACCGTCGCTCCCGGCCCGATCTCGTAGAACGATCGCGCCCCGATGCGCACCGCGCCCACAGACTGCGCGTCGAACTCCGGGTCTGCCGTGCGCCGGATGAGCCCCGCCTCGACGCTAGCGTATGTCGCCAGGTCATACGCAACCCAGGCATCCACCTCGGTCGCTGTGAAGCCGCTCGTCGCCGCGCTCCCGGAGGCGGGGTCAAGCGTGAGGCGCACGACACCCACTTCGGCCGAGAGCTTGCCGGAGCGGGCGGACGCCGCGCCGCCGAACCCGGTGCCCTGATAGCGGAGCCCCGCGGCCACCTCGCGATAGCTCGCCAGCGCGAACTGCGGTCCGACCGTCACCGCAACCCCTTGAGCCGGGGCCGCGCGGGAAGCCAGGACGAGCAGCACAACGCCCGCGGTCGCGCGGCTCATCGGGGCCCGGCCCCGCTCGGCTTGGAGAGGGGCACGACGGTGAGCTGCACCTGCTGGCGACGGGCGACGTTCTCCTTCGCGATGTCCTGGTTGCGCCGCGCGATCTGTTCGCGCAGCAGCCGGTTATAAAGGATGTTGGCCGCAGCGGGGCGTGGGGCGGGCTTGCGCAGGGTCATGACGAAACCCGTGACCAGCGCCGCCCCCCCCACCACCGCGAGCTCCCGCTTGGAGCTCGACCCGAGACTCGAGCTCTCGAGCCCCAGCGTGCCGATCAGGGCGCCCCCCGTATAGAGGAAGGCGAGCCCCAACGGACGCCAGCTCTGCGGCGGCACCTCCGTCTCGGAGAGGTACTGGTAGCCAGGCAGGGTCGTGAGGGACGGGAGGGTATCCACGCTGCCGTGGCTCACCCGAATCGGCTGCGAGGCGGAAAACGCGTTCTGCCCCAGCCGCGCCTCGACCACCACCGTATAATTGCCCGCCGGTACCGGGTCGCCGTTCGCGAGCCGGGCGGGCCAGCTCAAGTTCACCTGACCGTTCCAGGCGCCCGAGTCGATCACGTAGGTCCCCCCTCCCGCCCCGGCGATGGCCCGGGTCACGACGCGCGCCGGCTGCGTGACGGTGAACCGGATCGGGATCGCCCCCCGCCCCCCGACAAAGCTCGTGCTGTCGATGCGCAGCTGACGTACGAGCAGCACCTGGCGCAGCGCCACGTCGAACGCGCTGTACGCCTTGGGCGAAACGCGGTTCGGGTCGAGCTGTCGTTCGGGATCGATCAGGACCACCTGCTTGAACGCATCCACCGCCTTGAGAATCGAGTCCAGGGCACCGTACGTGAAGCCGAGCAGCTCGTACGCCCGCGCCCGCTCGGCTCCCGTCAGCCGCTCGCGCAGCGCAGTCCGGGCGAGCGACACCACCTGACGGTACTCGAGGTTGTCGTACGCCTGCTGCGCCCGGCGCAGCGTGGCGTTCTGAACTGCCTGCGCGCTTCCGGCCGCGGGCGCGGCGAACCCCGCCACCAGGGCGACAGCACAGAGGTGCCGGGTCATGCGGCTCACTCCGGGAGCAGGGTGTAGCGCTTGCGGACGGTGTTGCTCGCGTCCACTTGCACGGTCTCGGTGATCGTCTTGAATCCGGCGTGCTCGATGCGGATCGTGTGGCGGCCGGGCTGCACGGCGTATTCGACCACAGGCGTCTGGCCGGCATCGACCCCATCGATGTAGACCTGGCCGAACGGGTCGGCGGCGATGGTCAGGAAACCCTGGGCCTCCGCTACGGGCGCCGCCGGTCGCGGCTTCGCCCGCTCTCTCCGCTGCTGTGGCTCCCGGCTGGATTGAGCCGGCAGGCGAACGGTGTCTTGAATCCTTACCGTGTCGACGGAGGGTACCGCTCCCCGCTCCCCGCTCCCTTGACGCCCCAGTATCAGATACGCTCCCACACCCCCCGCAACCACCACGAGCCCGATCACGGCGGGGGGCCAGGACCGGCGTCGCGCAGGCTGGGGAACCGGCTTGCGCGATTGAGCGGCGGAGATCGGTGTCGTGGGGGCGCTTGCGATCTCCGTGGGCGCGTCGGCGCCGGCCCGGGAGCGCGGCCGCCCGGCGCCCCGCGGCTTCCCGGGAGCAGCCACCGGCTGCTCCGGCCAGACCGCGGTGGCGAAGTCCTCCATCGTGGGGAAGCGCTGGTCGGCCTCCTTGGCCAGGGCTCGCGAGATGGCGACCGTGAGGGCGCTGGGGATGCCGGGGCGCTTAGCGCTCGCGAGCGGCGGCTCTTCGTAGATGTGCTTGTAGATGATGGTGTGCACCGAGTCGCCGGCAAAGGGTAGCTCGGCGGTGATCATACGGTAGCCGACCACACCCAGGGAGTACTGGTCGGCGCGGCCATCCACCGGGGCTCCCTTTCCCTGCTCGGGCGCCATGTAATGCGGCGTGCCGATGATCATCCCCGTCGCCGTGAACCCCGTGGCGGCCTGGAGCGCCTTCGAGATCCCGAAGTCCGTGAGCATGACGCGACCGTCGCGGTCGAACATGATGTTCGCGGGCTTCACGTCCCGGTGCACCACGCCGCGCTGATGGGCGTGCCCCAGGGCACAGGCGGCTTCCCAGAGAATCCGCTGGATCTCCGGTACGGGGAGGGGCTCTTTCTTGTCGAGCAGATCCTCGAGCGAGGTGCCCGAAATGTATTTCATGACGAAATAATTGAGCCCGCCCTCGCTCTCGACACGATAGATGGGGATGATGTTGGGGTGGTCGAGCTTCGCGGCGGTCTTGGCCTCCTGCTGGAAGCGGCGCACCACCTGGTCGTCCTGCGCGACGTCGGGCGGCAGCACCTTGATCGCGACCTCGCGCTCGAGCGTGAGATCGTGCGCCAGGAAGACCTGGCCCATGCCCCCCTTGCCCAGCAAGCGCTCGATCCGGTACTTGCCCTCGATGATGCGCTGCAGCCGCTCGCGCACGATGTCGACGCTGCTAGTGCTGGTGGGCCCGTCCCCGCCTGAGACGTCCGCACCGCACGTCGAGCAGAACTTGCTGTTCTCAGGGATCGGCGTGTGGCAGCGGAAGCACTCGACCACGCCGTTGGTCACGGGCTGCGGCTCGGGGCGAAGAGGGCTCGCGTGGCCGCCGACGTGCGTCGGCGCCGTGGCGCGGTGCTCGCGGTAGCAGGAGGCGACGGCCAGGTCGGGGTGTTACAGGTCCCCGCCGACAACAGCGGGGCCCAGCCCACGCAGACCTCGTAGGTCGTGGCCGTGCCCGCGAAGTCCACGATCGCCAGGTAGTAGTCCCCTGTGGCGAGGGAGGGCGTCAGATTCACATCCGAGCCCGCCGACGTGTCGGCCGCGACCACCGAAACAACGGTGTCGCCTGCGAGTGGGACCTTGATCAGGTACAAGTCCAGGTCCTTGAGGGAGTCCGGGTGCACGCCCGGGAATGCGTGCAGCCGCACCTGTGCCGTCGTGCTGATGCCTTGGTTCGTAAAATGAAATCTGATCCAGTCGACGTCGTGGGGATTTTCAATCGCCAAGGTGTCGCGGAACGTCGGGGCGGGAACCGTGCCGCGCAGGTCGGCGGCGTTGCACGAGTTGTCGTCCTCGTGGGCGTCCGCCGGCAGCTCGCTCTGGTACCCAGCGATCACCGCCAGCCCGTAGCGTCCGGGCGTCGCGTAAATCGCGATTCCGTCCAGCGCACCCTGCGGGAGACTCTTGAAGGCTATGATGGTCGAATCGCCCACGCGTTGCGACGGTGAGAACCTGGCGCCGTGACACGCGTGGGAACCCGGACCGAACGTCCAGGAGTCGTGTCCGATGACGTATGTCTTCGCCGTCCCGTTCCAGCCGAGAGAATCGGTGAGGAAAGTCGAGAACGTGCCCGCGATCTGGGGGGCAGAGAGGATAATCGTGAGATCCCGCGTTTCCCCCTGCGTGAAGTGATACCAGTCCGCGCCCGTGGTCTGACCGCGCTTCAACGTCTCGAATGCGAGCGCCGGATTGAAGAACAGGAGCGAGTCGAGGGCCGTGTTGGGGAACGGTCGCGGAGCGTCCAGGTCGATCGCGCTCGGAATCGTGTCGTTCGGCTCGTAGATATCGCGTTCGATCACCTTGGTAGTGTCGCCGTGGACGAAGCCGAACACACCCTGACCGCCGGAAAAGCCCAGGAAGAAGAGCGAGTCCGTGGTTGCCGGGGGCGGCACCCAAAAGCGCGTGCGCGCCGTGCCGACCCGGAAGACCGTGTCCGAGAACGGTACGCGAATCAGGTTCGCGCCCGCCAATGATGTCAGGAAGATCGAGTCCACCCCGACGCCGTAGATCGTGAGCTTCTCGCCATACTTGACGGTCTTGGGGCGGACGCTGTCGATCTCGAGCGGCGCTGACACCCGCAGCGTGTCCGCGCCGGCGAGGGCGGCCGCGTCAAAATTCCTCGCCGCGGCCCGGATGATGACCGTCCCCGAATTGACGCCGACGACGTGCCCGGCCTGGTCCACCGTGGCGACATCTGGGTTGGTGCTCGACCAGACGAAGGAGACGTTCGGGATCTTCTGGGAATCGCCGGGGGCGACGATCTGCCAGGCCGTCGCCCTGGCGGTCGAATCGCTCCCGCGCAGCAGGATCTTGAGCGGCCGAATGCTCACGTGCACCGACGAGTCGTGCTCCGTGGGATAGAGGCACGCCCCGAACAGGACGGAACCGACCAGCGGCGTCAGGACGGCAAGACCGCGACTGCGTCGCATGCACTCGAATCCGGCGGAGGTGGGAGTCAATGTAATAACGGCGGGGTGGACGCCCAAATGACCTACCACCTAGAGGCGCCCGCGGCGTTTCAGATCGAGGTATTTCGCCACTACCGCCTCGGCCGCGCGCTCGGGCGGGACGTCCAGGACGACCACTCCGGCGCGGCGCATGCGCCCCAGCGCCTCTTCCCGGGCGCGCAGCAGCTCCTCGGCCGCCGCCTTGCGAAACGCGTCGTGCGCCGCGGTGGGACGCAACGCCGCGACCTGGTTCAGCTCCGGGTTTTGCAACGTGACCGCGAGCGGGAGGTGGCGCGGCCGGAGCGAGGCGACGTTCGCCACGAGCGCGTCCGACGCGAACCGATCGATCACGTCGCTGAACAGGACCGTGAGAGCGCGCTTGCGGTTGTGGGCCGCGAGGTAGCGGAACGCGCCCGGATAGTCGGGCTCGACCAACCGCGCTTCGACCCGAGAGAGGACGTCGAGCACGCGCTTCAGCGCCAGTCGGCCGCGCTGGGGCGCGACGAAGTGCTGCACCCCGTCGGCGAACGCCATGACTCCCACGTTGTCGTCGTGCTGGACCGCCGTGTAGGCCAGCTCGAGTGCGGCCCGCACGACGTACTCGAGCCGCGAGACGCCCCCGCCGACCTCGGCGGTGAGGAGCCGCCCCAGGTCGAGCACCAACAGCACGTGCTGACGGCGCTCCGCCTCGTACTGCCGCGTGATGACCTTGCCGCGTCGGCCCGTGGCTTTCCAGTCGATGTGCCGCAGGTCGTCGCCCGGCACCCAGTCCCGCAAGGACTCGAACAGACGACCCTCGCCCAGGCGGCGCTGCGGGGTGAGGCCCTGTTCCCGGCGTCGCTGGGCCCTCGCCACCGATGCCTGGAGCCGCACGGTAACGAGCGGGGGATACACCGCCACCTCCCACGGGAGAGCTATCCGCTCGCGCCGCAAACCCAACCCCAGCGGGCCTATCGAGTCGAGAACGAATCCGCCCCCGCTCGCGCGCTGACGACCGCGCCGCGCCGGAGTGACGGAGACAGTCTCGCGCGCCTCCCCCCGCGCGGGGACTCGAATCCAGCGAGGCGGCTGCGTGCCACCGAGGAGGTCGGGGCGGACCTCCCGTACCCGCAACCGCGCCCCGCGGGGCGCGCCGTTTTGCCAGCGATAGGTCACCTCGCCCGCGCGGCCCACGGAGAAGGCGGGCGGCGCCTGGCGGGTGGCGATCAGGTTGCGCGGACCGGGACCCGCCTGTGGCGCGAGGAGTGCATCGAGCCACACGGCCGCCGCCAGGACCAGGTCCCCGGCGAGCATCGCCTCGAGGCCCCACGACAGCCAGAGTCCAGCCAGTCCCAGCAGCGCGAGCCCCGCGCCGAGCCACAGCGCCCGCGGGGTGCAGAGAATCACGTGGTGGGCACTTCCGTCTTGTCGAGGATCGCCTTGAGGGCGACGTCGGGCGTGACGCCCTCCAGCTCGAGCTCGGGAGCGACGCTCACCCGATGGCGGAGCACGGCGGGCGCCAGCCGCTTCACGTCGTCGGGGATCACGTAGTCGCGCCCATCGACGAGCGCCGCGGCGCGAGCGGCCTTGAGAAGTGATACGCCCGCCCGCGGGCTGGCACCCAGGGTGAGCGACGCAGCCTCCCGCGTTCCCCGCACCACCGCCGTGATGTAGGCAGTGATCTGGGTCTCCACCCGCACGGCCTCGACCGCCGCGCGCAGGCGCTCCAGCCCGGCCGCGTCCGTCACGCGCGTGACGCCGTAGGTCGCCGGGCGATCCGCCTCGAATCCCGCCACCGTGCGGGCCAGGATCCCCTGCTCCGCGCCCGCGTCGGGGTAATCCACGAGAACCTTCATCATGAAGCGATCGAGCTCGGCTTCCGGCAGGGGGTAGGTGCCCTCGAACTCCACGGGGTTTTGCGTGGCGAACACCGTGAACGCCGCAGACAAGGGGTGCCCGGTGCCGTCCACCGTGACGGTGCGCTCCTGCATCGCCTCGAGCAGCGCCGCCTGCGTCTTCGCCGGCGCGCGGTTGATCTCGTCGGCGAGCACGAGATCGGCGAAGATCGGCCCGGGCCGGAATGTGAAGTCGCGCGCCCCGGTGAGCAGCGTGACTCCCGTGATGTCGGCGGGCATCAAATCGGGGGTGAACTGGATCCGTTGGAACTTGACGTCGAGCACGAGCGCCAGTGTGCGCACCAGCAGCGTCTTGGCCGTCCCGGGCACGCCCTCGAGCAGCACGTGACCGCGCGCGAGCAGGCACACGAGCGCCTCGCGTGTGGCCGCCTGTTGTCCCAGGATCACCCCGTCGAGCGCCTCTAGAATCGGGCGCGCGTCGTCTGCGGGCGCAGCTCCTCCCACACGTCCTCCACGGCTTGCGCGGCCGCGAGCGCGCGCTCGGGACCGCCAGGTTGGCTGATGGTGCCTTGCAACCGCCGCACCGCATTCCGGCCCCGCGGCGTCGGCAGCGCGAGCTCGAGTGCGGCGAGCCACGCGCGCTCGGCTCCGGCCGGCAGCGCCCCGACGCGTCCCAGCCGCCGCCGCAGCCCCGACACGGTGAGGCCCACGGCCGTATCCACGCCGCCCGCACCCTCCAGGCCGGCCGCGAGCGCTTCGAGATGCTCGAGCGGCGAGCGGCGCCGCCGCTCGATCACCGACCGCGCCGGGCCGAAGCGAACCGCCGCCACGCCGAGGGCCACGAGCAGGACCGCGGCGAGTTGCAAGAGCGCCCAGCCAATCGGCGTGCTCCACATCCAGGCCACGAGGACTCCCGTGACCGAGCCCTCTTCGCCGAAGCCTTGATGGTACTCGTCCCACACGACGGGGCCCCGGCGCCCGGGAGAAGGCACGAGCAGCGGTGCGATAAACTTCGGCGCATCGGTGGCGCGCCAGGTCCGGTTCCGGAAGTAGCCGAGGTCCGCGACCAGCACCACGGTCCCGCCGCCCCGGTAGCGCAGGCGCAAGGCCGCAGGCCTCCCGTTCCGGAGTCGCAGCAACGTGTCCCGAGCGATCGGAGTGAGCGTCTCGCACTGGTCTGTTTCGATGTCGCCGCCGCGCATCCGTCGCCCGGCGTCCGTTTCGCCCGCCACGCCCGGCGGACGCAGGTAATCGACGACGGGTGGCAGATCGAGTCCCGGCGCCGGCGGCTGCACGGGAAAGCTGTCCACGCGCAGCAGGCGTGCCGCATTGGCGGTGACCCAACCGACGCAGCGGGTAATCCCGCCCCCCGACCCCGCGGCCACAACGGCGTCGCCGGCATGCACGAAGCGCGCGACCTGCTCGAGCTCGGCGGCCTCGAGGGGGAGAAGCGGATCGAGGACCACGAGCACCGCCGGGCGGTGGCGCGGGTTGCGGTTCACATCGAACAGCGGCCGTCGGCGCCGCTCGGTGGGGACGCCGAGCCGGACGAGCACGTCGTACAGCGCTTTACTGCCGTCGGGCTCGCTGCGGAGCGTAGACGCGCGGGTGTCCAGCGCCGATCCCTGCTCCGGCGCTCCTCCGAACACCAGCACGATGCCGACCGTGAGCGCGAGCAGCGCTCCAATCAGCAGCTCAATACGCGACATGCTCCCCGATCCGCTCGGCGAGCATCCCGAATTCCTCGTATCCCCGGGCGTCGCACGGCGCTGCCGCGAACAGGTGGCGGTAGAGGCGGGAGACGAGCGCGCTCAGGTCTGCCTTCCCCTCGGCGTCGACCCGCGCTTCGCCGACGTACTCGGCCGGCGTCTTGGAGGCGTGAAATTGGACGGCCCGTCGGGCGTCGAGCTGGAGCAGAAGGGCGAGGAACCGGTGCGAGAGCGCCTCTGCATATCGGCCCGCGACGGCAAGGTCGGCGGCCCGGCTGAGGTGTGTACCCACGTCGTCCACCGGTCGACCCGGGGAGGCGGGCCTGGGGCCCGTCGAGAGCGTAGGCCGGACGATGCGAACGACGATGTAGCCGAAATGCAGCAGGATCGCCACGAGCAGGACAACTGCCATGCCGAGGAGCACCGCGTACTGCGTTGGATGGCTCTGCTGGAGGGCGTTGAGCCAGTCGATGAAGGCCAGCCACCGCGTGCTCAGCCACCGCAGGACGACCCGCGAATCCGCCCAGCGGTACTCCGGCCGTGCGAAGACCTCGGCTATCGCACGCCGCAGCGAGTCCGGGGGCGCCGCGCCCGCCTGGCTCGCGAGTGCGGTGATCACCCGACGCCCAGCCGCTGGCTCAAGATCTGGAGGTCGAAGCCCTCCCGTCGGACCCGGAGGTCATAATAGAGGAGCGTGAGAGCGGATACGATCAGCGGAGCGCACACGATCGGCAGGAATTGACTCAACGCGCCGACCACGCGACCGAGCGGCGGGGAGATCCCCTGCAGGGCGGCCGCCACCACCAGCACGACGACGTACGGGATAAAATAGAACACGATGCCACTGACGAGTGCTGTCCAGAAGACCTTCAACTTCCGTTGCCGAGTCAGCTCCCATGAGCGCGCGAATGCCCCGAACACGCCGACGTCCTCCTCCAGGGTCAACACCTGTGTGGTTACGCCGTAACCGCACATCACGAACGCCGCGAACCAGAAGGCGCCCACAAACCCCGCGAACGCTGCCAAGCTGGCGACCCCTTTCCCGATCAAACCCATGATGGTCGCGAGCACGAGCACGCCGATTACGCATCCGATCCAGATGAGCGTGAGAAGCGCGACCTTGCAGAGCGCGACACCGACCAGGGGGAGCATCTTCGAAGCCCCCAACGAGACGGCATCACCGAGCTGAGGACGCCGACCCAGATAGGTGTCGGAGATGATCCGCATCGCACCGGCCGCGAGGAAATAGCTCGCGATGTAGTAGAGTATCATCCCCAGCAGCACGAGACCCAGGAAAGGCAGCATCGGCTGCCATTGATCGAGGCTCGGTTGGCGGCCGACGCGGAGTTGCTCCGCCAGCGGCAGGAACGAGCGCGTCATCGGGCCGCTCAGGAACGCGAAGAAGATCAGCGGCCCCGCCAGCGCGATGATTCCCAGCATGCTGAAGAGCCCTGCGTTGCGACGATAGATCGTCAACGCCCCGTCGAGAATCTCCCCCAGCTGCATCGGCTTGATGTCGGTCATGCGCTCGCTCAGGCCCGGGTCGCTGAGTAAGATGGGGGCGTGAGCGCACCCGCGCGAGACCGCACGGCTCCGACCGACCTGCGCGAGCACCTGGGCGTCGAAACGCCCGAGCACGTGGAGCTGCACTTCGAGCTGGCGGGCGTCGGCTCGCGCGCCGCCGCGGCGCTGCTCGACACCGCGCTCGTCATGGGGGGGATGGTGTTGATCGCCCTCGTGTCGGGCGCGCTTGTCGAGTCGGCCGCCGCCCTCGGAAGGTGGGCGCTTGCGGTTCTGATTCTCGCCTACGTGTTCTCGTTCTTCGGCTACTTCGCCCTGTTCGAGGCACTGAATGGCGGCCGTACGCCGGGCAAAAAGGCGCTCGGCATCCGGGTCGTCATGGAGACCGGCCATGCCGTGACGCCCACGGCGGCGGTGGTGCGCAACCTGGTGCGGCTGATGGACTGCTTCTTTCCGCTCCTGCCGGTCCTCCCCGGCTTCCTCATGGTGCTGCTGCACCGCCGCCACCAGCGGCCGGGGGACTTGGCGGCCGGCACGATCGTCGTGCGCGACCGTCCCACGGACTGGACCCTCGGACCAGCCACGGCCACGACCGACGAGCCGCTTGAGGCCGGCCCGCCAGATCTATCCGATGCCGAGTTCCAGCTGTTGGACCAGTTCCTCGCCCGCGAGGGCGAGCTCGACCCCGCGGTCCAGGCGCGTATGGCTTCGGACCTGGTGCGACGCTTCCAGGAGCGCGTCCCGCGCCGCGCCCGCGACACCAGCGCTTCCCTCACCGCTCTGCACTCCGAGGAGCAACGTAAGCGGCGCGGCCGGTTCGCGACCCGCGCCCAAGCGGGCGCGATCGGGCGCACGACGGTTACGGCCGAGCGCTTCGTGGCGCACAAGCGCGAAGGCTGGGAGGCCTTCCGCGTCGCCGCGAAACGGGTCGAGCGCGCCGGCGTGGGTATGCTCCCGCCCGGCGAGATCCCGGCATTCGCCACCCGCTACCGCGAGGTGGCGGCGGACCTCGCCCGCGCGCGTACGTACGGGGTCGATGCCCCTGTGATCGAATACCTCGAGCGCATCGTGAGCGCGGGCCACAACGCGCTGTATCGCGCCCGCGGGCGCCGGCGCGCGCCGATTGGGCGGTACGTGTTGCAGGACCTCCCGGCGGCCGTGGTGCAGTCGTGGCGTTACGTTGGGGCCGCATTCGTGTTGTTCGCAGTCCCTGCCATCATCGGATATGGGGTCATCCGCGCGCGACCGGACCGAGCCGCAGAGCTGCTGCCCCCGGTGCTCGTGAGCCGGGCCGAGCAGGCCGCGGAGCGTCAGGCGCGTGGTGTTGGCTACGCCGAATCGCCGAAGGAGGATCTCCCGGTTATCGCCTCCGCGATCATCAGTAACAACGTCATGATCGCGTTCTGGGCTTTCGCGGGGGGGATCCTGCTCGGGTTACCGACGGTCTGGGTACTGGTCAAGAACGGCCTGGCCCTGGGGCTTGGATTCGGCGTGTTCGTCAACCACCACGCCGGTGGCTACCTGGCGACCTTCATCGCGGGTCACGGAGTCCTCGAGCTCACGGCGATCTTCATCGCGGGAGGGGCGGGCTTCCGCGTCGCCGGCGCCGTCCTGGTTCCGGGCGACCGGACGCGCCGCGACACGCTGGTTCTCGAGGGTCGCGTGGCGGCGCGCATGATCGGAGCCGTGGTGTGCCTCCTCACCGTGGCCGGCGCGATCGAGGGCTTGCTGTCCGCGAGCGACGCCCCGCCGGCCTACAAGTTCGCGGTCAGCGCGGCGTCCGTACTGTTGCTGGTGTGCTATTTCGCGAGCGGGTGGGCCTACCTCAGGAGCCGGGCCAACGCGGCGCCCGCCGCGGGGGCCACCGGAGCCACGGGCACGACCTCGCACTGAGGCGGCGGCGGGACCACCACCGCGCGGGGGACGAGAATCGCGGCCGGTGTCGCCGGCTCACCTGTCCAGAGCTTCGAGCATGTCGCGCATCTTGCGGGAGAGCGCCTCGATCTGTTTCAGGCCCGCCACCGTTTCCTCGTCGTACTTGTCGGCCCCGAGGAGCAGCAGCTGGGTCTCGGCGAGGATCGCGGCCAGGGGGTTCGACAGGTCGTGGCGGAGCTTCCTGATGGGGTCCAGCGCGTCGACCATCTAGAGCAGCGAGCGATAGAGGTCGCGCAAGTGATGATCCCGCAGGTCGCGCACCGCCTGCCACAGGTCCGGCTCCGACGTGGCGCAGAAGATCTCGGCGGTGGAGCGCTCGGCTTCGGTGTCGGGAGCGCCGAACAGCACCCGCCCGCGCCAGATCCCGTCCTCGGACCGGCGTACCTGGAGGCGAATGGCGATGAGTTGTCCGTCGAATCGGATGGGGGGGAGGTCGTGGACGACCGCTTCGGGCGAATCAGGTGCGTTGTAGCGTGCCGGCTGTCCGGGCATGCTGACCCTAGGGCTGGTTTATGCAAAGATATAAGGGTCGCTCACTTACGCAATACGGCTGCGCCGCTCCACCAACCTCCACATCGTTACCCAAGCAGCGCGAGCGGCGCCGGCGTGAACGTCGCCGCAAACAACGCCACCGCCACCCACCACGCCAGCACACGCGAGCGCGGCAGTGGGCGCAATGTGTCGAGCACCGGAGGATGCCCGAGGCGACCCCGCGACAGGAGAAGCACGAGCCCACCCCAGATGTACCAGCCGAACCACAGTGTGCCGAGCGCGATGACCGCCAGCCAGAAGGCGAGGGCTACACGCTGGTGCCAGTGCGGCACGCGCGCGTACAGGATGTGCCCGCCATCCAGCTGACCCATAGGCAGGAGATTCAGCATCGTCACGAACATCCCGACCCAGCCGGCGAACGCGAGCGGCCCAACGATCACTGCCGGCGCGCCGTCATGGAACAGATGGCGCACGACGAGCGTGACCAGCGAGTCGCCCAAAATCCAGGTCTGGGTTCCCATTGGGAGCAACAGCCCGGTGGCCGGGCCATGCCCGGGTGGGGCGTGGCTCTGGGCCACTCCGAGCAAGAGCACCGGGAGCGCGACCACAAACCCCGCGATCGGCCCCCACACGCCGATGTCGAACAGCTGGCGGCGATCGCTGAGAATCGTACGCAAGCGGATGAACGCACCCATCGTCCCGATGAACGTCGGAAACAATGGCACCGGGATGAAATACGGAGGGGAAACGTCGACGTCGTAGCGACGCGCCGCGAGATAGTGACCGAGCTCGTGGCACAGTAGGATCGCGAGCAGTGGGACTGAGAACGACAGCCCGGCTGCCCACGCGCGCACCAGGTGGGGGGGGAGTGGGTACGATCCGGTGAAGAGCGACAGCGGGTCGTCGAAGGGAATCGTCCCCGCCACCACCGCTCCGGCGAAGGTGGTAGTGAGGAGGGTCGCGAGAAACAGCGTGACGTGGAGGCCCCAGCGCTCGCGGCGTCGGGCGAGCGGCCGCGTCAGGATGAGATGCCGCCCGTCGGGCTCGTCCGACCAGTAGTAGCTGGCGGGCCAGTGGGCGAGCACCGCGGCGAGCGCCGGGGAGGGCCCGGCATGGGCCGGATGTACAAGCGC
>QHUD01000169.1 GCA_003221085.1 Gemmatimonadota bacterium
AGATATTCCCGTCGGCGAAATCGTACAGGAAGATGTTGCTGATGCCGTTGCGATCGGAGACGAACGCCAACGACCGGCCGTCCGGGGCCCAGGCGGGATTGATGTTCTTCCCCTGGTCCATGTGCCGGAGGATGTCGATCGAGCCGGTCTCGAGGTGGAACAGGGCGATTCGCAGGCTGCCGAACTTGAGGGCGTCGAAGTCGGTCGCGGGACTGCGGTCGGTCACGAACGCGATCGTCTTGCCGTCGGGAGACCAGGACGGCTCGAGATCGGCGTACTTGTCGTTCGTCAGGCGGTGCAGGTTCGAGCCGTCGGCGTTCACGACGAACAGGTCCGAGATGCCGCCGTCGTACCCCGTGAACACCAGCTGCTTCCCGTCGGGCGACCACGCCGGCGTAGTCAGCCCGTTCAGCGGGACGCGGATGCGGCGGACCTCTTCGTCCTTCTTCACATCGAGAATCACGAGGTCGTCACGGTCGCGGTGCTTCGCGGCGATCGCGAAGAAGCGCCCGTCGGGCGAGAACGAGCCGGCCGAGTTGATAAAGCGGAGGCTCTCGTAGTTCGAGTTCAGGGTGGATTTCACGAGCCGCCGCTTGACCCGGCCCGTCTCCGCGTCGGCGAGGTAGAGGTCTACGAAGAACGAATTCTTTTCGCTGAAGTAGGCGATGTCGCGCCCGTCGGGCGACAGGGCGGGGGCGAGGTGCAGCGTGCCCTCGGAGCGCTTCTGGGTGAGCAGCGGCTGGGCGATGCGGCGCGCCCGGTAGTGGTCGGCGAGCTGGGGCAGGTAGGTCGTCTGCACCGCGTCGCGCCACTCGCTCGACAGGTCGTCGAGCGTGACGCCGAGCGCCCGCTTGAACCCGCCTTCGACGCCGCTCGACACCGAGGCCTGGAGGATCTGGCCGATGGCCTCGTCGCCCCACTTCTCGCCGACGTACGCCAGCAGCGCGTGACCGAAGCGGTATGGGAAGATCCGCGGGTCGTACGTCATCTCCTCGACGGTCGGCAGGTGGCCTTCGAGGGACGCGTCTCGCAGCCACATGGACGTGAGCGGGTCGATCGGGCCGATCGAGAGATATTCCGCCATTCCCTCCATGAACCAGCCGGGGAGGTTGGCGTTGACCAGCGTCTGGACGCCCGCGCCGATGCGGCCGCGGCTGATCTCGTCGTACTGGAACTGGTGCACCATCTCGTGGCCCAACACGTGCTCCAGATCCGCGTAGGAGCCGGTGAAGGGCAGCACCATCCGGTGCTTAAAGAACTCCGTGAAGCCGCCGGTGCCCTCGCCCAGGTCTTCGTTGGTCGTATTGGTCTGCTGGAAGTCGGACTGCGACGCGTATAAGATGATCGGCTTCCGGCCCTGGAACTGGTGGTGCAGGATCCGCGACAGGCGGGCGTACCACCGCTCGGCCATGCGCGCGGCGTCCATCGCGGCCGTGCGCTCCGCCGGATAGTAGTAGATCTCGAAGTGCTCGGTCTGGATGATCCGGAAATCGAAGGCCTGGTACTGGACTTTGTTCTGCCCGAACTGCGCTGCGAGCGGCACCGCGCTGAACAGCGCCAGTGCCGCCGCGATCCCGCCGATACGTCGCATGAGGCTCATCCTTTCGACCCGCTGTCCGGGGCGCCGGCCGCGAGCACGGGTGCGTCCCCCCACAGGCGCTCGAGCTGGTAGAACTCCCGCAATTCCGGATGAAACACGTGCACCACGAAATCCACGTAGTCCAACAGCACCCATCGACCTTGTGTGAGCCCCTCGACATGATGCGGCACGACACCGCGCGGCGCCAGCGCGTCCATCAGGTGCTCCGCCATGCCCCGCACGTGGGCGTCGGACGTGCCCGACACGATGACGAAGTAGTCAGCCGCGGCGGTCAGGCCCCGCAGATCGAGCACCATGGGGTCGATCGCCTTCCGGTCGGCGAGCGCGGCCGTCACCAGGTGCAGAGCCGCCAACGCCTCCCCCCCCGCACGCCCCGCCGAGCGCTCGCTTCGTCTGCTAGTCATAGCGCGCCTGTCACTCGTTTGTTCCGTCCAGCGGCGGCTATTCCTTCACCACAGTCACACTGATCTCAGGGCGCACGTCCGGATGCAGCTTGATCCCGACACGGAACTCCCCCAGCTCCCGGATCGGCTCGGCGAGGTCCACCCGGCGCTTGTCGACGCGGATGCCGAGCTCTTCCAGCTTGCGTTGCACGTCGCTCGCGGTGACCGAGCCGTACAGTTTGTCCTCTTCACCGACCTTCACCGGGAAGGTGAGACGGACTTCTGCGATACGCGTCGCCTCGGCTTCGGCGGCGCCCTTCTCCGCCGCGCGCTGTTTGGCGATGCGCGTCGCTTCGTAGGCGATTTTCCTCTTGTTGGCGTCGGTCGCCGGGTAGGCGAGGCCCTTGGGCAGGAGGTAATTGCGTGCGTAGCCGTCCTTTTCCTTGACCACGTCGCCGGCTGCGCCAAGATGTTGCACGTCTTCTCGCAGGATGACTTCCATAGTGCGTCGTTCCTCTCAATGGTTCACACCGGCCGCCGAGATCGGCGTACGCGCGATCAGGGCATGGCCGCGCCAGGCCAGCGCCATTCCGGCCAGGCTCTCCACCACGAGCCAGAGCGGCCAGGCGGAGAGCAGCCGCACGGCGGGCTCGAACGCCGGATACAGCCCAGGCGCGACCTCGACCACGTATCGCATGGACCGGCTCGCGTCCCGCGTCGCCTCCCACTGCACTTCCGTCCAGAGCGCCGGCCCCGCCTTGGTACGCGCCACCAGCACCGTGACGCCAGCCGCGGCGTAGAGGCAGGCGCGGAGGGCGAGCGGCCAGAAACCCGCGGGCGAGAGCCTCGCGCCCGCGGCGAACGCCACCGTCACCAGCACGATCCAGGCACGACTCAGTGCGTCGAACGAGCCGTGCCCCGGAGCGGCCAGGAGCGCCGCGCCGGCGCCTCCGGCGAGCGCCGCCGCCAGCCACTCACCGCGCGTCCCGGGCTGCGTCGCGACCAGCAGGGCCGCGAAGGGCAGCGCCACGAGACTCAGCGGCGCCAGGGCGGCGAACAGCAGCGCCCAGACCACCAGGCGCCAGCGCTTCAGCCGACGTACCCCTTGATGTATGGCAACAGGGCGAGCTGGCGCGCCCGCTTGATGGCGGTGGCGAGCTGGCGCTGATGTCGCGCGCACATCCCCGACAACCGGCTCGGGAGAATCTTGCCGCGCTCGGTGAGAAACCGGCCGAGCGTGCGATCGTCCTTGTAGTCCAGCACGCGCACCCCGGACTCGCACACGGGGCACGTCTTGGCAGGCCGCCTCATGCTTCATCCTCCTCGATCTCGTCTACCACCACGTCGGCGGCGATCACCGCGGGCGCGGGCTCGGGCTTCGCCGGCAATCCTTCCGACACGACCACGAGGAATCGCACCACTCCCTCTTCGAGCTTCACGGCGCGCTCGTACTCCGGCAAGAGCTCGGCCGCGGTCTCGAACTGCGCGACCACGTAGTAGCCCGTGTCCTTCTTCTTGATGGGATAGGAGAGGGTGCGTTTGCCCCAATGGGCGACATTCGTGATCGAGCCCTTGGCGTCCTTGGTCAGGAGCGCGTGAAACCGCTCCAGCCGTTCGGTGATCGCCGGCTCTTCCAATGCGGGATCGAAGATGTAGACGGTCTCGTAGCGACGAGCCATGCCACCTCCCTTTGGTCATAGGCGACCCGGCGCAGGTGCGGCGCCGAGTAGGGAAATTGTGAGGCGCGAAAGATAGACGGACGGCGCGGGAGGCGGAAGGTCGATGAGCGCACTACGCGTGATCCCCCTCACATCATTCCGCCTCGCGGAACGCCCGGCGTTGATGCAGCCTTGACGCCCCCGTGACGGGCATCACGCAACCTGATGCGCCACCTACTCATCCTTGGACAGTGAAGCGGTTGGCACCGGTCTTGCCCTCCCCGGTGTTGGGAAGGAAGGTCGTATGCAGGGTCGACGTAGTTGGCTAATGGCGATGCGCGGTGCGGTGGCGGCGGCGGGACTGATGGTCCTGCTGGCGCTCCAGCCGGAGCCTGCGGGTCTGATCGACGTCGCGTCGGATCGCACCGGCGCGCACGCCCGCGCCCTCATCCTGTCCGACCAGGCGCGTCGCTACCTCTCCCTCCAATACCGCTCCTACCCCACCGAGTTCATGGGCTGCATGATCGGGGAAATTCACGGGAACGCCGTGATCGTGCGGCGGATTGCGCCGGCGGACGTCGAGCCCGGTCATTCCACCGCCACGCGCGTCGTCCCGGAACAGACCTGTGAGGACGCCGGATGGGCGGGCACCGTGGGGATGATCCACAGTCACCCGGATGGCCAGCGGTGCTGGTACTACTTCCCGGGGACCCGGGTGGCGAGCTCCGACGCGCACTCGTTCGCTCGCCAGCCGTATCCCGTCGACGCGATCATGTGCGGCAACCGCGTCGTCTGGCTCAGCCGCGACATGGTGGAGCAGCAGGTGCGACTGTCCGATCCGGACACCCATCCCGCACCGCCGCCGCAGCACCCCGGTAACCGGGTGCACGCGGGGGCCTCGGCCAGGGAAGGTCAAGACTAGTTTAGATTCCAGGGGTGCGGCGCGCAGCGTTCCTGTGTTTGTTGTTCCTCGGCATGCTCCTCACCTCAGCTCATGCCCAGCGCGATTCGACTGCCCGCCTCGCGGGCACAGTGCGCTCTTCCCTGAACGGTCTCCCGATCGCCGGCGTGATGGTCGCCGTGCGGGGTAGCCGGCTCTTCCAATGCGGGATCGAAGATGTAGACGGTCTCGTAGCGACGAGCCATGCCACCTCCCTTTGGTCATAGGCGACCCGGCGCAGGTGCGGCGCCGAGTAGGGAAATTGTGAGGCGCGAAAGATAGACGGACGGCGCGGGAGGCGGAAGGTCGATGAGCGCACTACGCGTGATCCCCCTCACATCATTCCGCCGCCACCCCACGGGGTCACCGGACGCGCTGCTCCTCGAGTCCGGCGTGCAGGTGCGGTGTCGGCTCGGCCGATGCCGGCCGATCGGATTTGACGGGGCGCGCTCGTGCGTCATGTCACTCTTCTTGGACGGCATGAGGATGCCGGCCGACTACCTGAGCACGGTGCGCCTCGACGAATTGGCGGGAGTAGAGGTGTACAAGCACGCGTTGGACGTGCCCCCGGAGTTCTGGTCCGGGTCGCGAAGCGCCTGCGGCGCTGTGGTGATGTGGACCCGGTACTAGACGTTGAACCGGAACAGCAGGATGTCTCCGTCCTGCACCACGTAGTCGCGCCCCTCGCTCCGCACCAGCCCTTGCTCCCGCGCCACTTTGTACGAGCCTGCCTTGACGAACGCGTTGAACGCCACGGTCTCAGCCCGGATGAATCCCCGCTGGAAGTCGGAGTGAATTTCTCCCGCTGCGTCGAACGCCGTGCCGCCGCGGTGCATGGTCCAGGCGCGCACCTCGTTCTCGCCCACCGTGAAGAAGGTCTGGAGGCCGAGCAGCCGATAGCCCGCGTGAATCAGGCGGTCGAGGCCCGGCTCGCTGACGCCGGCGCTCGCGAGATACTCGCTCCGCTCGTCGCCTGACAGCTCGCCCAGCTCCGCCTCGAACTTGGCGGAGAAGGGGACGATCTCCGCTGCTTCGTGGTGCGCCTGCACGGCCGCGCGGAGCAGGTCGAGCCACCTGCCGCCGCCCGAGGCGAGGTCGTCCTCGTTCACGTTCGCGGCGTACAGGATGGGCTTGGCGGTGAGCAGCCCGAACTGCCGCAGGAACCTCACGGCCTCCTCGCTCTCACCGGCCTCCCGGGCGCCGCGTCCCGCGTTGAGCTCGGCGACCACGCGATCCAGTACCGCGAGCTCCGCCTGGGCCTCTTTGTCGCCCGCGCGGGCAGTCTTCCGCGCTTTCTCGAGCCGCCGCTCCACCACGGCGAGGTCGGCGAGCGCCAGCTCGCTCGTGATCACGTCGTGGTCGCGCACCGGGTCCACCGGTCCCATCACATGCACCACGTCCGGCTCGTCGAAGCAGCGGATCACGTGCACGACGGCGTCTACTTCACGGATGTGCGACAGGAACTGGTTGCCGAGCCCCTCGCCCTGGGATGCACCTTTGACGAGGCCCGCAATGTCCACGAACTCGACCACCGCCGGGAGCTTTTTCTTGGGCTTGACCAGCTGATTGAGTCGCTCGAGCCGGGGGTCGGGGACTTCCACCACGCCGACGTTGGGCTCGACGGTGCAAAAGGGGTAGTTCTCCGCGACGGCCGCTTTGGAGGACGTGAGGGCGTTGAACAGGGTGGACTTCCCTACGTTGGGTAAGCCGACTATTCCAAGGCGGAGCACGTCAGAACTTGTTCCGCGTTGTCATGTGCGCAGCCATTTCTCCACGACCTCGATCAGCTCGGGCATCAGGGCTTCCACCTGCTCGCGCTGCTCGGGTGTGAACGGCGCGAGCACGTATTCCGACCAGTCGCTCACTCCGTCGGGCAGCGGGCCCACGCCGATGCGGAGGCGGGCATACTGCTGGGACATGAGGGCGCTCTCGATGCTCTTCAGGCCGTTATGGCCGCCCGCGGAGCCCTCTCCCCGGAGCCGGAATGTGCCGGAGGGGATCGCGAAGTCGTCCACCAGGATGAGCAGGTCGCGGGCGGGGTCGAAGGCCGGGTCGGCGCGGAGCGACGCCAGGGCCGCCCCGCTCGCGTTCATATAGGTGGTGGGCTTGAGCACCCGGACGGGAACGCCCTCCACGTCACCTTCGGTGACACGGGCGCGCTCGCCGCGGCGGAAGGGGGGAAACCCCCAGCGCGCGACGAGCGCGTCGGCCAGCTCGAACCCTGCATTGTGACGCGTCGCCGCGTACTCGGGCCCCGGGTTGCCGAGGCCGACGACGGCGCGCAAACGTCAGCTCTCTTTGCCGCCCTTGGGCTTCTCGGCCTTCTCGGTCTTCTCTCCCTTGGCAGGTGCGGCGCCGCCCGCCCCCTTGGCCTCGGGTTTGGCCGGCGCGCCACCTTCGGCCGCTGCCTCGCCCTCTTCCTCTTCCCCTTCACGCACTTTGCGGATGAGCTCGGGCTCGGCCACCTCGGTCGCCGCTTCAGGCGTCGGCGCCGCCACTTCTTCGGCGCGCGGGGGCACCACCGTCGCGATCGTCAGGTCGGCGTCGGTGAGGATCTTGGCGTTCGGGATGCTCAGGTCGCGTACGTGCAGCGAGTCGCCGATCTTGAGCGCGTTGACGTCGAGCTCGACACGATCCGGGATGTTCTCCGGAAGCACCTCGATCTCCACCTCGCGCGTCACCTGGTCGAGCACGCCCCCGGCGTTCCGCACGCCGTCGGGGTTCCCCGCGAGGTGCACCGGCACCCTGAGCTTGACCTTCTCCGTGGCGTGGATCTCGTAGAAATCCACGTGGATGATGTCGGGCCGGATGGGATGGCGCTGGATCTCGCGGATCAGCGTCTTCACCGTCTTGCCGTCCACGGCGAGCTCGATGATCGTGCTCGCGGGCTCGACCCCGTGCAGCGCCTTTTCGAGCGCCTTGGCCTCGAGCTCGAGCGGCTGTGTCTCCCGCCCATGACCGTAAATCACGGCCGGGACCTTGCCGCGGAAGCGCGCTTGCCGCGCGGCGCCTTTGCCGGTTGCCTGCCGCGGACTCGCTGAAAGAGCAACAGTTTGTGCCATGGCATCAGTTACCCGTTACACGTTGTACGTTGCGCTCAGTCAAACAGCGCGCTCACCGACTGGTTCGAGTGCTCGTAGCCGATCGCCTTGGCCATCAGCCCCGCGATCGACAGCACCTTCAGCTTGTCGAACATCCGCTCGTCCGGAATCCGGAT
>QHUD01000170.1 GCA_003221085.1 Gemmatimonadota bacterium
GCTGCGGGAGCGCCCGGAGGACATCCTGCCGCTGCTCGAGCACTTCGTGGAGGAGCTGGGGCCGGTGGTGCTGGGGCGGCCGGCGGCGGGGATTTCGCGCGACGCGCGCGCGCATTTCCTGGCCTACAGCTGGCCGGGAAACGTGCGCGAGCTGCGCAACGCGGTGGAGCGGGCGTTGATTCTGTGCGAGGGCGGCCTGATCAATCCGGAGCACCTGCCCTGGTACGCGAAGTCGGCGAACCGCGCGCCCGCGCTGTCCCCGGCCGCCCCGGACCCGCTCGCCGCCCAACCCATGGTCGAGAACTTTCCGGCTCAGGGCGTGGACCTCGAGGCGATGGAGCGCACGCTTGTCGAGGGGGCGCTCAAACAAGCCGGTCAGAACAGGTCCAAAGCGGCGAAGCTGCTCGGCCTCAGCCGCAGCAAGCTCTACTCACGCATGGAACGCTTCGGGCTCGCATAGGTGACGAGCGTCGGTTTTGGCTTCGAGTACGTTCCATCGGATGCCCGACCTGTCCCTAACGGGAGTCTTGGAAATGCGGGAATTTGCCCTGGTGGCACTTAGTGCCGTGTGGATGGCGACGCCCTCCGTTGCCCAGGTCCAGCCGTTCACCGCCGGCTTCAAGACCCAAACCATTGCCACGAACGGCACGCGGATCTTCGTGCGTGTCGGCGGGCACGGGCCGGCGGTCGTGCTGCTCCACGGGTTTGGGGAGACGGGCGACATGTGGGCGCCGCTTGCCGCCCGGCTGGCGCACGACCACACCGTGATCGTGCCGGATCTTCGCGGTATGGGGCGCTCCTCCCATCCCGCCGGTGGCTACGACAAAAAGACCCAAGCCGGCGATGTCGCCGGCGTCCTCGACGCACTCAAAGTCGGCCCGGTCGAGCTCGTTACCCACGACATCGGCAACATGGTCGGCTACGCGTTCGCGGCGGAACAGCCCGAGCGCGTGACGAAATTCGCCCTGCTGGATGCGCCCATACCGGGGGTGGGTCCCTGGGAAGAGATCTTGAAGAGCCCGCTCTTATGGCATTTCCATTTCGGCGGCCCGGATATGGAACGCCTGGTGAAGGGGCGCGAGCGGATCTACCTGGATCGCTTCTGGAACGAGTTCTCGGCCAATCCGAAGAAGTTCGACGAAGCCTCACGCCGGCACTATGCCAGGCTGTACGCCCTTCCCGGAGCGATGCATTCCGGCTTCGAGCAGTTCAAGGCCTTCGATCAGGACGCCGTCGACAACAGGGCGTTCCTCGCCAAGGGCATGCTGCCGATGCCCGTGCTCGCCGTGGGTGGTGAAAAGTCGTTCGGCCCGACCATGGCGGTCGTCATGCGCGCTGCCGCCACAAACGTTCAGGAGCTCGTCATCCCCCAGTCCGGGCACTGGTTGATGGAAGAGCAGCCGACAGCCACCGTCACGGCCATCGTGGCCTTTCTCCAATGACCAAGAACGTCGCGGCGCTCGATCCCTGGCCCGACCTGCCGCTCGAGGCATGGAAGGACACGTACGCCACGCTCCACATGTGGACGCAGATCGTGGGAAAGACCTGCCTCGCGCTCGCTCCGCCGCAGAACCACTGGTGGCACATCGCATTCCGCGTCACTGCCCGGGGCCTCGCGACCGGCCCCATGCCCTACGGGTCCCGCACGCTCGACGCGGAGTTCGACTTTATCGAGCACGAGCTGGTCCTCCGGACGAGCGAGGGCGCGGCGGAGAAGATCGCGCTGCGCCCCCGATCGGTGGCGGAATTCTACCGGGCGTATCTCGCCGCACTCAAGCAACTCGACGTGCACGTAAAGCTCTGGCCCGTCCCGGTCGAGGTGGAGCATCCGATTCGCTTTCCGGAAGACGAAACGCACGCATCATACGATCCGGAGTACGCCAATCGGCACTGGCGCATCCTGGTCCAGGCGGATGACGTGCTCAGACGGTTTCGCGCGCCATTCCTCGGGAAATGCAGTCCGGTGCACTTCTTCTGGGGCAGCTTCGATCTTGCGGTGACCCGGTTCTCGGGGCGACGGGCTCCCGAGCGGCCCGGGGCGGATCGGATGACCCAGGAGGCTTACTCTCACGAAGTGATCAGCGCCGGGTTCTGGGCCGGAAGCGGGGCCGTGCAAGAGGCTGCGTTCTACGCGTATGCCGCGCCCGAGCCGGCGGGCCTCCGCGACCTCGTCCCGCAGCCCAGCTCGGTGTACTACCATCCGCCGATGGGGATATTCATCCTGCCCTATGCCGCGGTCCGTACGGCCACGTCGCCGGTCGACGCGCTGCTGGCGTTCCTCCAGAGCACCTACGACGCCGCGGCGGACCTCGCGCACTGGGACCGCAACGCCCTCGAGCGCCCCGCGCCTAGCGTCGCTCCGCCGCCGGTAGCCCCAACACGCCGTTGATCCATCGCACCAGCGGCAGCATCAGCCGGAAATCCGCTTCGAGCAGCGCGGGCAGCCGCGCGCTCGTCGCCTGAGCATCGGTCAGCGGCCGGCCCGCGACGAACGACTGGAACTTGAGCCACCGGGCAGCCGGGTGATCCGGCGCAAAACCGCGCGGCACTCGGCGCAACACGGCCTCTTCCGACAAGCCGCCGAACCGCCGTACCAGCCGCCGATCGGTGGCGATCTTGCCCATGCGTTTCGGGTCCTCGGCGATGGCCTCGCGCAGCTTGAGGAGGGCGTCCCGCGGCGGCATCCACATCCCGCCCCCGACGAACGAGTCGCGCGGAGCGATCTGGAAGTAGAACCCCGCGCCCCCCTCCCCACCGGCCCCGCGCCCCACGGCGCGCGAGCCGTCCCGGTGATAGAACCAGCACGACGCGTGCGTCTTGTAGGGCGACTTGTCGGGTGAGAACCGGATGTCGCGGTAGATGCGGAACATCGAGCGCTTGGGCTCACCGATGATTTCCGGTGCGAACCGCGTCAGCCGAACGTCCAGTTCCTCGATCAGCTCGCCCATCGGCTGCTTCACATGCGCTTCGTACTCGGCGCGATGGGCCTCGAACCACGTGCGATGGTTATGGCGCTTGAGACCGCGCAGGAATGTCAGGGTGGCCGTCGAGAACACCATTATCGGAGGCGCTGGCTGACGGCCATGATGTTTCCTTCGCTGTCCTTGAACCACGCGGTCTTGGCACCGCCCCCAGTGGCGATGCTGTTCTGCATCTTGATCCCCGGCATGTCGTATTCTTCGAAGACCACGCCCCTGGCCTTGAGCTCGGCCACCTCCGCCTCGACGTCGGCGACCTGCCAGAACGCCTGGCTGGCCTTCGAGGTGCCCGCGTTCGGGGTCTGATACAGGAAGGCTTCCGTCTCCCCGCATCGGTAAATCACGCCGCCGCCGTACTGCTCCCCGGGCTTGAGTCCCAGGGTCTCCTCGTAGAACTTCCGCGCCCGCTGGAGGTTGGAAACGGGGATATAGGCGCGCAGCGGTGCAGTGCTCAGCATCGGGAGCTCCTCGGGGTTATCGTGTGTTAGAATAATTCGACTTCAAGTTCCACCACTAGAGGCATCCATGACGACCCAGCTGGCCCCCGCCCCCGCCCCCGCCCCGGTGTCCGACACCGCCGCCCGTCGCGATCACATCTATCCGACGCTCACTGCGGCGCAGATCGCCAGGCTCGCCGCCCACGGT
>QHUD01000041.1 GCA_003221085.1 Gemmatimonadota bacterium
GCCTTCAACCTGGACCGGCTCAACGTGGGCGAAAATATCGGGTTCGCGTTGGAGCAGGCGTACGGGGGGATGGCGGACGACCCCGGTGGCTATGCCGAAGACGGCATCCTCGGCAAGAACATCCTGATGCAGCCGGTCGTCCCCGTGTACGACATCGCCGGCCACTTCGCCTCGGAGAAATCCATCAGCAATCAGTCCAATCCGCTCGCGTACGCCTGGAATCACAGGGACGATCGGAACACCAACGGCCGGATCTTCGGGAATGTGTTTGGTGGCTTGGACTTGACGCGCCGCCTCACGGCGAAGACCAGATTCGGGTTCAACGTGGGCCAGGGCTCGTTCCGAAACTTCACGCCGGCCACGCCGGAGAACAAAGAGCCGGTCACCGCCACGCAGATCACGCAGGACTTCAGCTCATTCGTGGAGTGGACCTGGAGCAACACGCTGAATTACGTGACCACGTTCGACCGGCACAACGTCGCCCTCCTGCTGGGCCAGGAAGCGAACCGGAACGCGGTCCGGGGCATCAATGGGGTCCTTTCCAACCTGCTCAACACGGGCGTGGACTACCGCTACATCAACGATTTCCTGGGGGACGCCAGGACAAAGAACGTGGCCAGCCGAGGTGATATCGGCACGCTGCTGTCGTACTTCGGAAAGCTCGATTACAATTTTGCCGAACGGTACTTTTTGAGCTTCACGCTCCGACGCGACGGCTCCTCGCGGGTGAGCCCGTCGCACCGCTGGGGAACTTTCCCGGCCATCGGAGCGGGATGGCGCTTCTCCCAGGAATCCTTCCTCTCGGGCAGCGACCTCATCTCGAACGCCATGCTCCGCTTCGGGTGGGGCATCACCGGAAATCAGAACATCCCTTCGGGTCGCACGAACGACCAATTTGGCGGCGCAACGGGAGAGACCTCATACAATATCAGCGGAGACGGCACCACGCTCCTGCCTGGGTACAGGCAAACGGCACTAGGCAATCCGGATTTGAAGTGGGAAGAGAACAAGTCGGTGAACGTCGGGCTGGATCTCGGGCTGTTCCACGGCAAGGGCAACTTCAGCGTCGACGTGTACGACCGGAAGACCGATAATCTGCTGTTTCCTCCTGCGCTCCCGGCCACTGCGGGCACGGCAGCGGCGCCCTTCATCAATATCGGTAGGATGAGCAACAAAGGCATCGAGTTTTCGCTCGGCTATTCGGGCAACTTGGGCGAGGGCAAGCTCTGGAACGTGACCTTCAACGGCAGCCATTACACCAACAAGATCGAGAAACTCGACGGATCGGCGACGTATTTCTTCGGTCCGATATACACCCGCGAACAAAATGCCATCATCAACCAGGTGGGCGATCCGATCGGGGCGTTCTATGGCCTCGTGGCGGATGGCTACTACAAGGATTCGCTGGACGCCGCCCAATGCGGCACCGGGGATCCGCTCGGGCAATGCTGGGCTGATGGCGCTCGTCCCGGCCGGATCAAGTTCAAGGACGTGAACGGCGACCACCATATCACCACCGCCGACCGCGCGGTCATCGGGAGTCCCCATCCCAAATTCACGGGCGGCTTGGATCTCGGGCTTCGCTGGGGACAGTGGGACCTGAGCGCTACGGTGTTCGGCTCGTTCGGCAGCCAGATCTTCAACTATCAGAAGTACTGGTACATTTTCCGCGTGTTCGACACCAACGTCCGCAGCGACCTGCTGGACAACTCGGTGGTGCTGAATGGTCCTTGTGCCGGTACGACCTGCCCAGGAACCGTGACGAACCCGAACGCCAAGTATCCGCGCCTGGATGCGAGTGATGGCTTTAGCAACCAGCTCAGCAGCTATTACATCGAGAGCGGAACGTACGTCCGGCTGCGCAATCTGCAGATCGGATTCACGGTGCCGCCGGGCATGATCCGCTGGATACCCGCCGCGAGAATCTATATCCAGGCGGAAAACCTGTTCACCATCACGGGGTACTCGGGTCTCGATCCGGCGTTGCCCGCGGCGAACATCTTCGGATCCGCCGGCGATATCCGGGACCAGTATCGCGGTGTCGATCGGGGTGCGTATCCGAGCAACCGAATGATCAGCGTGGGCATCAGCACCACGCTCTAGGGAACGCCTTTTCTCGAGGGACGGACGACGATGAACATGCGCACTGGGCACAGCCTGCTGGTCGGGACGGCGTTCCTGATCCTTGTCGGCGGCGTCACGTACAGCTGCAAGGACTTTCTCGATGTCGCCCCGCAGGGGGCGCTGGATGCAGGCACGCTGTCAACGCAGGCGGGCGTTGAAGGCGCCCTCATTGCCACCTACCGAGCGTTGGACTGGAGCAACGACGTAGGCGGTGCGTGGGGATCCGCCGCCAGCAACTGGGTATGGGGGAGCGTCACGAGCGGAGATGCCCACAAGGGATCCGACGCCACGGATCAACAGCCGATTGCGGACATCGAGCTCCACAATTGGGGGACCGGTCTGGCCGAGGGCTATCTGAACGACAAGTGGCGGGCCGTGTGGGAAGGGGTCGTCCGCAGTAATGCGACGTTGCGCTTGCTGGCCAAGGTCGGCGGGATCCCGGCGAGCGACGCGGCTTCGATCAAGGGCGAGGCGCTGTTCCTCCGGGCACACTTCCACTTACTCCGTCGCGAAGCTCATCCTGCGGGATCTCGACACGGCCTTCGCGTTGCTGCCCGCGGACCCGAGGAACAACCAGGCGGGACGGGCGACGAAGTGGAAGGCCCGAGCCTACAAGGGACGCGTGCAGATGTATCGGGGTGATTACGCCGGCGCGTTGACGACCCTGCGCGCGGTACGGGACTCGAACGGCGGACGGTTCGACCTTGAAACGAGCTTCGATCACGTCTGGACGGGCTTTAAACAGTTTGCCAACGGTAAGGAGACGATCCTGGCGTATGAGGCCTCCATCAACGATGGCGAGCCCAATGGGAACAATTCCAACTATGGCGAGCGCCTCAATTTCCCGTATGTGGACCCGTTCTGCTGTGGTTTTCACCAGCCGACGCAAAACCTGGTCAACTTCTTCGTCGTGAACGACAGCGGCCTGCCCCTGGCCGTGACAGATCCCACGTGGAACACGGGAAACCCGACTGGAACTGCCGCCAGAGACACGAGTTTCGCCGCGAATACAACCGTTCCCGTGGATCCGCGGTTGGACTGGACCGCCGGGCGGGATGGCGTGCCCTTCAAGGACTGGGGGATACACTCACCCGCCTTCATCAGAAAACGAGACTACTCGGGTCCGTACAGCGCGAAGAAGAACGTCCACGAAAAGCGCAGTGGCGCTCAAAGTGCCGTCGGTTGGAACTCGTTCCAGCTGAATTCCGTGCACATCCACATCTACCGGTACGCGGACGTGCTGTTGCTCTTGGCGGAGGCAAACGTAGAAGCGGGCAGCCTCGAAGAGGCCCGTGGGATCGTCAATCAGATCCGGGCGCGCGCCGGGCAGACCGCCGAGGGGTGTGGGTCTGCTGTGTTAACACAGGCGACGTACCCCGCGTGCGCGGGACATGACGAAATCGCCTTGCCGTTGATCCATTTGGCCAATCATGACAGCCTGGCCACGCCATGGGCGATTTACAAGATCGGCCAGTACACGACCCCGTGGACCGATCAGGCTTTTGCCCGAACGGCCGTGAAGTACGAACGGCGGCTCGAGCTCGCGATGGAGGGCCAACGCTTCTTCGACATGCGGCGCCGCGGCGACGCCGATTCGGTGATCACCAACTACCTGGCGGTCGAGAAAAACCGGCTCCCCTGGATGGCCACCGCGGCTCCCTTTACGAGCCGGCATCATCTGTATCCGATCCCTCAGATACAGATCGAGTTGAGCCATGGGGCGTTGACGCAGAATGCGGGGTGGTAGCCGGGTCGGTTTAGGGGCGAGTGATCGTAAACGCCTGCAGGGAATCGCCGTGATTGGCAACGAGCACGGCGTTCCCGGTGGGCGTTTTGATCAGTGCCAGGCCGGTCACGTCGAGCGGCGCGAGAAAGCCGCTTGCCACCGGAGGCACCGGGTGAAAGTGCCCTTGGCCATCGCCCCTGAGCCATAGGCCATCGCCGGCATCCGCTCGCGGAGTGTTCGGCTCGGCGTCGTACAGGTTTCCCGCCACGATCAGATCGAGATTCCCGTCACCGTCTACGTCGTGGGCGATGATCGCTGTGATCGGTGAGATTTGTGCAAGATTGGGTAGCTGGGATACCGTGAACTTTCCATCCCCGTTGTTTTGCAGATAGAGACTGGCAAAGGTATCCGTCTGGTAATGGACGGCACCCTGCACTGGGGAGGAGCCGAACAGCTGCGGGATCGAAGCTTGTGAAGGTCCCGCCGACCTCCTGTGTGAGCACGATGTCCGTGGTCCGGTTGCCGGTGAAATCGGCCGCATACACCCCGAACTTGCCCCTCTGGGACGTCGTGTACGTGTAATTGAGACCGAGATTCCCGGCCACCAGATCGGGGCGGCCGTCGTGGTTGAAATCTCCCGTCGCGAGACTGTACCACCAGCCCCGCAGCGGTGGCAGGCCCATGGACGCGGTCACGTTGCGGAATCGCGCCCCTTCGTTGCGATAGAACTGGAGCGGCATCCATTCCCCCGCCGTGACCAGATCCAATCGCCCGTCGCCGTCGAAATCGATCCACACCGCGGCGGTGATCATTCCCCCGGGGTGAACGAACTCCGGCGCGACGGCTTCCGTGACATCGGTGAAGTGACCTCCGTCATTCCGTAACAGATAGCTTCGGGTCGGATAGGGATAGTTGCGCGGCGCGAGGCGGCCACCGACGAACAGATCCAATCGGCCATCACCGGTAAAGTCGCCGGCCGCCACCGTCGCGGTGCTGGTGAGCATCTCCGGGAGCGCCTGGCTGTCTCGCACGAACCTCCCGCCTCCCCGGTTGATGTACAGACGGTCCTGCAACCGACGCGAGCCAGGTGCGAGCTGATAGCCGCCACTCGCCACATACAGGTCCGGGAGTCCGTCCCCGTTGGCATCGAAGAACAGCGCTCCCCAATCCTCGTACTGCCGGTCGGCCACCCAGGGTTGCCCGTCGGTGGATTCGACGAAGCTCCCGTCCTTGCGCTGAATGAACAGCCTGCCCGGGGCCTCCCCCCCTGCGCCGCCGATGAAGACGTCATCCAGGCCGTCGCCGTTCACGTCTCCGACGGCGAGGTGAGGGCCCTGGCTGGACAGCTCGTACGGCAAGAGGGGTTGCACGCTGTAATCGACGAGCGTCCGCGTTAGGTGCCGGTACTTCAGCGCTCGGCGGGGCTCGAAGATGCGGGAGGCGGGAGGCGGGAGGCGGGAGGCGTGGTCTCCGCAGCCGTGACGCATCCCGCATTTCGCATCTCGCATCCCGTCTTGCTGGCGCAGCGTCACCATCCGATCGACCGCCAGCCCGGTGAGTAATTGATAGCGCCCATCGGGCCAGGTGACTTCCAGGCTATCCACGCGCGTGGCGCGACCCAGTCCGAAATGCTCGCGGTCATCCATGGTGGACATGTACCCCCGGTACGGGGAATGGTAGATGTATTGCTTTTTTCCTCCTGCTGTGAGGACCAGATTCGCTCCGATCCCCCGAGGGTTCGGGGAGTCTCCTTGCAGCTGTATCCGCAAATAGTGATTCGTGTCGGCTTGGGGCTGGACGTTCGCATAGATCATGGCGGGTGCGTCGATGTTGTTGACCACGATGTCGAGCCTGCCATCGTTATTGAGATCGCCATAGGCGGCGCCGTAGGAAAAGCCCGGCTGGTCGAGCCCCCATGCTTTGGTCTGGTCGGCGAAGGTCAGGTCACCCCTGTTCCGGAAGACGTAGTTGGTCCCCTGGTAGCTGTACAGGTCTCTCAGCAGCTTCAGGGCTTGCGCGGTGTCTCCAGCCTGACGTGCCCTGAATACGGCCGTCTGGTAGTCGAAATCGTTCACGGCCTTGGGATAGCCGTTGCTGATGAAGATGTCCTTGTAGCCATCGTTGTCGAAGTCCCCGAACAGCGCGCTCCAGCTCCAGTCGGTGTACGCGACCCCAGCTATGCGGGCAATCTCGCTGAAGACGACATCACCGTCCTTCGTGACCCCATTATTCAGCTGCAGGGAGTTGAGGTCGTAGGCGGGTTGAAATCCCCTGCTGCGCAACTTCATCTGGCCGGCGTAGGTCAGGTTGCCACTCATCCGCTTCCGCGCGCGCAACGCGCGCGGCATCATGTCGACCTGGAGAATGTCGGGCCGGCCGTCGTTGTTGAAGTCGGCGATATCGACACCCATACCGGCGAAGCTCGTGTGTTTGAGCCATTGGCCGGCTTTATCGGTAAACGTGCCGTCTCTGTTATTGATATACAGGACATCGTTGGGCGTGATGTCGTTCGAGACATAGATGTCCGGCCACCCGTCACCGTTCACGTCGGCGACCACCACGCCAAGCCCGTAGCCGAGCTCGCGCGATATCCCCGCTTCACGGGAGACGTTCGTAAACGTGCCGTTCCCGTTGTTGCGGTACAGCTCGTTGTAGCTGCGAGGGGTCCCTCCGCTGACGCCGGCGGGGCGTTCCGCGTCATCACGTGCAAAATCGTCCGGCGAGTTGTTCAGCAGAAAGAGGTCGAGGTACCCGTCTCCGTTGTAGTCGAGGAAGACCGCCTGGGTGGTGAAGCTGGTATCGGCGATACCGTATTGTGCGGCGGCCTCCGTGAAGGTGTGATCCCCGTTGTTGATGAACAGCAGGTTGGCTCGTTCCTCTGGCTTGGACCATTCGGGCCCGGAGACGGACACGTAGATATCCAGATACCCGTCGTTGTTGATATCCACCAGGGTCACCCCGGTAGCCCACCGGTGCGTGGTGACGCCCGCCGATTGCGTGATGTCTTCGAACCGCATGTTGCCCTTGTTCAGATACAGGCGGCTCGAGACCATGTTGCCGGTGAGGAAAATGTCCGGCAGGCCGTCGTTGTCGATATCACCGATGGCGACTCCGCCACCGTTGTACACGTAGGGATCGGTCTGCGCGTTCAGCGAATCGGTAGTCGTGATGGTATTGGCGAACGTGACCCCCGTTTGAGCCGGGGTCAGGAGCTTGAATACCGGCCGTTCCGCTTCGGGACGACATTCAGCCAACAGGAGAAGAGAAATGAAGAGCGCGGAGCGCAGGGCACGAACCGTCAGGGCCTCACGCATGCTCGCTCTCGGGCGTTTCGGGGCGGCTAGAATGGAGGGCGAACCATATCCCGTCAAGAGAGCGCACGGGTAGCGAGCGTCCTTGACAACTCGATCTGGAGGGGAAGAATGGTGCTGCATGCGAGCCACACCTTCAGCTTGAGAGGACGCGTATGAGACGAGCAGAGTGCGTGATAGGGGTGCTTCTGGCGGTGCTGCGGGTGACGGCGCTCGGCGCGCAGCAGCCCACCGGCACGATCCGCGGACACGTCAACGATGGCACGACGCACCAGCCGCTCTCCGGAGTCACGGTCGCGGTCGGCAGCCGCGGCACGCTGACCCAGGCCGACGGCCGCTACCTCATCACGGGCGTCCCCGCCGGCACGGACACCCTGCGGACGCGAATGATCGGCTACGCGTCGGCCAAGCAGGCCGTCACGGTCGTGGGGGGCGACACGGTCGTCGTCGACATCCCCCTGTCCCCCCAGGCGGTGAGCCTGTCGGAAATCGTCGTGACCGGCTATGGGGAGCAGCGGGCGGGCAACATCACGGGAGCTGTGAAACAGGTGACGGCTGTCGAATTCAACAACGGCCGCCTCATCAGTCCTGAGCAGCTCATCGAGAACAAAGTTGCGGGCGTGCAGCTCGTGGACAACAACGAGCCGGGCGGCAACCTGACGATCCGGATTCGCGGCGCGACCTCCGTCAACGCCAGCAGCGAGCCGCTCTACGTCGTTGACGGCGTGCCGCTCGGCACCGGCGCGGGCGGGGGGATATCTATCGGCCGCGACAGCCTCAACCCATCGGCCGGGCGCAATCCCCTGAACTTCCTGAATCCGGACGATATCGAGAGCATCACTGTGCTCAAGGATGCCTCGTCCGCCGCGATCTATGGCGTGAACGCCGCCAATGGCGTCATCCTCATCCGGACTAAAACGGGGCGGGGCGAGCCGAAGATCGAGTATACCGGGAGCGTGTCCGCCTCGTCCGTGACCCGGCTGCCGTCGATACTGAACGCCGCGCAGTTCCGTGCAGCCGTGCTCGCGCACGCGGATCCGGCGCAAATCAGTCAGCTCGGCAACGCGAACACCAACTGGTTCGATCTGGTGGACCGCACCGGGGTCGGCCAGCAGCATGACGTGGTGGTTTCGGGCGCGGGAGATAAGAACAGCTACCGCCTTTCGGTGAGCCACTTGAACCAGGACGGCATCATCAAGGGCACCACGGTGGAGCGGCAATCGCTGGGAGTCAACTACCAGCAACGATTCCTCGACGACCGCCTGAGCGTGCGCACCAATCTGAAGGGCTCGCGCGAGTTCGACCGGTTCACGCCCGGCGCCGTGCTTTCCAACGCCGTCCAAATGGGACCGACGCAGCCGGTGTACGATTCCACCGCGGCCACCGGCTACTACAATTGGCCCGGGAACAACCTCACGTCCGCGGACAACCCGCTGCAGATTCTGAATCTGGCCAGGTCTGAAGGCACGACCTACCGCAGCATCGGCAACGCGCAGGCCGACTACAACCTGCCCTTCCTGGCGGGGCTGAAGGCCACCGTCAACCTGGGCTACGACGTCGCCAAGATCACCCAGCAGGTCTTCAACCCGAGCGCCCTGCACGCCGAAATCAAATCCGGCGAGCGGGGCTACGGTTATCGCACCGACCCGAGCCAGTTGAACACGGTGCTCGAGACGTACCTGAATTACGCCGCGCCGCTCAACAAGGTGCCCGGGAACATCGACGTGACGGCGGGCTACTCGTATGCGCAGTCGCACGCCGAGTTTCCGTCGCTGACGGTGACCGGTCTCAGCACCGACATCCTCGGGATCAACGGCTTCCCCACGGCCCAGAACACCTCGCCCGGGAGCCCGAACATCCAGGAGAGCAAGCTGATCTCCTTCTTCGGGCGCCTCAATTACAACCTCAACGATCGCTACCTGGCGGGGGTGAGTGTGCGGCACGATGGATCGTCGCGGTTCGGGCCGAGCCACGCGTGGGGCACATTCCCTGCCGTCTCGTTCGGCTGGCGGATTTCCGAGGAGCCGTTCCTGAAGGCCTTCACGCCCATCTCGGATCTGAAGTTGCGAGCGTCGTGGGGGAAGACCGGCAACCAGTCATTCGCGAACTACATTCAGTACGTTTCCTATCTGTATGGCAACGGGCTGGCCCAGGTGCAGTTCGGCAACCAATTCGTGTCGACGATTCGCCCGAGCGGCGTCGACCGCAACATCGAATGGGAGCAGACCGGCTCCTACGACGTCGGCCTCGATTACGGCCTCTTCGGCCAGCGCTTCAGCGGCTCCATCGACTGGTACAACAAGAAGACCACCGGCTTGATCTTCGTGGTGCCCACGCCCGCCGGCACCAACTTCACGAACTTCATCACACAAAACATCGGCAGCATGAAGAACCAGGGCATCGAAGCGAGCCTCAGTGCTAGCCTGCTCCGCGGTGGCACGAGTCGCCTGCGCTGGACCGCCGACTTCACGGTCGCGCACAATACGAACGAGCTGACCAGCATCAGCGCAAATGGCGCGCAACAGATCCAGGTCACGGGGGTCGCCGGCGGCGTGGGCACCACGATCCAGGTGCTCGAGCCCGGCCAGCCGATCAACTCATTTTTCGTCTGTCAGCAGCAGTATCAGAACGGGAAGCCCGTGGAGGGCAAGTACATCAGCCTGGCCGACACCATCGCCTCGAGCTGCGATGCCCAGAGCCTCCGGGCGTTCCACGATCCCTCGCCGAAATGGGTCCTGGGGCACTCCTCCTACCTGAGCTACCGCAACTTCGACTTGAATTTCACGCTGCGGGCGTGGCTCGGGAACTACGTGTACAACAACGTGGCGTCGAACCTGGGTAGCTACCAGGAGGTGAGACGGGGCTCCCCGTACAATCTGCACGCGTCGGTCCTCCAGACCGGCTTCACGACCCCGCAGTACCTCTCGGACTTCTACGTGGAGAAGGCGTCCTTCCTCAGGATGGACCACATCACGCTCGCCTACAACTTCACCTACCGGGGTGAGCTGATGCGCCTCTACACCACCGTACAGAACGCATTCACCATCACCGGCTACAGCGGTGTGGATCCGACCGCGGGGCTGAACGGGGTCGACAACAACATCTATCCGCGCTCGCGCACCGTCACCGGTGGCCTGAGCGTCCGGTTTTAGGGGGACGGAGCCATGAACCACAGAGCCATGAATCTGAGACGACGTGAGGCGCCTGCGGTCGTCGCCGCCCTCCTGCTCCTGGCGGCGGTCGGCTGCACCGACCTGACCGTGGAGCCGCAAAGCACCGTCACCGAGTCCAACATCTTCAACGATCCCAACTCGTACCTGGCGTTCATCGCTCGCGAGTACGCCGGGCTGGCCGTCAGCGGACAGCAGGGCCCGGCCGGGCTGCCGGACATCTCGGGCATCGACGAGGGATTCTCACAATACCTGCGCCTGTACTGGGAGACGCAAGAGCTGCCCACGGACGAGGCCGTGATCGCGTGGAACGACATCGGTCTCCCGGAGATGAACACCCAGACCTGGACGTCGCAGAGCCGCATGGTGGTGGCGATGTATTACCGCATCTACTTTCAAGCCGTTTTCGCGAACGAGTTCCTGCGCCAAACCACGGATGCGAAGCTCACCGCACGGGGGAACGTCCCGCCCGCGCTCAGGGCGCAGATTCGCCAGTATCGCGCCGAGGCTCGATTCCTACGCGCCCTGAGCTACTGGCACGGGATCGATCTCTTCGGGGACATCCCCCTCGTGACCGAGAGCGACCTGATCGGCGGCCCCCCGCCGCGGCAGAGCACGCGCACGGACATCTACAACTACATCGTGAGCGAGCTCACGGCCATCAAAGACTCGCTGCCGCCGCCCGGGCCGAGCACGTATGGTCGTGCGACGGCACCAGCCGCCGACATGCTGCTGGCCGAGCTCTATCTGAACGCGGGCGTCTATACCGGCACACCGCACTACAGCGACGCTCTGACCGCGGCTGCGGCCGTCATCAACTCAGGCACGTACAGCCTGGATCCGAGCTATCGGCACCTGTTCCAGGCCGACAACAACACGTCGCCCGAGATCATCTTCGCCATTACGCAGGACGGGAAGAGGACCCAGACCTACGGCGGCGTGACGTTCCTGGCCCACGCCTCGTGTGGGGGCAGCATGAGCAACAGCAGCTACGGGATCAACGGCTGCTGGTGGGGACTGCGTATCAAGCCGCAGGCCGACAGCTTCTATGTCGCTGGGGACAACCGGCCCTCGTACTTCTACACGACCGGTCAGACGGTCGCAGTGACCAGCATCGGCGACTTTACCAAAGGGATCGCCGCGCCCAAGTTCCAGAACGTAACCTCGACTGGGGTGCCCCCCTCGGACTCGGCCTTCGTCGACACGGACTTCCCGGTGTTCCGCCTGGGCGAGGCGTACCTGATCTACGCGGAGACCGTGCTGCGCGGCGGCGGCGGTACCCGAGCGCAGGCGCTGACCTATGTAAACGCGTTGCGAGAGCGCGCCTACGGGGGCACGTCCGGCGACATCACGGACGCTGAGCTGACCTTGCCTTTCATCCTGGCCGAGCGGGGCCGCGAGCTGCTGTGGGAAGCTCATCGCAGGACTGACCTGATCCGCTACGGCCTGTTCACAGGCGGCACGTATCTCTGGGCGTGGAAGGGCCAGGACCCGAACGGTACGAACTCGGCCGGCATTGCGACCGATGCGCACCTGAACCTGTACCCGCTTCCCTACTCCGAGGTCGTGGCCAACCCGAACCTGAAGCAGAATCCGGGCTACTGAGCGCGCGGAGGCCGTCGCTGTCGTCGAGCCGTCGCTTCGCCGCCGCCTTGGGAGTGTTAGCGGGGGCGGCGTGCGGTCACCCGCTCGCTCCCCAGGCGCCCGGGGGTCGGCCGACATTGCCGCCGAGCTACCGGCCCAGCGGCCACATGGCCGCAGGCGACGTGTTCGTCCACCTGTTCGAGTGGAAGTGGACGGACATCGCGAACGAATGCGAGCATGTCCTCGCGCCGGCGGGCTTCACGGCCGTGCAGGTGTCGCCGCCCGAGGAGCATAGCGTCGAGCCCAGCCACACCTGGAGCGAGCGCTATCAGCCGGTGAGCTACAGCATCGCGCGCAGCCGGTCGGGCACGGGCGCCGAATTCGCCGACATGGTGCAGCGCTGTCACGCGGTGGGCGTGGGAATCTACGTGGATGCGGTCATCAACCACATGACCAATTACCCGAGTCCCGGTGTCGGGAGCAACGGGACGGCCTACACCAAGTACAGCTATCCTGGTCTTTACACGCCGAGCGATTTCCACGCCCCCTGCACGGTCAGCAACTACCAGAGCGCCGCGAACGTTCAGGACTGCGAGCTGTTGGGGCTGCCGGATCTGAACACCGGATCGCCTTCTGTCCGGCAGAAGATCGCCGACTACCTGATCATGCTCGCGCGCATGGGCGTGGCGGGCTTTCGCATCGACGCGGCGAAACACATCCAGCAAGTCGAGCTCGACCAGATCCTGGCGCTCGTGAATTCCACCATGACGGCCGAGGGGCGCCCGCTTCCTTATTACTTCCTTGAAGTGATCGGCGGTGCGGGTGAAGCGCTGTCGCCGCGCGATTACTTCGGCGAGGCGTACGGCTCGGGTGGCGCGGCGGACATCACGGAGTTCACCTTCGTTGGTGTCGGAGACAAGTTCCGTGGTATTGGGGGCCAGCATATCTCGCAGCTCAACCCGAACGGACCACCCGGCAGCCAGTTCTCCCCGACGGCTTGGGGGCTCATGCCATCCGACAAAGCCGTGGTGTTCCTCCAGAACCACGACACGCAGCACCAGTGCGGCCTCGGCTATCGTGACGGCAACACCTTCCGCGTCGCGAACGTGTGGATGCTGGCGCAGCCCTACGGCTACCCGTCCATCCTGTCGAGCTATGCGTTCGATTGTCCGGCGGAAAACGACATGGGTCCGCCGTCCGATGCGAACGGCAACACTAATGCTGTGACCTGTGCGTCGAGCCTCGAGACGGCGACCGTCGGCCAGTGGGTGTGCGAGCAGCGCGATCCGTCCATCCTGGGCATGGTCGCCTTTCGGAAAGTCGTCGCTGGCACCGCTATCATCCACTGGTGGGACGACGGCGCGAATGCCATCGCGTTCTCGCGGGGCGATAAGGGCTTCGTCGCCATCAACCGGGATGGCGCCGCCGTGGACACCACGATCGCGACGGGGCTACCACCCGGCACCTACTGCGACATCCTCACGGGCGGCCTGGTCGCAGCAGCCTGTGCGGGCAGCGCGCTCGTGGTGGACTTGGCGGGCGCCCTCCGCCTCCACCTCACGCCCAATAGCGCGGTCGCCATCGACGCCGCGACCAAACTGCCGTGAGCCGAATAGATCACGCCGCGCGTGTCGCCGCGGCGGGGGCGGGCCCGGAATCGACAAGTCGCTTGTTGCGCGGGTCGACCCGGAGGTTCAGCCCTTCCAACGAACGCGCACCCAGCAGGACCAGGTCCCCGGGCTCGCCGAACACGACCTCGTCGAGGGTCTCGATGCCGGCCACGCGCAGCCTCACGCCCCCCGTCCACCGGGACAGCACCGAGCCGTCCGCCTGCCGGAAGTGCCACACCTTAATTCGCTCGATCCCGAGCGAGTCGAGTGCAGGCGCAGGAAACCAAGACAGCTCAGCTCCCGTGTCCACCAGAACGGCCTGCAGGACCGCTTTCTTGCCCGGACGGGCGGGATTATCGATCTCGACAGCGATGCGAAACGTGCCCATGCCGTCGCCCATACTACCTCCTCTGCTCTCGCCGAGTAGTACCACACGAACGCCGGCCATGTCAATCCCATGCGCGGTACTGCTCGCTGTCGCGCTCGCGGCCTGTGCCTCCCCGATCGCGGCGACGCAGACGCCCCCTCCCTGGACCCGCGGGGGGGGCGCCGTATGCTACGAAGTCTTCGTCCGTTCGTTCTACGACAGCAACGGCGACGGCATCGGCGACGTGAACGGGCTGATCCAGAAACTCGACTACATCGGCAAGCTCGGCGCCTCCTGTATCTGGCTGATGCCTGTGGCGGCGTCGCCCAGCTACCACGGGTACGACGTCAGCGACTACTACCGCGTCGAGCCCGCCTACGGCACCAACGAGGACTTCAAGCGGCTGGTGGCCCAAGCCCACCGGCGCGGCATCAAGGTGCTCGTGGACATGGTGCTGAACCACAGCTCGAGCGAGCACCCTTATTTCCAGGCGGCCCTGCACGATACGGCGTCGCCCTATCGCGCGTGGTACCGCTTCGCGCCGTCGCCGCTCGGCAAGGGGCCCCACGGCGGGGACGACTGGCACCGCTCCCCCGTGCGGGACGAGTACTACTACGGCGTCTTCTGGAGCGGAATGCCGGACCTCAACTACGGGACGCCCGCCGTGCGCGAAGAGGCGAAGAAGATCGCGACCTTCTGGCTGCGCGATATGGACGTCGACGGCTTCCGCCTCGACGCCGTGCCCTACCTGGTGGAGGAAGGAAGCTGTCTGATGGGGTGCCCCGGCACCCACGTTTTTCTCCACGAGTACGCGGCGCACATCGACAGCGTGAAGCCCGGCGCATATACCGTCGGCGAGGCGTGGGGCAACATCGACCAGATGATGCCGTATTACCCGGATCAGCTCACGTCGTACTTCGGCTTCGAGCTGGCCGACTCGCTGCTGTCGGCGGTCCGCACTGGCTCGGCGGCGGGTTTGCTCACCGGCTTCCTCCGGCTCCAGGACACGCTGCCGGCGTACCGCTGGTCGCCGTTCCTCAGCAACCACGACGGCATGCGCACGATGACCGCTCTCCGAAACGACATCGCCCGCGCGAAGCTGGCGGCGACTCTCCTGCTGACCCTTCCGGGCCTCCCCTTCATCTATTATGGCGAGGAGATCGGGATGACGGGCGACAAGCCCGATCCGCGCCTCCGCACTCCGATGCAATGGAGCGCGCGTCCGGGATTGGGGTTCACGTCCGGCACCGCGTGGGAGAGCGCCCAGCCGGATTCGCTGACCAGCAACGTCGCGGCGCAAGATGCCGACGCCGGCTCGCTCCTGAATTTGTACCGCCGACTGATTCACCTGCGCAAAAAGAATGAGGCGCTCGCGACAGGAAGACTCGTGCCGCTCTCGGCCACGAGCCCCCAGGTGGCCGCATACCTGCGTCGCACGAGTGGCCACACCGTGCTCGTGATAGCGAACCTGGGCGCGGCCGCGGTCTCCGGCGTCGCGATCGGCTCCGCCGCGCGGGTGTTGCCACCCGGCACGTACGCCCCGATCAACACGCTCGGCGGTCGGAGAGGGGGCACTCTGCGGGTGCGCCGCGACGGACAGATTGACGGCTACGTCCCGGCCGCGACGATCGCGCCGCGGGAGAGCCTGGTCCTCGACCTCATCCGCCGATAGGGCGCGTGCGAGCGACGCTCTCTCTCGCCATCCTGCTTCCGGCGTCGCTCGCCACCCAGTCCCCCGCGCCCGCCAACCGGGCCGTATACCTCGATAACCAGGGCGTCGTGCGTTGGAAAGACAATCGGGAGGAGGTCACCCTCTTCGGGGCGAATTACGTGCTGCCCACCGCGTCAGATTACCGCGCCGCCGGCTATCTCCATGCCGATCGCAAGAAGATGATCGACGAAGACATGGCGCAGTTCGCCCGCATGGGCTGGGACGGCCTGCGGCTGACCTTCTGGGGCGACTGGGAGGCGTCCGACTCGGCCGGCAACCTCATCGCGAACGACCATCTGGATCTGCTCGACTACCTCGTCGCCCGCGCGCGGGAGCGCGGCATCTACATGCTCTTCAGTCCGATCCAGGTGTATGGCTCGAACTGGCCGGACGCCCTGCAGGACAGCTCCGCGCCGGGCTTCGGCCGGCGCTTCGGCAAGGCCCGCATGGGCACAGATCCCGCCGCCATCGCGGCGCAAGTGAACTACCTGCGCCAGATCCTGGATCACGTAAATCCGTACACACGCCTGACACTCAAGGACGAGCCCGCGATCCTCTTCATCGAGCTCGTGAACGAGCCGTGGCATCATCCGGACGACCTCCCGGGCTCGATTCACTACATCAACGCCCTCACCGACGCGGTGCGCGGCACAGGGTGCACCAAGCTCGTCTTCTACAACGTGAGCCAGGACTTCAGGATCGCCGAGGCCATCAGGCGTAGCCGGGCGCAGGGCGTGACGTTCGGCTGGTATCCCACAGGCCTGAACTCGGGCCACGAGCTGGAGGGCAATTACCTCCCCGCAGTCGACACCTTCCCCGATATGCTGCGCCC
>QHUD01000171.1 GCA_003221085.1 Gemmatimonadota bacterium
CGCGCGGCGGCCTTGTCCGGCCGCTCGTTGAGCGCGGCGTACACGGGAATGAACGACCCAGCGAGGGTGCCCTCGCTGAGGAGATTGCGGATGGTGTTGGGGATCCGGAGCGCCGCTCGGAAGGCGTCGGCGGGAACGCTGTCGTTGCCGAAGTAGTGCGCGAACACCCGCTCGCGCACATAGCCGAGCACCCGCGTCAGGAAGATGCCGGCGGCGACCTGGGCGGCGTGGCGGCCCCCCCCCGCACCGGCAAGCTTGGACGCGGTCAGGTCGGACGCTTCTTCTTGCCGGGGTCTTCCAGCAGGCGCTGCACGAACTGCAGCTCCTCACGCATGCCGGCGATGGAGCGGTTCAGGTCTTCGAGGTCCGATTCCAGTGTTTCCACCCGCTCCTCCAGCTTGCGCACGCCCGCCGCACTCCCCGCCCCCGCTCCGTCTCCCTGACCTTCCAGCCGCCGCGCAATCGAGCGCCCGAGCGGCGAATCGAGCAGGATCGCCGTGATGGGAATCATCAGCGCTACGAGCAGCACGACGACGAGGATCCACATGGAGGGATTTTACGAAGTGCCCGTCCAGCGCGCCACCTCCTGCTCCACCGCATCCACGAGGCCTGGCCCGTAGCGGATGAGGAACGAGGCGATGGTGAGCACTCGCTCTTGCGGCTGTCCCGCCGGGTAGACCGCCGTACGGGCGCGCGCGATCTGGCGTACCAACGTCTCGCCCTCGAGGCGCTTGAGGCTCGCGACGAGCTTCTTCTCGATGGTCTGCGCGCCCGCGAGGGCCGCGTTGCGGGCGGACTCGACCGTGCGCTCGAGCGTCGGGTCGATCTTCACGACGGACTCGAGCAGCCGGCCGTAGTGCTCTTCGATGCCGCCACGCAGCGCCTCGAGCGTCGCCACCGTGTCGGGCGCCAGATCGTGCCGGACGAGCCGGGCTTCGAGCTCGCCCGGCTTTCCGTCAAACGCCGCGAGGTCGATCCCGTGGCGTTCCATCAACTTGTCCACCCGGGCCTCCACGATCACGCCCGACCAGCGCGGCACCGGAGGCTGGCGCGTCACGCCGAGCGTGCTGTACAGCGGCGCCGCATCCTGGAGATACTTGAGCTCCGCCGGCCCCGCGGCGTAGGCCACCGTGGGGAGCAGCGCCGCCTCCACCACGGGCCGGAGCAGCACGTTCGGCGAGAGCCGCTCGGGTGCCTCCCCGGCGACGCGCTCGAGCTCCGCCCGAGTGAAGCGCTCCCCGCTGCGGCGCGTCACGAACGCCTCGCCATCACGCTGCAACCGGTCACGGCCTTGGCGGGCCTCCAGGAGCACCGGCGTGTAACCGTCCGAGAGCGTGAGATCGAGCCCCTTGAGCACCCAGGGCGCGGCTATCCGCTTGGCCCCGGGGTGGTACGCGCGCAGCACCACCAACCCACGCTGCCCGAGCAGCGTATCCAGCGCCCCGGCGAACGCGTCCGCGAGCGTGGCCTCGGGGCGGTACCATCGCTCGAGCCATTCGATCACGCCGGGCTTGAATTCGGTCTCGGGCGTGCCGTCCCGGAGCTGGGCCAGCGCCGCGACGATCTCCGGACCGCAGGGCTCGCGGGCCACCGGGACGAGCGGCGCATCGGCGGCGCGCTCACGCAGCACGATCTGGACGAGGTCGCCGCCGGCGTTCAAGAACCAGGTGTGATTCGCTTCGGCAAAGTCATGGTCGTCCCCCGCCACCCAGAACACCGGCACAACCGGCACCCGCCGCTCTCGTTCGAGGCGCCGCGCCAGCGCGATCGCCGACAACGCTTTGTACACCGTGTAGAGCGGCCCCGTGAAGAGCCCGGGCTGCTGACCGGTCGTGACCACCAGGACGTCGCCCGCCGCGAGCCGATCACGCGCCGGCCCCGGCAACGCAGCCGCGACCACGTCCGGGGCCACGCGCCGCGGTGCGACACGCGGCTCGGGCAACGCCAGCGGCGCGATCGGAGTCGTCACGATCCTCGGTATCACGCGTCCCCTTCCCCGAACACGTCTGCTTGAAACGTGAGGACTTCGGTAGCCGGTTCCCGCCAGGCATCCGGCGGCAGTCCGGCTTTGTGGCAGGTCGCCGCGAGAAACGCTTCGGGCCCCCAATGATACCCACGCGCTACCTGGGGAAGCAGGAGCGCGACGTGCCGGTCGCGTCGCACGATGAGACCGTCCCGGCCAACCACGATGCGCTCCGGCGCCACGGGGGCCGGGAGCGGCGTAGGCTCGGACAGCACGGAGATCTCGAGGGCGAGCGACGACAGCTCCTCGCAACTCACCGGAGCGAAGCGGGGATCGTCCCGCGCCGCCGCGACCGCCATCTCCCGCACTACGGTGCCGAGCTCGCGATCGGCTGCCACGTGACCGATGCAACCCCGCAACGCGCCGCGCTCGGTGAGGGTCACGAAGGCCCCGCGCTTCAGTGCCGCGCCGGGAACATCACATACCGGCGGCAGCGGCCGCCCTGACAGGTGCGCGTCCAACGTCGCGCGCGCCAGCTCCAGCAGGGCCGCCCGGTCCGACGGCGTCAGCTCAGGATCCGCGATGGTAGGGCTCCCCCCGGCGGATGGTGTACGCGCGGTACAGCTGCTCGTACAGGAGCACCCGGGCGAGCTCGTGCGGGAACGTCAGGCGGGACAAGCTCCATATCCACTCGGCGGCCTGCAATACCGCGGCCGGGAGCGCATCCGCGCCGCCGATCGCGAAGGCGACATCGCGACCCTCCAGGTCCCAACGCGCCGTCCAGTCGGCGAGCTGCTCGGAGGTCCATGGCTCTCCCGCCCCGGATAGTGCGACGAGGCGCGAGCCCTCGGGCACTCCCTCGAGGATTCGCGCCTCGTCTTTCACCTCCCGCTCCTCGACCCGTGTGTAGCGGCGCAGGCGCTCGAGGTACCCGTCACAGGCCGCGCGGAGCGCCGCGTCGCGCACGCGGCCGACCGCGACGACACGGTAGCGCATCAGGCATACATCCCACGCAGCCGATGCATCGCCGCCACACGATCGACCGCGACGATGTAGGAGGCGATGCGGGTGTTCACCTTGTACTTCTCGGTCGTGACCGCCACCTCGTTGAAGGCGCGCACCATGATGCTCTCGAGCCGCCGGTTCACCGTGTCCTCGTCCCAGAAGTAGCCACCGCGGTCCTGCACCCACTCGAAGTAGCTCACGGTCACACCGCCGGCGTTCGCAAGAATGTCGGGAATGACAAAAATGCCCTTCTTCTCGAGAATCTCGTCGGCAGCGGCCGTCGTTGGACCGTTCGCGCCCTCACAAATGATCTTCGCCTTGATCTGCGGCGCGTTCTTACGGGTGATGACGTTCTCGGTGGCGGCGGGCACCAGCACGTCACACTCCACGGTGAGCAGTGCGTCCTTGCTCATCTGCTCGCCCTTGGGATAACCCGCGAGCTGGCGATGCTCTTTGACCCACTTGAGCATCTCCGGGATGTCGAGCCCCTGGGGGTTATGCACCGCGCCGGACTTGTCGGACACGGCGACGATAACAGCCCCTTCCTTGGCCATCAGGTCCGCCGCAACGGAACCCACGTTGCCGAATCCCTGCACGGCCACCCGGGCGCCTTTGAGACTCATGCCCAGCTTGGCCAGCGCCTCGCGGGTCACGAACATGCACCCGCGCCCCGTCGCTTCCCGCCGCCCCAGCGAGCCCCCCATCTCCACCGGCTTCCCCGTCACGACCGCCGTCACCGTATGACGGTGATGCATGGAGTAGGTGTCCATGATCCACGCCATCACCCGCTCGTTGGTGTTGACGTCCGGAGCCGGTACGTCCGAGTCGGGGCCGAGGACTTCGATGATGCTCGCGGTGTAGCGGCGCGTCACCCGCTCGAGCTCGGCCATCGACATGGTCGTGGGATCGCACACGACCCCGCCCTTCGACCCTCCGAACGGGATGTTCACGAGCGCGCACTTCCACGTCATCCACGCGGCGAGCGCCTTCACTTCCTCGAGCGTGACGTTGAGATCGAACCGGATACCGCCTTTAGCCGGCCCGCGGGACGTGTTGTACAGCACCCGGAAGCCCGTGTACACGTCCAGCTCGCCCGAATCGCGCAGCACGGGGAGGGACACGATGATCTGCTTCTCGGGGTTGCGGAGGACCTTGTAGAGGCCCGGATCGAGGTTCAAGAGCTGCGCGGCGTGATCGAACCGCTCCATCATTGCCTCGAACGGGTTCTCTTCCGCAAGGAACGTGTCCTTGTCGGGCCGGATACCGATATGACCTTGGGGCTGGATGGCAGGTTCGCTCAAGTGGCGCTCGTGTAGAGGTCGGGTCTCAGGCACGGCCGGCCGGGGCGAGCACGGCGTCCACCGCCTGCTCGAGCGCCCGGCCGTTGCGTTCCCAGTGGACGGCAAGCACCGCGACGAGGGGCTCTGCCGCACTCCTGGGCCACTGTCGACGAAGCTTCACCGCGTCCTTTTCAGTGACTACAACATAATCCCCCCCGGCGGCGGCCCGCACGAGCCGCCCGAGGTCGGCCGGGCGATAGGCGTGATGGTCTTGGTACGCCACGAGTTGCACGCTCGCGCCCGCCGTCCCCAGCTGCTGCGCGAAGCTCTCCGGGTCGGCGATGCCTGCGGCCGCCACAACCCGCCGGCCGGCGAGCGCCGTCAGCTCCTGGCGCGCTCCGGACCGCATGCCCTCGAGATGGCTGACCGCGAGTCGCGCCAGGCAAAGCGGCGTCCCCCTCCCCTTTCCCCTCGTCCGACCCAACTGATCGGCCAGGGCTTCCGCCGCTTCCGCCGACGCCCGTTTCCGAGTCACGACGATCAAGTCGGCGCGGCCCAGGGCGTCCCGGCCCTCGCGCCACGGCCCCGCCGGCAAGGGCCAGGGCGACACGGCGGCGCTCTCCGCGCTCACGACCGCGATGTTCAGGTCCCGCCCCACGTCCAGCAGCTGATACGCGTCGTCCAGAACGAGGACGTGAGCGCCCTGGGCGCGCGCGGCGACCGCGCCCGCCACCCGATCGGGGTTCGCCACGACGACCGCCTGCGGCACGAGTCGCCGATGAACGAGTGGCTCGTCCCCACCGTAGCCCCGCAGCAAGATCCCGGGCGTGCGGCCGCGCGTCGCGCAGTAGGCAGCGATCCAGGCCGCGAGCGGCGTTTTGCCCGTGCCGCCCACGGACAGATTCCCGACCGCGATCGTGGGCAGGGGGAGGCGCACGGCGCCGGCGGCACCCTGGGCCGCGCGCAGCTTCATGACCGCCCAATACGCCCCCGCGAGGGGGACGAGCGGCAGGCGTGCTACCCGGGCGGCCGGCGAGCCACCCCACAGCCAGTGCACCACGCGCGCCGCGTTCACCCGTTCTCCATCCCGTGTCCTGCGTTTGCGCCGTACGTCACGTCCTGCAACGCCCGCTCCGCCACGGTCATCCCGCGACGCAACGCCGCTTTTCCCTCTTCCACCCTGAACGGCTCGCTATACGCGATGTCCACCCGGGCGAATGGTCGGGGCAGGCAGAACCGATCCCACGACTCGATCCACCACGCCGACGAAGCCCGCGCGCCCGCGGCGATCACCATCGCGTTCGCGTGTTGGGCGGCGGCTAGGGCACCCGGTTTCATCCGCTCCGCCGGGCCACGGGGGCCGTCGGGCGTGAGGGCCACCTCCCCACCCTGGCGCAGATGGCGCACGAGCCCCAGCAGCCCCGCCTCACCCCCCCGCTGGGAGGATCCCCGCACCACCCGATACCCCCAGCGCTCCGACAGCTCGGCGAGGTAGCCGCCGTCGCGATGACGGCTGATGAGCAGCGCGATGCGCTCGTCACGCCGATGGAACAAGAGCGGCAGGATACGACTGTGCCACAGGATGTAGATCACCGGCTGCCCGCTCGCGCGCGCGGCGGCCACATGTTCCCACCCCCGCACGCGGTAGCGCCAGGTCGCCGCGAGCAAGCGCACCAGGCCCGCCACGAGTGCCGTCACCAGGGGCTCGGCCCGGCCGAGCTTCACCCCGCCAGCTCCAGGGCGAGGGCGGCCACGCGCTCGGCCGCACCGGGAGGCCCCAGCCGCTGCCGCACGAGCCCCAGCCCCTCCCGCTGGCGACGGGCCGCCTCGCTGTCCGGGTCGAGGAGCGGGAGCACCGCGTTGGCCAGAGCGGCGGGCGTCACGGCGCCCTGTAGCAGCTCGGGGCTCACCTCCCGTCCGGCAATCAGGTTCACCAGACCGACGTGTGGCACCTGCAGCAGTCGGATGGCGATGGCGAACGACACGGGGTTGAGACGGTACGCGATGACCATCGGCACGTCGGCGAGCGCGGCCTCGAGGGTCGTCGTCCCCGACTTGCAGAGACCGGCGTCCGCGGCCGCGAACACAGCGAGCGGATCACCCATGTGCAGGCGCACAGC
>QHUD01000042.1 GCA_003221085.1 Gemmatimonadota bacterium
TCGACGACAAAGACCTGAAAACCCTCACCGCCGGCGGCCGGGACGAGCGCGGCGACGGGCACGGTGACGGCGCGGGGCACGACCGCGGTCACGATCCCGCCGAACAGCGACTCGCCGAGCCGCAGGGCCCTGGCGGGATGGCGCAGCCGGGCACGCACGGCGACGGCGCGGGTGACGGAATCCACCGCGGCCGCGACGCCCGTCACGGTGCCGGACCCGAGCGGGTCGCCCGCCGCGGACTCACCGGCCGTGACCGCCACCGAATCGCCATCGTGGATCTCCGCGGCGTCGGCGGGCGAGACGTTGAAGACGACGTCGAGCGCTCCCGGGTCGGCGATCTGGATGAGGGCCTGGCTCGGATCCACAGCGGCGCCGAGCACGGCGGTCATGCGCGTCACGACACCCGCGAGCGGAGCGCGCAGCGTCGCGAGCTGTTGGGCGCGCCGGGCGGTCACGGCCGTCACCTGCGCCTGCGCCAGCTCCGCCGCCGCCTGATCGGCCTCCTTTTGCGCGAGGATGCCCGCCTGGACGAGCCGGACCGCGCGGGCGTGCGCATGCTGGGCGTTCTCGAGCGCCGCGTCGGCGCTGTTGGCAGCGGCGTCGAACGGCGCTCGCTCGAACTCGATCAGCGTGTCGCCCAGGGCGACGCGCTGGCCGGGAGCGACGCCAATGCGTGCGACCCGCGTCGGGCCCGGCGCGGCGAGCTCGGCGAAGTGTCCCGGGCGGGCCGTCACGGTGCCGATGGCGCGCACGATCCGCGCGAATGGCCGCTCGGCGGCGACGGCTGTCTGCGCGGCGACGGCCGAGCCCGCCATGGTGGCGTCGGCCTCGTCGGCGGCGGCGCGGACGCGGCAGCCGGCCGCGACGACGACTAGGAGAGCGAGGCGTCTCACGGCTGGTCCGCGGAGGCGGTGAGCAGCCGGACGGCGGCCACGGCGTCGTCCAGCAGGCCGACATCGTCGATATAGCGGCCCAACGCCTCGCGCGCATTGCGCTGGGCCTCGAGCACGTTGGCGAGCGGAATGGCGCCTTCGGCGTACGCTCGCAGCGACATCGCCGCCACGCGGTCGGCGCTCGCGAGCAGGCGACGCCCGCGCGCGACGCGCTCGAGCGCGGCCGCCAGGAGACGACGAGCCCGGCTCAGGTCGGCAGCGGATCCCCGGCGCGTCACATCGAGCTGCGCCTGCGCTCGGTCGCGCGCCGCTCGGGCCTGCCCGATTTCGCCCCCGTTCCAGTTGAAGAGGGGGAACGGCAACGACACTCCGAACGTCGGCAGCACGGTCCCGGGTGGCTCCGTGGGATCGCCTCGCTCGAACCCCATTTGGAGGCTCGGCGCTGCGAAGACGCTGCGATGCGCGAACGTCAGCGTGCGCTCAGCCGAGCGCAGGGTCGCGGCGGCCGCCACGACCTGCAGCGGCTGGCCGACGCCGGCCGTGTCGTCGGGCGTGGCGTCCGTGGGGACCAGGGAGTCGGAGAGGGTGATCGTGGGTGCGTCGGCCGGCAGTCCCATGACGAATTGCACGCCCAGCAGCGCGTTCAGGGCGGCGAGCGAGTCGTCGACGGCGACGTTCTGGAGCTGTCCCGCGTTCACCTCGGCGAGCAGCACGTCCAGCTCGCTCACGTCCCCGACCTCGCGGCGCAGGCGCGCCATCGTCAGCAGGCTGTCGGCGTCGCGCGCGGTGCGGCGCGAGAGCCGCGCGTGCGCGAGCGCGGCGAGCGCACGGGTGTAGGTGGTGTCCACGTCGAACCGGATGGCGGCGCGCTCGAACGCGAAGCCATACCGCGCGGCGTCTCGCGCCGACGCGGCGGCGCCGATCCGTGCGGAGCGCAGCCACGGCAGGTCGAGCGCCACGTCGGCGACGTAGTGATAGTGGGGCACGTCTTTCGTGTAGGTCGCGCCGAGCATTGGATTGGGAAACGCCCGGGCCGCTCGCAGCACACCCGCCGCCGCCGCTGTGTCGGCCCGGCCGAAGGCGGCGCGCGCGCCGCGGGCGAGCGCCGCGGCAACCGCTTGGGCGCGCGTCACCGGCTGCTGTGCTGGGAGCGATTCCGCCGCCAAGCCCAACAGCACGAGGGCCGGCAACGACAGGCGCGCGAACAGACCCGGACGTGACATCGGTGTGGTGAGAAACTACCTGGCCAACCTGTCAGGAAGCTGACAGTCCCATCACTGCCATCCCGCTCCTTCTCGCTCGACAGAGCCCAACTGGCTCTCGGTCGGCTCCGCTCAGCAGAACCACGGCTCGGTGAGCCGCGCCGGAATGGGTCGCTCGGGGGGCGGCTCGCGGTAGGCGCCGGTCGCCTCGTGCCGACCGGCCCGGGCGTAGGCAAGCATGCGGATTCGCCCGAATGTCACCGCCGGATCCTCGTCGCTGGCAGCCGCCTGTTCCGCGAGTGCGGCGAGGTCGGGCTGGAGCGCCTCCATGCGTGGATCGCGATGCACCCAGCGGTACGTGAAGCCGCCACGGTCGAGCTCCGCGAGAAACGGCCGGATGCCGGGCCGGGACAGGAGCAGCGAGCCCGGCGGAATGAGCAGGCGGATGGCGAACTGGACGGGATCGACCTGGTCGACCAATCCCTCGGATCGCACCCAGTCCAGCAACTCGAGGAAATCCGCGATCGTGGCCCACGGAGTGAATGGCACAAACGAGGGTCGGAGCGCGATCCCCGCTCGGCGCAGCACGTCGAGCGCGACCTGCACGTCGGCGCGCGTGTGCCCCTTCTCGAGGTTGGCGAGCACGACCTGCGACAGTGACTCCACCGCCGATACGACGAATACGCAACCCGTAGCCGCGAATTCCGGGAAGAGCTCGCGATGGCGCACGATGTGCTCGATCTTCGCGGTGAAGTCATACGTGAGGGCGGGAACCTCGGCGTGCAGCGCCCGCACGAGCTTCACCGCATGCCCCGGACCATTCAGGAAGTCGGGATCGCCGAACGTGATGTGCCCAGCCCCATCCGCTACCAGGCGCCGCACGTCCTCGAGTACGACGTCACGGGGCACCGCGAAGAAGCGGCCGGCGTACACCGGCGGGATGGGACAATGGAGACAGGTGTGCAGGCAGCCGCGGCTCGACTCGACATATCCGGCCGGTACGCGCCGGCCCTCGTGCAGTAGGCTCGCCTAGCGAGGGAGTGCGGGAAGTCCGTCGCGACGCGGGACTGGAAACGACAGGCGCTCGAGCCTCACCGCAGGACGTGAATCGGGCTTCATTCCTGCATCGAGCCGCTCGGCCAGCGCGACGAGCGCCGCTTCGGACTCCGCGCCCAGCACTGCATCCGCGAAGCCACCGAGCAGGTGCTCCGCGTTGAGCGTCGCATACAGACCGTGGCACACGATGTGACACCGGGAGTTGATCTGGCGGATCCGCTCCGCGGCGCGTACGCCCAGCCGCAGCGCCGTATGCATGGGCACCGCGATCGCCACGAGCCGGGCTCGTCGCACCTTGGCTTCGTCGAGCGGCTCCACCGCCAGGTCGATCGTGGTCGGGGCGAAGCCGGCGCGCTCGAGAAACGCCCGCGGCCAGGCCAGGCCGAGCGGTTGATGGCCGAGCTCGTAACACGACAGCAACAGGATGGCGCCCGGCTGGCGCAGCGACGGGTTCATTGCGGGGGCGACGTCCTCTCCCCGAAGCGTAGCAGGAAGGCACCGCTCAAGAGGCCCACCGCAAGCCACACCACCCAGCGCACGTCGATCGCGATCCCGACCAGGCCGACCCCCAGCCCGAGGCCGCCGAGCCAGGCTTTGGCTGCGAACAGACGGTAGGGGCGCAGCATGGTGCGCCCCTACTTCTTCAGGAAGGCTTGCAAGGCCGCACGGAAATCGGGCGTCGTGCGGCTCACCGCGTTCACGTCCGCCCCCAGCCGGATGCCGTCCTCGAATCGCAGGCCATCGAGCTGATAGAACTGCTGCTTGGTGAACGCCAGCGCAGACGAGCTCGCGGCCGCGAGGGCGCGCAGCACCTCGCTCACCTGGTCCTCGAAGTCCGAGTCTTCGTACACGCGCGACACGAGCCCCAGGCCGGCCGCCTCAGAGGCGCCAAGGATCCGGCCTGTCGCCGCGAGATCGAATGCGACCTTCTCACCCACCGCGCGCTTGAGCAGGGTCATGACGATCGCCGGCACGAAGCCCCGCTGGACTTCGGGATAGCCGAACGTGGCGGATTCGGTAGCGAGGACGAGGTCGCACGCGGTGGCCAGCCCGCACCCCCCGGCGAGCGCTCGACCCTGCACGACGGCGACGATCGGCTTGGGGAGGCGTCGCATGCTGAGGAAGATTTCGGCGAAGTGCAGCGCCGCTCGTCGATTCTCCTCGACGCTCTTGTCGGCGGAGGCGAGTAGCTCGTTCAGGTCCATGCCGGCGCAGAAGTCGCCGCCGGCGCCCCGGACCGCCACGACGCGCACCGCGCCGTCGAGATCGGCCCGCTCCAGCAGGCTGAGCAGCCCATCGATCATTGGCGTGTCGATCGCGTTCTTCTTCTCCGGGCGGTTGAGCGTCGCCGTCAGGATGCCTCCCTCGAGCGCAGCCAACACCCGGTCGCTCACTTGGAGATCTCCAGCTCGAGGCGCAACAGCGCGGTGGAGAACACCTTGCCCTGGGCGTCGGTTTTGAGCGAGATCGTGCCGCCGCCGTCCAGAGCGCCGTGCAGCAGGAAGTTCAGGGCGTGCAGGTTGGGCAGCTCGAAGCGCTCGACCGGGCCCGAGATCATGCCCTTGAAGTGCCGGGCGACGCGCGCCGCTGTCACGTGCTTCACCAGGATCGGATAGTACTCGGGCTTCAGCGCGATGAGCCCCACGTTAGCCGTGTCCCCTTTGTCTCCCGATCGCGCGTGCGCGATGTCCAGCAGACGGACCTTCTTCATACCTCCACGACCTCGACGCACGGCTCCACCATGCGCTTGTCGAGCAGCGCGGGCCAGTACGCGACGATCTCCTCGGGCTTCGGTCGTCCGCCGGCGAACCCGGTGACGCTGGGCGGTCCGTTCAGGATGAGCGGCGCAATCTCCCATGTGAACCGCTCAACGGCCGCCTTGTCGGGTGATCGGACGCCGATCCGCAGCTGCACCTCCGGCAGCTCGTCGAGCGGTGTTGCCGCGCGAGCCAACGGACCGTGGGTGGCGTCGGCGCCGACGAACTCCGTCAGTACGGCCTCGAACGTGAGTCCGAGATCGGCGAGGCGCTGCCGGAGAATCCGATCCGCAGCCTGGGCTTTCTTGTAGGCGTCGGGCCACGCGTAGACGAGCGTGCCGACCGCCTTGTACCCGTAGAAGTACGCCACGGAAACCTTGAGCTTGTCAGTGGCGGGTCGCCCCTGGACCCCCGACACCCGAACCCGGTCTTTCCCTTTCTGCTGGAGCCGGATTGTGGTGAAGTCGGCGATGCAGTCGGGCGTGATGTACTCCGTGGGGTTCCCCATCTCGTAGACGAGCTGCTCGGTCACGCCCGCCACGCTGATCCGCCCGCCGGTGCCGGGATGCTTGAAGATCTCGAAGGTCCCGTCCGGGGCCGCGTCCACGATCGGGTAGCCGACATTCGCGAGGTCGGGAATGCGCTCCCAGTCCACGAGGCAGTTGCCGCCGCTGGACTGCGCGCCGCACTCGATCGTGTGGCCCGCGACCGTCCCGGCGGCGAGGAGGTCCCAGGCGTCGGGCTGCCACCCGAAGGCGTGAATCATGGGCGCGAGGGTGAGCCCGGTGTCGGTGACGCGCCCGGTGACGACGACGTCCGCGCCGCCCCGCAGCGCGTCCACGACGGGCCAGGCGCCGAGATAGGCGTTTGCCGAGACGACGCGATCGCGCACGTCGGACAAGGGCCGGCCGGTATCGAGGTTCCTGAGCTCGTGGCCGCGGGCCAAGAGCCCGTCCAAGCGGCCCAGTAGATCGTCTCCCATCACCACGCCGATGCGGAGCTTGCCGCCGAGCCGCAGGCGGCGCGCGGTCTCGGCCACGGCCTCCGCACAGGCGCGGGGATTCACTCCGCCCGCGTTGGCCGTGATCTTGATCCCCCGCTCCACGACGATCGGCAGGATCCGCTCCATCAGCGGGATGAAATCCCTCGCGTAGCCGAGGGACGCGTCGCGCGACTTCTGCTTCTGCAGGATGGACATCGTGACTTCGGCGAGATAGTCCATCATCAGGTAGTCCACCGGTCCGCCGGTCACCTGGCGATACGGCGCCTCGAGCCAGTCGCCCCAGAACCCCTGCCCTGCGGCGATGCGTACCGTGGCCGGCTGCGATTTCACGGGCTCACGACGACGCGGCGGATCGCGTCGGGCGCCCCGGCCGATGAGCGCACCTTCACCTCGACGAGCGGCGCGAAACCCTCGGGCAGGGTCAGCTCGGGCGGTCGCTGAGCGGGGAGCGGAGCGCGTCCACCCGGGAGCACGGTGATGTCCCGGCCGCCGCTGATCGGACGCGGCTCGCCCAGCAGGAAGCGCACCCGCAGCTTGGCGCGCCACGCGTGCACGCCCCTGTCGCGTGCAAAGCCCGGATACAGCTCGACGGTGAGCGGATGGCCCTGCAAGGCCGCCGGCACCGCGAAGGCTTGCCGCCCGAATGCGAACTCGAGTGGTCCCTGGGACACCAGCTGCCCCGTGGAATCGAATTCGGTCACACCGAAGTCGGTAAACTCGCGCCACAGCCCGCGTGGCAGCTCCACCTCGACGACTGCCGCAGCGGCCCAGTCGGGCACCGAGACCGTGATGCTCTCGGGCGCCGCGCCGCGACCCACAACCTCCAGCGCGCGCTCCGCGCCGATCAACACCTGCGTGACGCGTCCGCTCACGCTCGCCTGCCCTGGATTGGTCGCTTCCCGGTCCGCCAACGTGAGCGGCGCCAGGTGCGCGCGGACTGTCGCAACGACTCCGGTGCGCGGTGGCGCGACGACGTCCAACTCGTACACGCCTGCCACGGCGTCTTCCGCGCGGACCACGAACCGGGCCGTGCCCGGCTGGGAGCCGCCGATCGGGACGATCGAATCGCGCGAGAGCTCGCGGAACGGCGCGCCGTTGGGTTCGTACAGGATCGCTTTCGCGGTCTGCTGTCCGGAGTCGGCGAGCGTCACGCTGGCGACGAGGGTGGCACCAGGGGGTGCGACGCGGATGAAGTACCGGCGTACCTGGCCGGGGCCGACCGAGCGCCGCTCGTCGGACAGGGGCTTGTCCGTGAGATCGGACGGGACGGCCACGACATTGACCAGCCTGAACAACGGGCCGGCGAGGGGATCGCTGGGATTCCAGGCGGTCACCGTTCCGACGTAGACGCCGGGCGTCGCCAGCGCGGCGGCGGAGTAGGTCAGCGGAATCTCGGTCTCCCGGGATCCAGCCGGCAGCATTGCGGGGGCGGACAACCATGGCGTATCGCTCTTCAACGAAAACTGCGCGCCTCGGAGTCCCGTGACGTGTCGCACGCGGAACATTTCGACGGTGTCGCCAGGCCCCGCCAGCCCTTCGCGCCGGAAGGCGGCCGACCCGCCGCCGCTGCTCCCGCGTACGAGGTAGCCGGAGCCCTGATGTCCCGCCAGCAGCCACCGGTACGCCCGTTCGAGCTGCGCCAGGCCGGCCCCCTGATCGAGCACGCCCGCGCCGGGAAAGCCGACGGCGGCCGCGCGCAACGCGGCGCTCACCTCGGCGCCGTTCGCTCTGCGCCCCTCCTGTGCCAGCGCCGACATGAGACACGCCGCGAGCCCGGCCACGTAGGGAGCGGACATGCTCGTGCCGGCCTTGATCTCGTTCCCGGTGTCGAACGAGGGAACGGTCGAGAAGGCCCATCCCGGCGCGAGCAGGTCGGGTTTCGCGAACCGTCCGCCGCGCCCGCTGAACGAGCTCACGAAGTCGGTGGTCGCCGGCCGCGCGCCATCTTCCTCGAGCGGGACGTAGATCCCCGGCAGCGCCGCGCCTATGGAGAGCGCCAGGTCGGCCGATCCGGGCAGTCCCACGGTGGACAGGCCAGGCCCGTCGTTGCCCGCGCTGATGGCGAAGACGACGCCGGGATGGGCGATGACGAACGCGTTGACGATCGAGTCCATCACGGCGCGCTCGCCGGGCTCGTTGCCGATGCCCCAGCTCAGGTTCAGCACGAGCGGCAGGTTACGCTGCTCTGCGAAGCGGGCCGCGTAGTCCATCGCGTGCTGGATGCTTCCGGTCATCGAGATGCCGCCCCGGGCGTCGTTCGCGATCTTCAGCCCGAGCAGCTGCGCGCCCGGCGCGACGCCGTCGAAGCCTACCACGTTGAACAGATTATGCCCCGCCGCGATGCCGGCGACATGCGTGCCGTGCGCGTTGTTGTCGAACACGAAGGCCAGCGTCGGCACGCCGCTCACTTCGCCGAAGTTGGCGGCGAGCGTGATCGGCTTCGCACCGAGCGCGATCACCTCGCGGCCCTGGCGGTAGTCGTGCAGCGGCATCTCGTCTTCGAACGAGCCGTCCAGGTTCGTGTCGATGAACGCGACCCAGCCATCCGTCGCCTTCACGACGAGCACCGGAAAGGTGTCGCGGTTGGTCCCGTCACCGTTCAGGTCGGCGCCGGGCAGCTTCCCGAGCGGCCGCTCCGCCAGCACGCCGGCATACCAGGTGGTCGCGGTCGTGAGCCGTGCGATGCGACCGGCGCCGGAGAGCGCCCGGCCGGCCACCGAGATGGTGCCGTCGCCGGTTGGCGTGACGGGCGCGAGCCGGACCATGCCCTCACCCGAGAAATCCCGCACGTCGAGCAGCTTGGGCCCACCGGTGCTGGTGACGATCAGGCCGTCCACTCCCGGGTCCACGCCAGTGTCGAGGATCCCGATCAGGACGCCGCGCCCGTCGTAGGTGGGGTGCTTGGCCCGGAACTCATCGACGCCCGCGCTGTGAAGCGGCATCAGGCCGACCAGCAGCGCACGCGCCGGCGGCAGAATGGGGAGACGGGTCGCAACGCCGGTGGCCGTCGCCGGGGTGGTGGCCCCCGGCGGAGCGGCGGTGGGTGCCGCGCCGGGGGTCGGCGTGGCGGCCGGCGTCGGTCGCGTAGCCGGTGGCGGGGCGGAGCCACCGCATCCGGCCGTGAGCGCGACGAGGAACAGCAGAAGGCAGCGCGATCTCATGATTGACTCGGGAGCACGAAGGCTCCGACGTGGGGGCCGGTGAATTCACCAGTTGCCTCGAGCAGAAACGCGAGCGTATCGCGCGTCTCTTCCGGCAGGACGATCGCATCCACAAAGCCGCGGGCGGCGGCAAATCGGGCGTCGAGCTGATGCTCGTAGTCCGCGCGCATGGCATCGACGGCGGCGGAGTTTTCGGCCTTCGCCGCGTCATTCCCGAACACGGCCTGGATCGCCGACTCGCCCTCCATCACGCCCATTCGGCCGGTGGGCCACGAGACGATGAAGTCGGGATCGAAGCCCTGCCCCGCCATGGCGTAGTAGCCCGCCCCGGAGGCATGGTTCACGGTGAGCACCAGCTTCGGCACCGTCGCCGTCGCCATCGCCTCCACGAAGCGCGCCCCCGCCCGGATGATCCCGGACTGCTCCGCGTCGGTGCCGACCATGCACCCCGACACGTCCTGGACGAACAGGAGAGGGATCCGCTCCCGGTCGGCGTTGTCGATGAAGTAGGCCACCTTCTCGGCGCTCTCGGTATAGATGATTCCCCCGATCTTCGGGGCCTCACCCTTCTTACCCTTGATGACCCCGCGCGAGTTGGCGATCAGCGCGACCGTACGGCCTTCGATGGCGCCGTGACCGCACATCATCTCGGGCGCGAGGTGGGGCTGGAACTCGTCCAGCTTGCCCGCGTCGAGCACGCACTCGAGCACGGCGCGGACGTCGTAGCTCATGCGGTGGTCCGAGGGCAGCAGATCATATAGCTCTTTGGGATTGCGCTTGGGCTTGCCGCCCGGCGCGGGGGGCCGGAGTGCCCGCGGCAGGCGCGCCACGTATGCCCGGACGCGCGCCAGGCACTCTCGATCGTCCCGCGCCCGATAGTGCGCCACTCCGCTCACCGCGGTGTGCATCGCCGCGCCCCCCAGCGATTCCGCGTCCACGATCTGTCCCGTCGCGCCCTTCACCAGGTTCGGGCCTCCCAGCCCCATGAACGAGGTGCCTTCGACCATGAAGATCACATCCGACAGGGCGGGCAGGTACGCCCCCCCCGCGATGCACGGTCCCATGACGGCGGCGATCTGGGGCACGCGGAGGTAGTGTCGCATGATCGAGTTGTAGTAGAAGATCCGCGCCGCGCCGTACTGGCCGGGGAAGACGCCGCCCTGGTAGGGGAGATTCACGCCGGCCGAGTCCACGAGGTACACGATCGGGACGCGTTGGCGCATCGCGATCTCCTGGGCGCGGAGCATCTTCTTGATCGTCTCCGGCCACCAGGAGCCCGCCTTCACGGTGGCGTCGTTCGCCACCACGACCGCCGGCCGGCCGGCGATCCGCCCCACGCCCGTGACCACGCCCGCCCCGGGCGCCTGCCCGTCGTACTGGTCGGACGCGACCAGTAGGCCGATTTCGAACCAGGCCGCATCCTGGTCGAGCAGTGCGTCGATGCGCTCGCGGGCCGTCAGTTTTCCCTGCTCGTGCTGGCGACGCACCTTGTCCGGCCCGCCGCCCTGCTCCAGGCGCGCCTTGAGCTCGCGGTATTCGGCGCTCAGCGTTTTAAGCCGAGACATGCTCGGCCGCCCACTCCTCGATGTACTTCACCAGGTCGGCGGTCGGGGTTCCAGGGCCGAACAGCTTCCCGATCCCCTGCTGGCGCAACGTCTCCATGTCTGCCGGAGGAATGATGCCGCCGCCCGTCACCAGCACGTCGTCGCGTCCGGCCTCGACCAGCAGGTGCTTGACCCGCGGGAACAGGGTCAGGTGGGCGCCCGAGAGGATCGACAGTCCTACCACGTCGACGTCTTCCTGAATCGCCGCCTGGGCGATCATTTCGGGGGTCTGGTGCAGCCCTGTGTAGATCACTTCCATTCCGGCGTCGCGCAGCGCCGCGGCCACGACCTTCGCACCGCGGTCGTGCCCGTCCAGGCCGGGCTTGGCGACCAGCACCCGGATCGGGCGCTTCGAGCCGGTCACGAGCGGCGGAACCGCAGCAGGCCGGCGAGCCCGTCCACCACGCGGCGCGCCCGCTCGTCGTATACGACGTCGACCTGGACGCGCTGGGCGAGCGCCTCCTCGATGGCATCGTCGATCCGCAGGTCGTCGTCCTGTCCGTCGGCGAGCAGCGTACGCACCTGGCCGCGCTCGAGCGCTTTGAGCGTCGGCGCGATGCCGTTCACCGCCCAGCCGGTGCCGACACCCTCACGCGCGGCCTCCGCGTGCGCGCGCTCCCAGGCGCGCTCGCGCTCCTCGCGCAACGCCAGCGCCGACTCGCGTACCTCGGCGGCCGTGACGCGCTTGGGGTTCAGGCGCACGACGCCCAGGACGAGGTCGTGGAGATACGTGTGCAGGTGGGGCAGCAGGGCCGCCGCGTCCACGCCGATGCCGGCGACCACGAGCCCCGCGAGCGGGCGCTGCGTATGGATCTGGAAGATCCGGTCCGCCACGTGGGCGTAGTGTCGCTGCCGTTCCTCCCGGATGCGCATATGGTAGTTGTGCTCGCCGAAGCCACCGGCGAGCATGTTTCCCCGCTTCGCCTGGCGCTCGCCGTGGAACTTGCCCGGCCGCGTGGCCTCCGCGGTCAGGCTGGCCAGCTCGACCGCGTCGTAGGCCGTCACCTCGAAGAATCGCGCGCTGGTACGGTCGCACGCCGCGACGAGGATGGTTCCGAATTCCTCCTCGAGCGCCACCAGCTCCCGCACCAGGGGCACGGAAGCGACGGCGAGACGCGAGCGGTGGACGTGGGGGAGCGGGAGGACCTCGAACAGGTCGAGCGCGCCGCAGGCAAACAGCGCGATCCCGCGCGCGGGCGGCAGGCGGGTCGGCTCCCCGAAGTACGCCTGCACGCGCTCCAGGTCCGCCGCCACCTGGGCCCGCAGGGCGCGCTCGAGGTCCTGACGCTCGAGCGTCGCGAGCGCCTGGCGGATGCGGTTCTTGATCTTGATCAAATACTTGCCGCGCGTCTTGTCACGGGGCTCGAGCTTCAAGTAGCACGACACGACCTGATACGCGCCGGGCGGGATCCGCGACAGCCGCTCGACGGCGGCGCGCACCGCGCTCTCGCTGGCGGAAACCGGTAGTGCGGTCATGGCCTAAAAGAATACCGGCTGCCCGGCGCAACACCTCGAGCCGCTCGCCCACGAGCGCGTTGTCGCGCTCGGCCCGCAAGCGCGCGAGCCGGCGTCGTTGACCGTCCTCGGCGTCGTCCGAAACCTTGAGGATCTCGACCGGATGGTCGTCCGCGCTCAGGTAGTCGTTCACGCCGACGAGGATGCGCCCGCTGGCCTCCACGTCGTGCTGGAACGCCTCCGCGGAGCGGGCGATCTGCCGCTGGAACCAGCCGCTCTCGATGCCCTTCACCACGCCGCCCACCGACTGGATCTCCGCGAACAGCCCCTCCGCCTCCCGCTCGAGCTGCTCGGTGAGCGACTCCACGTAGTAGGACCCGCCGAACGGGTCGATGACCTCGGCGACGCCGGTCTCGTGCGCAATGATCTGCTGGGTCCGGAGCGCCAGGCGGACCGCCTCCTCGGTGGGGAGCGCGAGCGTCTCGTCCAGGGAATTGGTGTGCAGCGACTGCGTGCCGCCCAGCACGGCCGCGAGCGCCTGGTACGCCACGCGGACCACGTTGTTCATCGGCTGCTGCGCCGTGAGGGTGACCCCCGCGGTCTGGGCGTGGAACCGCATCATCGCCGAGCGCGCGTTCTTCGCACCGTAACGCTCCTGCAGGTGGCGGGCCCAGATGCGGCGGGCGGCCCGGAGCTTCGCGATCTCCTCGAAGAAATCGTTGTGGATGTCCCAGAAAAAGGAGAGACGCGGCGCGAATGCGTCCACGTCCAGCCCGCGCGCCACACCCCGCTCCACGTAGGTGAAGCCGTTGGCCAGTGTGAACGCGAGCTCCTGCGCCGCGGTGGCTCCTGCTTCGCGGATGTGGTAGCCGGAGATCGAGATCGTGTTCCAGAGCGGCGTGTGCGCGGCGCACCACTCGAACATGTCCACGATGATCTTGAGGGCGGGCTCGACGGGATACACCCAGGCGTGCTGGGCCATGTACTCCTTGAGGATGTCATTTTGTACCGTGCCCCGCAGCGCGGTGCTCGCCACGCCTTGCTTCTCGGCCGCGGCGACGTAGAAGCAGAACAGCATCGCTGCCGGCCCGTTGATGGTCATGGATGTCGAGACCTGATCGAGCGGGATCCCGCGGAACAGGTCTTCCATGTCGGCGAGGGACGAGATCGCGACGCCGCACTTCCCCACCTCGCCCTCGGCGCGCGGGTGATCGGAGTCGTACCCCATCAGGGTCGGGAAATCGAAGGCCACCGACAGACCCGTCTGCCCGTGCTCCAGCAGGAACTTGTAGCGTTGGTTCGTGTCTTCCGCGCTCCCGAACCCGGCGAACTGCCGCATCGTCCACAGCCTCCCCCGATACATGGTCGGATGGATGCCGCGGGTGAACGGGTAG
>QHUD01000043.1 GCA_003221085.1 Gemmatimonadota bacterium
TCCACCAGCTTCATCCCGGCCGTTCCCGCAGCCTGGTCCGTCACCACTATCGCCTTCATCGTCCACCTCCATATGTGTGGTATGTCGTCATCCTTCGAATTCCTTTGCAGACCACCGAAAATACGACGTGAAACTCGATGGTCCAATGACCTCTGGTTATGGAATCGATGCCATTGCGCAGCGCGCGAAAATCATGAACTCAATGAGATTTGATTTTAACTGGCAACACTCTCGCCGGCACGCTCAAGTTCCGGGATGGTTACAAAACAGCCGCAGACATTTCCTTCAGCAGGGAGAGGAGTTGGAGAGCATTCCGCACGTGCTGCACGGAGCACTGCCACGACGAGAGCGATGGGCAGTTCGTTCAGTGCAGCATGGAGGCGCGGCATGTCGTAGCCGAAGAGGTGCACTGGGTCGCCTTTCTCCGTTATCTCCGCGATCCCGCATAGGGAACGAGGTGGTGGATTTCGTGCCGTCATCGTACACGAGCGTCACACCGATGTACGCGATGTCGGGTGTGACGTCGAACAGCGCCGTGAAAGGCGGGGCGCGCACGGTCTGGACGGCCAGCACTCGCTCAGCCGAATCAGCCACGAAGAGCCCGGCCTCTTGCACGGCCCGATTGCCTTCTCGCCAGATGAGCCGCAGAATGTTCGCGTTGACCTCCACGGCCAGCTCGCCCGCTTCTCCCGCCGCGTACTGGTCGCCCGGGGGCGGGGGGACACGGTAGCGCGCAGAGTAGTAGCCGATCAGCGGGTAGTTCAGCGCGTAGTAGGGATAGGCAGGGTAGAACGGAACGCCGAGGATGAAGCGAGGTGCACACCGTGATGCACGACGAACACATCGTGGTGCGCGAAGTCATGGAACACATGATCGTGATGGGCGATGTCATGGAGGCCGTGACCGTCGTGAGCGATGGCTAGCCCACGCAGAAGCTTGGGCCGAGGGCTTCCTCGAGCGCCGCACTCGGCCGGAGCCTGAGTACGCGCTCACGCTGCGCGTGCTGTGGCGCCGTTATGCGGAGGCTGAATTCCCCCACTTGCGGCCGCGCACGCAGCAGCTCTACGCCGAGCACTGGGATCGCTGGGAACTTTTCCTTGGCCGGGACTTCTTCGCGGAGGACGCGAACAAGGGCACGCTCGATCAGCTCCGCGCCGCGCTCCACTGTCAGGGCCTCGCCGTCGGCCACCAGCAGCGTGTTATCCGCGACATTAAGGCCGTGTACGCCTGGGCCGAGAGCCGCGAGCTGCTCGCCCGGAATCGCCTCGCGGGCTACCGCTTCAAGACGGCAAAGGAGGCCGAACGGCCGCGGCCGGCCGAGTACAGGCGTGCGGAGGTCGAGCGGATCCTCGCCGCCTTCTCACCGCAGCGTTCTACCGAGTGGCGCGGGTGGGCGGCGCTGACCATCGCCGCGTTCCAGGGCGCGCGGGAGCGCGCGATCCTGCACCTCAGCTGGAACGACGTGGACTGGGTTCGGGGCCGCGTCACTTGGCGTGCGCGCTATGACAAGCAGGGCAGGGAGTGGACGCAGCCCATGACCCTCGCCGCGTATTCGGCGTTGCTCACGGCGCGGCGGTGGCGTCAACGCGACGGCGAACGCGGCCCGTGGGTGTTCTACTCGCCCTGGGCGACCAAGAAGTGCGGCCGCGAGGAGCCTGGTGTGTACGGCGCGCAGGCGCTCTGGCTCGCGCTCACGAAGGCGGAGGAGCGCGCCGGCGTTCCGCACCGACCGTTCCGGGCCGTCCACGGCTTCCGGCGCGGTGTGGCGGGCGATGTGGCGCGCGGCTCGGGCGATGCCTGGCTCGGCGTCCAGTACATCGGTGATCGCGACCCCGACCGGATCGCGGAATACGTGCAGCAGCGTGAGGATGCGCTCAACGGCGCGGTCGCGATGCTCGACCGGGCGTGGGCCGTCCCGACCCCCGAAAGGGAACCCGAAACCGTCACCAAACCGTCACCAGCGCCGGAGGGCGAAAACTGGGCGTCGGAAAGCGATTGGGGCGCTGAGGGTTGGAAAGCTCCCGAGGCAGGACTCGAACCTGCGACCCGCCGGTTAACAGCCGGCTGCTCTACCAGCTGAGCTACTCGGGAATGCTGCGCGACAAATATCGCGGGAGCGGCGCTGGAGTTCAACCGGGCCGCCGACTGACCGGCGGCTCCGCCAGCACCATGCCCACCAGGATCAACGCCCCTCCACTCCATTGCAGCACTGAGAGCCGCTCGCCGAGGATGAGCCACGACGTGAGCGCGGCGAACAGCGGCTCGAAACAGAAGATCAGCGCGGCCCGCGCGGTCGACATCTCCTTTTGGGCCCGCATCTGCAGCAGGAAGCAGATCGTGCTCGCGAACAGGACGGTGTACAGGAGCGCGCCGACGAAGCGGGGCGTCCAGGCGATGTGCGGTCGCTCGAACAGGGCGGTCGCGAGCGCGGCCAGGACGGCCGTCGCGGCGACCTGGAAGAAGACGAGACGCCGTGGGTCATGGCGCCGCGTCAGCTCGGTAACGGCGACGATCTGGCCGCCGAAGCAGACGGCGCACACGAGCGTCAGCAGATCCCCCCGATTCAAGCCACCCGCGTCCGGCGCGGTGAGGAGGTAGATCCCCAGCATAGCAAGGGCGAGCGCCGCGGCGGTGAGCCAGCGGGGGCGCTCGCCGAGCAGGGTGAGCGCGATCACCGGCGCGAGCACCGACGAGACCGCGACGATGAACGCGGAGCGCGATGGCGTCGTGATCACGAGTCCCGCGGTCTGCGCGATGAAACCGACGGCGACGAGCGCACCGAGCACGGTGCCGCCCGAGAGCTCCCCGCCGGTGGGGCGCGGGCGAAACCGCGTCCCCGGCGCCAGCGCGAGCGCCGCGAGGCCGAACCGCACCGTCAGGAAGGCGAACGGTGTCGCGTCCGCGAGCGCGCTCTTGACCGCGACGAAGCTCGTGCCCCACAGCGCGGTCGCGAGCAGCAGCGCCAGGTCCGCCTGGCGCCGCGTCATCCGGCCGCGCGGGCGCTCACGCGACCTCCGTGAGATAGCGTCCGGTGGGAGAATCGGGGACGCGGGCGATGTCTTCCGGTGTTCCCTGCGCGACCACGCGCCCGCCCGCATCGCCGGCTCCCGGTCCCAGCTCGATCACCCAGTCGGCCCGCTTCACGACGTCGAGATGGTGCTCGATGACGAGCACGGTGTGGCCGGCGTCGACCAGCCGGTCGAGCACGCGGCAGAGCGTTCGGACGTCATCGAGGTGCAAGCCCGTCGTCGGCTCGTCGAGGATGTAAAGCTTGCGCCCGGCGCGGCTTTTCCCGCCCGCGAGCGCGAGCTCGCGGGCGATCTTCAAGCGCTGCGCCTCGCCACCCGACAGCGTGGTCGCGGGCTGGCCGAGGCGCAGGTATCCGAGCCCGACCTGTTGCAGGTGCCACAGGGCGCGCGCCAGCCGCGGCTGGCGGTGGAAGCGCTCCAGCGCGCGGTCCACGGTCCACTCGAGCACGTCGTGGATCGAGCTGCCACCGAGCTTCACCTCGAGCACCTCTTTCTTGAAGCGCTTGCCCGCGCAGGCCTCGCAGGGCACGAACACGTTGGCGAGGAACACCATCTCGATCAGCACGTGTCCCGCGCCTTCGCAGGCCTCACACCGCCCCCCGGCCACGTTGAATGAGAAGGTGCTGGGCGTGTACCCCCGCGTGCGGGCGAGCGGCTCGGCCGCGAACAAGGCGCGCAGCTCGTCGAAGGCTTTGATGTACGTGATCGGGTTGGAGCGCGGCGTGCGACCGATGGGAGCCTGGTCGACAAGCACCACGTCGCTGATCGCTTCCCAGCCGTCGAGCGCCCGCACCTCGCCCACCGGCTCGCCCAGATGCTGCTTCGCGCCGTGCGCTCCCGTGAGCCGGGACTGGAGCTGACGGAACAGTACGTCGTGCACCAGGGTCGACTTGCCGGACCCCGATACGCCCGTCACCGCGGTGAGCGTACCCAGCGGGATACGGGTGTCGACGCCCTGGAGGTTGTGCAGGCGGGCACCCTTCACTTCGAGCCAGCGTCGCGCCGGACGACGCGCCGACGGTACACCGATGCGTTTCTCTCCCGAGAGGTACTGTCCGGTGAGCGTCCCGGCGGCAAGCACCCCCGCGGCCGTCCCCTGGTACACGAGCGCCCCGCCCGCTTCGCCGCTCCCGGGCCCGAGCTCCACCATCCAGTCCGCGGCCCGCATGGCGGCGGGGTCGTGCTCGACGACGACAACGGTGTTCCCGCCGTCGGCCAGCCGGCGCAGCAAAGCCAGGAGCCGGCCGGTGTCCGCGGGATGGAGACCGATGGTCGGCTCGTCCAACACGTACAGCGTGTCGACGAGGTGGGAGCCGAGGGCGTTGGAGAGGGCGATGCGCTGCGCCTCGCCCCCCGAGAGGGTGCGCGTCAACCGGTCGAGGGTGAGGTAGCCCAGCCCGACGTCGTTCACGAACGAGAGGCGGGCCGTGAGCTCCGCCAGGATGTGCACCGCGACCGCGCGCCGGAACGGCCCGAGCTCGAGCGCCGCGATCCAGTTCTGCACGGCGCCGGTCGTCAGGGCGGTGACCTCCGCGATCGTGCGGCCGCCCACACGGACCGCCAGGGCTTCGGGCTTGAGCCGCGCACCACCGCAGGCGGGACAGGTCTTGGCCAGCTGGTACTGCCGCAGGAAGACGCGGATGTACTGCTTATACCGCTTCGCCTCGAGACGCTCCAGGAACGGGAGCATGCCGAGGAATCGGCCACTCGCGCCGTGGAGCAGGAAATGTCGAGCCTTGGCCGTCAGGTCCGCCCACGGCGCGTCGAGGGGGATTCCCTTCGCCCGTGCGGTCTCGCGCAGGATACGACGGCGGCCCTCGTAGCGCGGCTTGGTCCACGGGTCGAGCGCGCCTTGCGCCAGGCTCTTTCCGGGGTGGGGCACGATGAGCGACTCGTCGTACTCCAAGACCGCGCCGAAACCGTTGCAGGCGGGGCAGGCGCCCCGTGGGTTGTTGAACGAGAACAGGATCGGCGAGAGCGCCGGTGCGGCGGTGCCGCAGTTCGAGCACGTCGGGTGGGCGGAGAAACGACGACGGTCCCCGTTGTCGAGCGCGACGGCCACGCCTTCGCCCTCGTTGAAGGCCGTGGCGACCGCGTCGGCGAGGCGCCCGCGATTCGCGTCGGAAGCCGGCAGCCGGTCCACGACCACGAGGACTTCCTGTGCCTCGCGCACCCGCTGTTCGGCTTCCGGCGGGTCGAGACGCGCCAGGACGCCATCGAGCTGAGCTCGCACGAACCCGGCCGCGCGGAGCTGCGCCGCCACTTCGACGTCCGGCCGGTGCGCGCTCGCCGGCAGCGGGAACGAGATCAGCACAGGTAGGGGCGCAGCATGCTGCGCCCCTACGTCTATCAATTCATCGACGACTGCCTGCACGGTGTCCACTTTCACGACGCTCCCGCACTTCACGCAGTGCTGGGTGCCCGTGCGGGCCCACAGGAGCCGCAGGAAGTCGTAGATCTCCGTGGCCGTGCCGACCGTCGAGCGGCTGCTCGTGGTGGGGTTCTTCTGCTCGATGGCGACGGCCGGGGAGATCCCCTCGATCGCGTCTACCAGGGGCTTCGGCATCCGCTCGAGAAATTGCTTGGCATACGTCGAGAGCGACTCGATGTAGCGGCGCTGCCCCTCCGCATAAAGGGTATCGAAGGCGAGCGAGCTCTTCCCAGACCCAGACGGGCCCGTGACGACCGTGAGCGCGCACCGCGGCAGCTCGACGGTGATGCCCTTGAGATTGTGCTGCCGCGCGTTGCGGATGATCACGCGATCGGGTGAGCGAGGCATAACCCTGTAAACTAATAGGTGCCAGGTGCCAGGTGTCGGGTGTTAGGGAAGGGTCGTGGGTCGCTGACACCTGGCACCTGACCCCCGGCACCTGTACTTTCGCCCCCCAATGACCATCGCCCTCACGCCACGCTTACTGCGCCGCGGGCTCGAGCTCTTCGCCGTCATCTCCCTGGCTGGTGTTCTCGTCGTCCTCGCTGTGTATGGCGAGAACGTCCAGGGAGTCGGGCGCGCGCTGCTGCACCTCCACTGGGGGTGGATGGTGGTAGGCCTGGGCCTCGCCTCGATGGACTGGGTCGGGGGAGGGACGCGGTTGTGGGTCGTCGCGCGCCACGTCCACCCGGGCGTCCGGTTGAAAGACATGATCATTGCCGGGGGCATGAGCGCCTGGGCGGCCTACCTGACGCCGTTCCAGTCCGGCGCGGGGCCCACGATGATGTGGGTGATGCGCCGCGCCGGAGTACGTCTCCCCGAAGCGATGACGTCCACGTTCATGACGTTCGTCGCCACCGTGGTGTTCTTCGCCGTCGCCGGACCGCTCGCCATCTCCCTCGGCGCCGGCAAGTCCCTCGAACAGCACGACATCATCCTCGGGATCACGTACTACGGGCTGTTTCGCACCAGCCTCACGATCTTCGGAATCTTGGGCGTCGTCATGCTGATCGCCATGGTATTCCCGGCCTGGCTGCGCGACGCCGTGCACTGGCTCGCCGGCCGGCTCGAGCGCCGGAGCCACCGCATCGCCGCGCGCATCGAGCACCTGCGCGAGGGGATCGACCGCGCGCACGAATGCATGGTTGCGTTCGGCAACCCGAAGGGCTGGCTGGCGTTGTTCTGGGCCGTGCTGCTGTCGGCCCCATCACATGCCAATAAGCTGCTCGCGGGATACGTCGCGCTGCGCGCGCTCGGCATTCCCGCCAACTTCGTCGACATCCTGCTCCTCCAGACGTTCATCACCTTCCTCCTCTATTTCGCACCGACGCCCGGGTCGGCCGGCCTGGCCGAGTTTCTCTCCGCGGCGGTCATGCAGATCTATGTCGGACCCGCGCAGCTGCCGCTGTATGCGCTCATCTGGCGTTTCATCAACAGCTACGCGACGGTGATCGCCGGATCGCTGCTGTTCTGGTACTGGTTGCGGCGCGGTCTGGTGGGGCGGGAGGAAGCGGTGAACATCGCGTAAAGCGTGTTGCCTTGCGCGGTTACGCCGTCGGGCGTAACTTCCGGCGCTGTCTTTTCCGGCTCAAGGGACTCTCCCTGATGGCGTTGCTCGAACTCGGCGGCAAGAAGTTCACCATTCCGGTGGGCGAGGTGGCGCTCGGCAGCGATGCAGGCTGCGCGATCTCCCTCACGGGGGCCGCCGTGCTGCCGCGGCACGCCCTGCTTCAGGGACAGGCCGACGGCCAGGTCATCATTCGGAAAGCATCCCCCGCCGCCGAGGTCCTCATTAACGGCGTACGCCTCGGCGCCGAGCCCACGCCGCTGCTGCACGGAGACAAGGTCGAGGTCGGAGGGCAGGAGCTCACGTTCGTGGACGAGCGGCGCTCGGGCAGCACCCAGTACGTGAAGGCATTCACGCCCGCGACGGCCGCTGGACCCGCTAAACCGGCCGTGAAACCGGCCGCTGTCGGCGCCACCGGCGGCCGGGTCGTGAGCCTCACGGACGGCCGTGAGTACGTGATCACCGGGGCGTCGCTGGTGTTCGGCCGCGAGGCGGGGTCCGATGTAGTCGTGGCGGGGAAGGACGTTTCACGCCGGCACGCCGAGATTGTGCAGACTCCGAAGGGCTACGTGGTGGTCGACGCGAGCACGAATGGGACGTTCGTGAACGAAGAGCGGGTGGAGGGGCAACGGATCCTCGCCCGGGCCGACGTGATCCGGCTGGGCGACGAGCAGTTTCGCTTCTACGCGGACGCCGCGTCTGCTGCCGCGGCTCCCGTCCCTCCCTCTCCCCCTCCTCCCGGGCCGTCCGCTAGCCCGCCGCAGGGCGTGCCCCCAGCCACGCCGGGCGCATCGGATCGGTTGAGACACACCGTGCACGGCCTCGAGGCCTTCGTGCCGGCCTCCCCCCGACCGGCCGGGGGGGCGGGGGGGGGCGGCCAGTTCGCGAGCTTCCTCGTGCGAAGCGGCGGGCTCGCCGGTCAGCGCCTGTCGGTGAAGACGCCGGTGGTGAACATCGGGCGGGCCGATTACAACGACCTCGTCGTACCCGATCCGTCCGTTTCGACGAGCCACGCCAAACTGCAGCGCCGGGAGGGGGTCTGGGTGCTCACGGACCTCGATTCCACCAACGGCACATTCGTGGATGGGGACCGCGTGCAGGGCGAGGCCCCGCTTGCTCCGGGCGCGTCGGTGCAGTTTGGGGACGTGCAGCTCGTGTTCGAGCCGAGCGATGACACGGTGGGCGTCGCGAAGGGTGGGGGCACTCAGATGCTGAGGACGCCCCACTCCGTGGCTCCGAACGTTCCTCCATCGCCGGCCTCCTCCCGTGTGCCGCCCCTGCCTCCCCCAAGCCGCCCCACCCCCACCCCCGCCCCCGCCCCCGCGCCCGCTCCCGCACCCGCAGCGCCGCCAGCGCGGGGGGCAAAGGCGGCGCCGCCGCTGAGGCCGCAGCCGCCCGTGCCGTCACGCCCCGGCCCGCGGCCCGCCCCCAAGCGGCCGGCGGCCCAGCAGCCACCGCCCAAGAAGGGCAAGGGCTGCGGCGGCAGCGCGGCGGTGCTGGTGGTCGGTGGTGGCGCGCTCGTCGCCCTCCTTCACCGGTTGCTGGCGTAACGGCACCCCGTGCATATCACCTGTGCCGGTCGCAGCGACGTCGGCATCATCCGGTCGGGGAATGAGGACAACTTCCTTATGGTCCCCGACCGCGGGATCTTTGTGGTGGCGGACGGCATGGGCGGGCACGCCGCCGGTGAGGTGGCGAGCGAGATGGCGGTGCGCTTCGTGGCGCGGGAGCTCGGGTCCCTGAAGAGTTTGACCGACGACCAAGTGGCGGACCGGATGCGCACGGCGATCCGCGGCGCGAACGGGGCGATATTCCAGCGCACGCTCACCGAGCACGACAAGCGCGGCATGGGAACCACGGTCACGTCCCTCGTGCTGTACGACACGCGTTTCTTGATCGGGCAGGTGGGGGACAGCCGTGCGTACCTCTATCGTGACCAGAAGCTGATGCAGCTCACCAAGGATCACTCGTACGTCCAGGAGCAAGTCGACGCGGGGTACCTCACCCCCGAGCAGGCGCGCTCTCACCCGTATTCGAACGTGATCACGCGCTGCGTGGGCGCGAATAGCGACGTGATGCCGGACGTTTACCTCGGCACGGTGAAGCCGCGCGATCTGTTCCTCCTCGCCTCGGACGGACTGACGGGGATGCTCGAGGATCCCCAACTGGCGGAGCTCCTCGCGGGAAACCGTATGCCGCAGGAGCAGGTGGACGATCTGATCACCGAGGCTAACCGTCACGGCGGGCTCGACAACATCACGGCGATCATCGTCCGGATCGATTCAGTCGACGCGGCGGTGAGCGACGCCACTCAGGTCACGCAGCCAGGCGCGAGACCGAGGTGAGCCGTGAACGGCGGTAAGCGGTAAGAGGTCTCACCGCTCACCACTCGCCAGTCGTATTACCGCCTCCCGCGGCATCATCACCACCTCCACGATCCGCCGCGCGTCCACCCGCGCTTCCCCCAGCACGAACACCCGCAGCCGCCGCGCCGAGCGGTACAGCTCGGCCGCGACCCGCGGGATGCCGAGATGGGCCGCCGCTTCGGCGCCTCCGAGCTGTATCACCGTGCCGTCGCGCTTCACGAGCGGCAGGTCGAGCGCCAGCATCGCGGCCTTGGCGGGGAAGTCGAGGAACAGCTCCCCTGGGGCGAGGCCGACATCGCGGGCGAGCCGGTCTTCCACTCGCTCCAGCAGCTCCGGATCGTCCGACGGCCATGAGGGCGTGTCGGCTGGCAGCTCCGTAGCCGGGAGGTCAAGCGCCCGCTTCGCCAGGCGGCGCTCGCGGAGCCGGCGAGCGAGGCCGGTCGCGTCCTGTTGCAGCAGCTCGTGGATCAGCCCGTCGTCGGTGGCGACCGCGACGGCGTCGGGTCGGATGCGACCGGCCGCGATCGCGCGTCGCACCAGGCGCTTGAACATCGACGTGGCGCTGCGCACGGCGTGGTGCCAGTACACGTTGCGATACATCTGATACTTGGCGAACAGCAGCGACTCGAGGGCCGCGAGGCCCTTCTCGTGGAGCGCGAGCGTCGGATGCCCGTCCCGCGCGGGGGCCACGGTCAACGACGTGAGCAGCCGATCTACGTCGATCACCCCGTAGGGCACGCCGCACATCCAGGCATCGCGGGACAGATAGTCGAGCTTGTCCACGTCGACCGAGCCCGACACCAGACCGCCCAGGGGCTCGCGTGCCCGGCACTGGATCAGCGGGAGCAGTGCGTGTGCCGGAGCGCCCACCTCTGCCAGACGCCCCGCCAGCTCGCCGTCGGCCAGATGCCGCGCCGCCAGCTCTTCGTGGTGCGGCAGGCCGGCTTCCTCGAGCGAGTGGGAGAAGGGATAGTGCCCGATGTCGTGTAGCAGGGCGGCGAGCTTCAGTCGGATGCGGTCGGCGGCGTCGAGCCGGACGTCGCCGGCGTCTTCGAGCTGCGACAACGCGCGGCGCGCGAGATGGTAGGCACCCAGCGCGTGCTCGAAGCGGCTGTGCGTGGCGCCCGGATAGACGAGGAACGCGTGTCCCAGCTGGCGCACGTAGCGGAGCCGCTGGACGGCGGGGGTGTCGACCACGGCCAACGCTTCGGGATCGAGCCGGATGTTCTCCCAGAGCGGGTCGCGGACGACCTCGAACCGGGTCAACGCGTCGGCCCTGCGTCTCCGACCGCGGCGTGCACCTGACCCTGGAACTGGGCGAAGTTGTCCCGGAACATCTGCGCGAGGCGCGCGGCCTGCGCATCGTAGGCCAGGCCGTCGCTCCAGGTGCCCCGGGGCAGGAGCAGGCCCTCCGGCACGCCCGGCACCTGCAGCGGCACTTCGACTCCGAACACGGGGTCGGGGGTGGTGGGGATGCGGTCGAGTTTCCCGGCGAGCGCGGCGCGCACCATGGCGCGCGTGAGGCCCAGCCGGATTCGCTGGCCCACGCGGTAGGGTCCACCGGTCCACCCGGTGTTGACGAGCCAGCACTGCACGCCGCGCGTGGCGATCTTCTCGCCGAGCAGCGACGAGTACACGTTGGGGCTGAGCGGCAGGAATGGAGCGCCGAAGCAGGTTGAGAATGTGGCCTTGGGCTCGGTCACGCCGCGCTCGGTGCCGGCGACCTTGGCCGTGTACCCGGACAGGAAGTGGTACATCGCCTGCGCCGGGGAGAGGCGCGCGATCGGGGGCATGACCCCGTACGCGTCGCAGGTGAGGAACAGGATGTGCGAGGGGTGCCCGCCTGCGCCGCCCGGGACGTGGTTCGCGATGTAATGAATGGGGTACGACGCGCGCGTGTTCTCGGTGATCTGGTCCGAGTCGAGGTCGATCGCGCGGGTCTCGGGGTCCACCACCACGTTCTCGAGTACGGTGCCGAACATGCGGGTGGTCGCGAAGATCTCGGGCTCGCCCTCGCGCGACAGTCGGATGACCTTCGCGTAGCAGCCACCCTCGAAGTTGAAGATCCCCTGGTCCGACCAGCCGTGCTCGTCGTCGCCGATGAGGGCCCGTTCGGGATCAGCGGAGAGCGTCGTCTTGCCGGTTCCCGACAGGCCGAAGAACAACGCGACGTCACCCGCCCGGCCCAGATTGGCGGAGCAGTGCATGGACAGGACGCCGCGCTTCGGCAGAACGTAGTTGAGGATCGTAAACACCGACTTCTTCAGCTCACCCGCGTAGCGCGTGCCGCCGATCAGGATCGTCCGCTGCCCGAAATGGATGACCACGAACGTCCCCGATCGAGTGCCGTGGACGGCGGGATCGGCCTGGAGCTCCGGGGCGTGGAGCACGGTCCAGGCGGGAGAGAAGGAAGCGAGGTCGGCGGGGGACGGCCGCAGGAACATGTTGTGGACGAACAGGGCGTGCCACGCGTTGGGCGTTACGAACCGGATGCCGAACCGGTGCTCCGCGTCGGCGCCGGCGAACAGGTCGCGCACGAACAGCTCCAGCCCGGAAAGGTGCGTGAGCGCCAGCGCCTTGAGTCGCTCGAAAGGCTCGGGCTCGAGCGGCTGGTTCAGCCGGTTCCAGTGGATGTCACCGGCCGAGGAGGGATCGCGCACGATGAACTTGTCATTGGGGCTGCGCCCCGTGTGCGGAGCGGTGACCGCGCAGAACGCCCCGCCCTCGGTGCGCTGCGGCGTAAGTCCCGCGGCCTCCAGAGCGGAGGCCTGTCGCCGTTCGGCGGGGCGGGTGGCGTGCGCGGTCATCCGGTCGATTCCGATGAAGGGGTCAGGCGCGTAGACGCCGCCCGTGCTCCTGTGCGTCTACAACGGCGATTACGGCCATGTTCACGATATCGTTCACGTCGGAGCCGCGCTGCAGTACATGCACGGGTTGTGCCATCCCCACCAGAATCGGGCCGATAGCGTCCGCGCCGCCGACCCGGCTGAGCAGCTGGTAGCTGATGTTCGCCGCATCGAGACTCGGGAAAATGAGCACATTTGCCGGTCCCCGCAGCTTGGAGAACGGATAGGTCTTGGTCAAGATCCGCTCCACGACGGCGGTATCGGCCTGCATCTCGCCGTCCGCCTGCAGCGTAGGCTCGCGCTCGTGGAGCAGCGCCACCGCGCGTTGCACCTTTTCGGTCGTGGGGTGGCGCACGGAGCCGAAGTTCGAGAACGACAGGAGCGCCACCCGCGGCTCGATCCCCAGGCGTCCGACGAACTGGGCCGCCGCGGACGCGATCTCCGCGAGCGTCTCCGCGTCCGGGTCGATGTTCACGGTGCAGTCGGCGAAGAAGAACGTCTGCTGCGGCAGCACGACCATGTAGATGCCGCTCACGTGCCGCCGCCCGGGCTCGGCGCCGATCACCTCGAGCGCCGGGCGCATCGCGTCGGGATAGTACATGTCGACGCCCACCACGACGGCGTCGGCCTGGCCGGCGTGGAGCATGAGGAGCGCGTGGTACAGCGGGTCGACCACCCGGTTGCGCGCCTCGCGCAGCGTGATGCCCTTGCGGCGCCGGCGCTCCCACAGCTCCTGGGCGAACGTCTCGAGGTGGACGCTCCCCCGCGGATTGGCCAGGGTGATGTCCTCGAGCGTCACGCCGGCGTCATCCGCTTCGCGGCGGATCGCGTCCGGGTCGCCGAGCAAGGTCGGCTCCGCCACGCCGTCATCCGCGAGAATGCGGGCGGCCTTGATGATGCGGGGGTCGTCGCCCTCGGGAAACACGATGCGTTGTGCCGCCGTCTGGGCACGACTCGATAGACCGCGCATGACCTCCCGCGCCCGCCCCAGCCGGGCGTCCAGCTCGGCGCGGTATTCGTCCACGTCAATCACCCGTCCCGCGACCCCCGAGCCCACGGCCGCCCATGCCACCGCCGGCGCGACCCACAGGAGCACGCGCGGGTCGAACGGCTTGGGGATGAGGTAGTCGGCACCGAAGCGGAGGCGCTCGAGTCCGTAGGCCCGCATGACCGAATCGGGCACTTCTTCCTTGGCGAGCGCGGCCAGGGCCCGCGTGGCCGCCATCTCCATTTCCTCGTTGATCTTCTTGGCGCGCACGTCCAGCGCGCCGCGAAAAATGAACGGGAAGCCCAGCACGTTATTCACCTGATTGGGATAGTCCGATCGGCCCGTGGCGATGATCGCGTCATTGCGCGCCTGGCGGGCCTCTTCCGGCGTGATCTCCGGATTGGGATTGGCCAGCGCGAACACGATCGGACGGTGGGCCATCCCCTGGAGCATCTCCCCCGTGACGATGCCACCCACCGACAGTCCCACGAATACGTCCGCGTCCTTCAAAGCGTCCGCCAGAGTCCGCGCCTTCCCCCGGACGGCAAACCGGCGCCGGTACTCGTCCACGTCGCTGCGGTCGACGTGCACCACCCCCTTCTGGTCACACAGCGTGATGTGCTCGCGGGGCACACCCAGCCGGACGTAGTGCTCCGCGGTGGCGATCGCCGCGGCGCCCGCGCCCGCGAACACCACCTTGACGCTCCCGATCTCCTTCTTCACCACCTCCAGCGCGTTGAGCAGCGCCGCGCCCGTGATGATCGCCGTGCCGTGCTGGTCGTCGTGGAAGACCGGAATGGAGAGGGTCTCGCGCAGCGTCTTTTCGATGTAGAAACAGTCGGGAGAACGGATGTCTTCGAGGTTGATGCCACCCACCGTCGGCTCGAGCAGGCGACAGAATCGGATCATGTCCTCCGGGTCTTCCGACGCGACTTCGAGGTCGAAGACGTCGATGTCAGCGAACGCCTTGAAGAGGATACCCTTGCCCTCCATCACCGGCTTGCCCGCGAGCGGACCGATATTGCCCAGGCCGAGCACCGCGGTCCCGTTGGTGACCACCGCCACGAGGTTCCCCTTCGCGGTGTAGGTGTAGGCCTCCCCGGGCCGGGCGGCGATCTCGCGACACGGCTCCGCGACGCCCGGCGTGTAGGCGAGGGAGAGGTCGCGCTGGTTCTTGAAGGGCTTGGTCGGCGAGACCTGGATCTTCCCAGGGCGACCCTGCGAGTGGTAATCCAGGGCCTCCTGGCGAGCGATCGACATCGATGACACAAGTCCTTTTTTGTGAAGGACTTATGCTATCCCGCGGGGACGGTCATGTCAAGCGCGGCGGGTCAGCGGAGCCGAATTACCCCGAGCCGCCCCACGATCAGGCTGGGCAGCGCGGTGGTCCCATCCTGGCTGTAGAAGAGCGTGAACGCCGGGCCGCTCGGTCCCTGCAAGGCCCGGTGATACACGCCTGAGCCTGCTTGCAACGTTCCCGCCAGGTTCACTGAGCTCCCCGCGCCGGCCGTCGGCACGAGCGGGAAGGGGCGCGGGAAGTCCGCGGGATCCTGAGAGTTGAGCGACGCGAACGTCCGGCGAAAATGCCACGACTTGTACATGAGCTCCGGCGACGCCGCGAAGCCGGGGAGGTCCGATACCCAGTTGGCCAATGCCCAGCGCGTCACCACCGCATCGAACGGCTGACCCGTCTGAGCGGCCACGTTGGACGCGCCCGTGAGCGGGCTCTGCACGAGCTTCCGCGGCAACGAATCACCGTGCTGGTCCACCGCATACCGCACGAACAGCCAGCTCGCCCCGATCTCCGCCAGCGTACCGTTGTCGAGGGGAATCAGGAGCGCGTTCGACCCCGGCGCCGTAAGGTATTGGTACGCGTCGTACACGGTGTTGAACGCGTACTGGCTGAAAGACACTGAATCGGTCGGAAGGTAGCTCCGTCCCGCCAGCTCCTCGGCGTACTTCGACAGGCCCTCGTCCAGCCAGCCGTCTTCGGTGCTCCCGCTCCGGACCAGCACGTGTTGGGTGAAGTTGATCATGTGTTGAAACTCGTGCGTGAACGTCACCGGCGTCGAGCGTTTCACCTCCGCTGCGCTATGCGCGCAGCTGAGGGTTCCGGTGGGGTCCGCCACGATGGAATAGAAGACTTCTCCGTTGTTGTACTGTGCCCGGACGGTGGGATCGAGGTCCGCGGGAAAAAAGAAGCCCGCGACGAACCCGGTGGTGTTGCATTGGGTTTTGGTCACGAGCCCGTTCACCACCCCGGTCATCAGGACGATCACGACACCGTTCGAGTCGACATCGGGTTCCCGGCCGAATGCCGTCGTGTCGAGCGGGTAGAGCCGACTGTCGAACACGGTCCGGAGCGTGTCAAAATCCGCGGTGGTGAGCCCGTTCGCGGGCGCGAGCGTGTCCACGTAGACGGCGATGTGGGCCCCCAGGCTCTGGACCCGCGCCCCCACGGTCTTGAAGGCTGAAGTCGAGCAGGTATCGATCGACGTATACGCCCCGACCGCGAGGACCACCTGAGATGCCAGCGCGGAGCTGCACGCGGGTATACTCGGCCCCGCGGCGTCGCCGCTATAACCGGCCGTTGCCGCGAGCGACCACAGCACGAGCTGGACTGCACTCGAACGCTTCATAACACGCGCCTCCGCGCCGGCATACCAAGACGTGGCTCAAGCTCCGATGTTCACCCGCACCTGCACGCTCCGGGGCCGCCCCAGCGCTGCGCCGCTGAAGAACGGACCTTTGAGCGCGTACTTGTGGTCGAGCACGTTCTCGACATAGATCTGCGGCCGGAATACCGCGCCGCCCACGGCGAAGGCGTATCCGGCGCTGGCGCCCAAAATGAAACTGGGATCGACCTTGATCGACTTGTTGAAGTCGAACAATCCCGTTCCGTACGTCGAATCGGGACCGTTGCCGTTCGTGAGGCCGCTCCCGTACGTGCCGGTCGCGGACAGATAAAAGCCGCGCGCGGAATAGACGATGCTGGCGACACCTGACAACCTTTGGTCGTGGTCAAGATCGAACGGCGCCGACGTCGTGTCGGCCGGGAAGAAGCCGCCGCTGATTCCTTTGAAGCCATAGGCGTGGTTCAGGGCGAGATTCACGTATCCTGAGACCGGCCCCGTCGGTCGGACCTCGACGACGGCTTCGACTCCCGTAATCCGAACCTGTCCGATGTTCACCGAGGTCAAAATCGCGGTACCGGGAATGGTCGCGTCGTCGATGCCCGGGCTGCTCCGCTTGTGGTACGCCGAGAGTTTGGTAACTACACCGACTGGAAAGCGGTGAACGTACCCCACCTCGTAGAAGTTGTCGCGCTCCGGAATGGTGGGCTCCGCCGCAACGCCGCCCTGGGCCGTGCTGGTAATGGCACGGAGGTCTTCCACGTTCGTGGGCAGGAACAGCCGACCGTAGTACACCCAGAAAGTGTTGGCGGGATCGGGGAAGAAACTCAGCTTCGCCCGGGGACTCACCTGGTTGCGGCTGCCCGCGAACGGTGCGTCATGATTGTCGAACCGCACGCCCATGCGGAGGTCCCAGTGGTCCGACGGCGCAAGCGCGGTTTGGGCGTACAGGCCGACGTCACTTCCCTTGAGACCGGAGTTCGACGCGGGCCCGGGTCCGCCCGAGTTGGTGACCGACGAGAAGTCCTCGTGCCCGCTGGTGTACGACGCGAGCACGCCGGTCTTGAATTCGAGCCCGTGATGCGGCTGCAGCGTGTAGTCCAGCTTGACGCCGACCGTACGGAAATTCCGGTCTTCCGAGATGATGTAGTGGTTCAACAGCTCCGACGACGCACCGTTCCCCGACGTGCTTTCGGCGAACCGGTGGCGCCACCCGAGGTTGACGAACCCGTTCACGTCCTGCTGGTGATCGTCGATGATCCCGTTGGCCGAGTCGAACGGTACGGCGAAGCGCGTACGGGAGCGGTCGAGGTCGAGGTTCAGGACGTCCCGATCGGATGGGACATACTGCACCTTGGCGAAACCAAAGAGATCGGTGCCGTCGTTGTGGAAGTTCTCGACCTTGTTGCGGACCGAGTCGAACACGAGCGGCTCGCGCCGCATGTCGGTCGCCTGGCGGGCGCCGGAGAAGAAGAACCCCCACTTCCCGGCGTTGGTGCTCGCGTTCAATCCCTGGCCGTTCGTGCCGAACGACCCACCGTAGCTCGAGGCGTCGAGGTGGAAGCCGCCCGAGGGAATGCGCGTCGTGACGTTGACCACGGCGGCGTTCTTGTTGCCGTACTCGGCGTCCCACCCACCCGTCTGGAAGTCGATCTGGTTGACCACCTGCGGGTCGAACAGCTCGTTCAGGCTCCCCGAGATCCCGGACGGGACGGGGACGCCGTCCACGTAGTAGGTGTATTCGGCGTGCTGCCCCCGGATGTGGACTTCTCCGGTGGGAGCGCGTGCCGCGCCCACGATCGACTGCTGCAGGATCTGCGACGTGGTGTTGGTCGGCGACCCGTGATAGTCGTTCTGTTTGAAAATCTGGTCGCCGGTCCGCGTGTCGACCGCGAGTGGCACCGCGGAGGTCACCTCCACCGCCGACAGATTGATGGGCAGGGAGACCAAGCGGAAATCGGCGCGAGCGAGGGCGTCCGTAGCCCCGACCGCGACATTCCGCGTCTCGGAGCGGTACCCCAGGTAACGAACCTCGATGCTGTACGATCCGGTGGGCACGTTGTGGATCACGTAGCGGCCGAAGGCGTCGGTGGTCGCGATGGCGATGGTGCTTCCGCCGCGTACGACACGCACTTCACCGCCGGGCAACGGTGTGCCCGTCGCGCTGTCGGCCACCGAGCCGCCGACGTCGCCGTCGACCGGGGGAGGAGTCGTGAATCCGGTGGCGACGAGCCACGCCACCATCAGCGTTGGATATAGGACCTTCGAGTGCATGCGCTCTCCGTAGACGTGAGTGAGTGACACTTGATCCGGCGCCATCCCACGTGACGGGACGACGAGTGGATCGGCTTCACGTGCGGGGCGACGCGCGCAGTGTGCGGCGTCGCTAGGAGAGGACGGGAGGCGCTCGGGGTTGCGGGTGGGGTGGAGCGAGCGCGTGTGCGGTGCCCGCCGGGGCGATTGGCAGGGGCGCCTGGCGGGCGGCGACGTCGAGGCGGACCGCCATGGCCCGGCCCGTCACAGCCGGAGCGGTTAGGAAATGACAGACTGCGCAGTCGGGCGCGTGGATACGCGCGCAGCTCTTGGCGGTATGGGACTCGATGTGCGCCGTGGCATGGGCGCCGGCGGCGTCGAGGCGGGCGTCCGCCCACGCAGCGGCCCCCGGCAGCAGCAGCTGGAGCAGGGTGCCGA
>QHUD01000044.1 GCA_003221085.1 Gemmatimonadota bacterium
CTCGTGTATTACCGGTACCGCTTCAGCACGCCGACCGAGCATGCCGCGAGCGGCGCGTGGTGGCAGCGAGAGCGGGTAGGGTACCTGACGGAGCCACTGTCGCTGGGGCAGTCGTCGGCGCCCCGTTGATTCCGCCCCCATCCGGCTTATCTTCCCGCCTCTCCAGAGAGTGTTCTGCATGAAGGCAACCGACATTCGCCGCGGCCACGTCCTCATGATCGACGGGCAGCCGTGCCGCGTGATGGACTTCACCCACCGCACGCCCGGCAACCTGCGGGCGTTCGTTCAGGTACGGTTCCGGAACCTGGTCACGGGGAACACCTTCGACACGCGCCTTGCCGCTACCGATTTCGTGGACGAGGCGCCGCTCGAGACGAAGGAGTTCCAGGTCTTGTACCGCGATCAGGGTGGCGTGCACGTGATGGACACGACGACGTACGAGCAGCACACGCTCGACGCCGAAGCCGTGGGAGATCAGGCCGACTGGCTGCAACCGGAGATGCACATCCAGGTGGAGTGGCTGAACGGTCGACCCGTGGGCATCGAGCTGCCCTCGGTGGTGGAGCTCACCATCGTACAGACCTCTCCCGTCATGCGCGGGGCCACGAAAACGGCGAGCACCAAGCCCGCCAAGCTCTCGAACGGGGTGACGATTCAGGTGCCCGAGTTCATCTCCGAGGGTGAGAAAGTGCGGGTGGACCCTCGCGAAGGCGCCTATTTGGAGCGCGCCAAGTAGGCTCCCCGCTCCCCGCTCCCCGCCCCCCGCCCCCCGATTGGGTAGGGCAGAGGAGCAGGCGCGTGCGTAAATTGCGGAGCAGTGCCCGACCCCGGGGGGCTCGCCCCGGGGTTTCGTTATCACCGACAGGATCATCTATGCATACGGCGGCGCGGCTCGACACACTCGGTACGGAACAGGCGTACGTGGTCCTCGCCGCGGCGAGGCGCCTCGAGGCCTCGGGGCACAAGGTCGTACACCTGGAGATCGGCGAGCCGGACATGCCGACGCCGCCTCACGTGGTGGAGGCGGGCGTCCGCGCCCTGCGTGACGGCCTCACCCGATATGCGCTCGCGGCAGGCGTGCCCGAGCTGCGCGACGCCATCGCACGCTCGCTGGCGGCGCGCGGGGTGCGCGCCACGGCCGAGAACGTGGTGGTCACGCCCGGGGCGAAGCCGGCGCTCTTCTGCACGGCGCTCTCGCTGATCGGGCCCGGGGACGAGGTACTCTGTCCCGACCCGGGGTTCCCGATCTACGAGTCCGTCGTCCGCTTCGCCGGTGGCCGGCCGGTCTACTACCCGTTGGACGAGACGCGGGAGTTCGCGCCGCACGTGGACGCGATCGCGGAGCGGGTCACCCCCCGCACCCGCGTGCTCATTCTCAACCTGCCGCACAACCCCACCGGCGGCGTGGCGACGACGCACGACCTCACGGCCCTCGCGGCGCTGGCACAGCGCCACGATCTGTGGGTGATCTCCGACGAGGTGTACGGGCAGATCCGCTACGACGGGCGCCGCGACTCGATCGCCGCGCTCCCCGGGATGTCGGACCGCACGGTGATCGTGGACGGCTTTTCGAAAGGGTACTCGATGACGGGCTGGCGCCTGGGCTACGGCGTGATGCCCGCCTCGCTCACCGACGCGATGACCACGCTCGTCATCAACAATGTCTCCTGCACGGCGACGTTCGTGCAGTATGCGGGGATCGCGGCACTCACGGGTCCGCAGGATGCGGTCACTCGCATGGTGGCTGGACTCCGCGCGAAGCGCGATCTGCTCGTACGCGGCCTGAACGCGATCGAGGGCATCACCTGCGCGTCGCCCGCGGGCGCCTTTTACTGCTTCCCGGACTTGAGCGGTGTGCTCGAGCGCACGGGGCTTACGTGCAAGTCGTTCGCTGAGCGGCTGCTCGCCGAGCAGCACGTCGCGGTGCTGGCGGGAACGGCGTTCGGGCCGGGCGGGGAGGGGCACCTGCGGCTGTGCTACGCCACGGAGCCGGTGGAGCTCGAGCGGGCGCTCGGCGCGCTGAGCCGGTTTGTCGGCGCCTTGACGCCGGCGGCCGCGGGGCTAACTTAAGAGCGACAATCGAAATAGTCGTGGTGCTTTGCCGCGTATTGCCGCCACGTTAAACAAGGTGCTAAAAAGCGACCGCCCGCGGCAGTTGTTGCCCGGGTTTTTTTGTTGAGGCTCAAGATGCCGGCTACCATCGCTTCCCCGCCGCTCACCGCCCGGCCGCTCCGCTGCCGCAGCTGCGGTGCCGAGCACGCCGCGGCCCCGATTGCGATCTGCGAGGAATGTCTCGGCCCCCTCGACCCCGTGTACGAGGCGGGGCGGCCGCTCCCCGACCGCGATACCATCGCCGCCCGGGCACCTTCTCTCTGGCGCTACAAGGAGTGGCTGCCCTTCGACGGCGATCCGATGTGGTCGCTCGACACCGGGTTCACGCCGCTGGTGGACGCTCCGGCGCTCGCGCGGCGCTTCGGCGTAGCGCGCGTGTGGGTGAAGAACGATACCGTGTCGCATCCGTCGCTGTCCTTCAAGGACCGCGTCGTAGCGGCCGCGATCAACGCGGCCGCCGCCTTCGGGCTCGATACCATCGGCTGCGCGTCCACGGGCAACCTCGCGAACGCGGTCGCGGCGCACGCGGCGCGAGCCGGGCTCAAGGCGTGGATCTTCGTCCCCGACGAGCTCGAGGCCGGGAAGGTGATCGGTACCAGCGTGTACGGCGCACGCCTCGTACGAGTGCGCGGCACGTACGACGATGTGAACCGGCTGTGCGCCCAGGTGGCGGACCGCTTCGGCTGGGGGATCGCGAACGTCAATCTGCGGAGCTACTACGGCGAAGGGTCGAAGACCGTCGCCTACGAGATCGCCGAGCAGCTGGGCTGGCGGCTGCCGACGGCCGTCGTCGCGCCCATGGCCGGCGGATCGCTCCTGAGCAAGCTAAAGAAGGGGTTCGGAGAGTTTCTCGATGCAGGGCTGGTTCGCGGGCAGGCGCCGCGGTTGTACGGCACGCAGGCGGCGGGGTGCGCCCCAATCGTGCGCCTGGTGGAGCGCGGGGGCGACGCGATCGAGCCCGAGGTCCCGAAGACGATCTGCCGCTCGCTCGCGATCGGCAATCCCGCGGACGGCGTGTTTGCCGCGCGGGCCATGCGGGAGACCGGCGGCTGGGCTGCAGCGGTGAGCGATCCGGAGTTGGTCGAGGGGATCCGCTTTCTGGCGGAGGACACGGGTGTGTTCGCCGAGACGGCGGGCGGTGTCACCGCCGCGGGCGCGGTCGCCCTGGCACGCGCGGGGCGGTTTCAACCCCAGGACGAAGTGGTGCTCTGCATCACGGGCCACGGCTTGAAGACGGTCGAGGCGGTGCAGGGAGCGATCCCCGCGGCCCCGGTCATCGCGCCGCGGCTGCGGGAAGTGACGACTCTAGTCGAGGAGGAACGGACATGGCCATCACGCTGAATCTGCCATCGGTGCTCGCCGCCCACACCGGCGGCGCCCGCACGATCGAGGCGTCGGGCCGGACGCTGGGCGAGGCCGTGGCCGACGTGGCCGCGCGCTACCCCGCGCTCGCGCCCCGGCTCCGAGACAAGGAGGGCAAACCCTATCCCTTCGTCAACTTCTACTTGAACGACGAGGACGTGCGCTTCTGCGGGGGCTTCGCGGCCCCCGTCCAGGACGGCGACGAGGTGACGGTCATCCCGGCGATCGCGGGGGGCTGAGCACCACCTCCCCCTGATGCAGCGTCCGGTTGATCCACACGATTCGCTCGCCGCACAGGATGGCGTCCACCGCGTACGGCGTCATCAGGAACGACTGGCCATCCGCGCTCGGCACGCTCGTGCCGGGGAAGAAATACCAGCATTTCTGGGCCGTAGGATGACTGTGGATTGTGCCGACGGTGCCGCTCCATCCGGCATCCTCGCAGCTCTGGCGCGGCACCACCCATGTCGCCGTCGACTGGGCGGGATCGACGTCGGCTGGCGCGATCCGCTCGACCAAGACTGCCCGCCCGCGCACCACGCCGATCATGCACCCCATGAACTCCGTCGGAAACGCGCGGTACTGCAGCGCGAGAAATCGCCGGGCCTGATCTGACAGGATGAGGACGCGGGGAGGTCCCTCCGGCTGGTCCGCGGCCACGACCGCCGGTCCCTGAGCGTAGGAGCGCGGGGGCAAGAGGCTGCACGTCGCGAGGAGCCCCGCGATCGCGATCCACGTCCGGCGGGTTCGACTCATCGCCGTGTGCCCGCCGGGCGGAGCGAGAGCCCTCCCGTCAGGTCTCCGTTGACGATGCGGCCATCCACCTCGGCCCACGAGCCCTCGAGCCAGCCGTCGGTGACCGGACCCCCTAGCCGGATCGTCCCGCTCTTCCAGTCCACCATCCCTTCGAGGTTGGCGGCGAAGGAGTGCACTCCCCGGTCGTCGCGCACGGTCCAGCGCGCCGCGACGTGCCAGACCGGGTTCGCGGCGGCCACGGGCTCCTCGACCTGTCGGAGCGCGATGGCGACGCGTCCGCGCGCCGCCCCCTCGACCGGCCCCTCCCACGTACAATGCTCGCCGTCGGCGGCGACACCCGTGAACGTGCCGCGGAACGTCAGTGTCGGCGGCGCTACAGCCGCGCTTGAGGTGCCGGCCCAGACACCCAGCACGCCGATCGCGGCGGCAAACAGCGGAATCGAAATCGAGGTCAAGCGAAGCATCAGTGCATCTCCTGTTCGAACGTTAGGTACCGCTCTCCTCCCCCCACCCTGAAAGCCGACGCCCCCGCGCTCTGGAACCGCGAGCGTGGGGGCGTTGGCACCAACCGGTAGCTTCGTGCCGATTACGTCCAAACCCCACGCCGGCGGTCGAGCCACCGCGCGTTGGTGTTCGTCCACAGATTGCAGACTCGTGAGATGTGGGAAGCGATCATGAGCGCAGTGTAACGAGCAGCGCGGGTCCGTGTCCACGCACAATCGGGTAGGGCCGGGACCACCTGTTCGAAGGTGTGGTCACAGTCCCGCGTCCACCGCTGCAACGCGCGCGAGCCCGGCCCAATCGATGTCGCCCCAGCCGCGGGCGACGCCTGAGAGGTAGCGGTCCCGGATCAGGCTGGCGAGTGGCATCGGCGCGGCGACCTCGTCCGCCGCGCCCAGCGCGAGGCGGATATCCTTCAAGCCGTACCTCAGCTTGAACCCGGCGGGCTCGTAGCGCTCTTCGGCGATCAGCTTGCCGTAGCTCTCGTAGATCGGCGAGCGGAACAGCCGGCCGTTTACGATGTCCAGCAGCTCGGCGGGCGCGACGCCGTACTTACGCGCCAGCGCGAATGCCTCGCCCATCGCTTCGATCGCCGCCGCGAGGAGGAAGTTTCCCGCCAGCTTGATCACGTTGGCGCGCGGCGGGTCGTCGCCCGTGACGATCACTCCCTGGCCCATCGCGTCGAGCACCGGGCGACAGCGTTCGAGCGCCTCTGGAGCCCCGGCGGCCACGATCCACAGCTGCTTCGCCTCGGCGGCCTCCGGGCGCCCGAACACGGGCGCGGCGACGTACGTTTGACCGGCGGCCTTGTGGCGCTCGGCGAGGCGGCGCGCCAGCGCAGGGCTGATGGTGCTCATGGAAACGTGGATCGCTCCGCGGGGCAGCGTCGCCAGCGCGCCATGGGGGCCGAGCATCATGTCTTCGAGCGCAGCGTCGTCCGCTACCATCGTAACCAGCACCTCGGCGTCTCGCCCGGCGGCGGCGGGACTCTCGGCCACGACGGGGTTGAACTGCTTGAGCTGGTCCGCACGGGCACGCGTGCGATTGTAGACCGTGAGCTTGTGGCCCGCCTGCAACAGGTGCCGCGCCATGGGCAGACCCATGCTGCCGAGTCCAATGAATGAGATTTTCATATGCACAAGTAAACAGGACTAGGAACAGAGCGGTTCCGTGAGGTGTTCGCCGTCGTGGGAGGGAGGGGGACTCGGATGAAAGCGATTCGCGTGCACGCGCCGGGCGGGCCGGACGCGCTGCGCTACGAGGACGTCGAGCAGCCCGTGCCGGGCCCCGGCCAGGTGCTCGTGAAGATCGAGGCCGCCGGCGTGAACTTCATCGACGTATATCAGCGCACGGGGCACTACAAGGTCCCGGTGCCGTTCACACTGGGACAGGAAGCGGCCGGCACCGCGGCCGCCGTCGGTCCGGGTGTCACCGAGCCCAAAGTTGGGGACCGCGTCGCCTGGACCACAGTCCTCGGGGCGTATGCTGAGTACGCAGTGGTGCCGGCCGACCGGGTCGTGACCCTCCCGGATGGCGTGAGCGCCAAGCAAGGCGCCGCGGCGATGCTCCAGGGGTTGACGGCCCACTACCTCGCGACCACGACCTATCCGTTGAAGCCCGGAGACGCTTGCCTGGTGCACGCCGCCGCCGGGGGCACGGGCCTGCTCCTTTGTCAGATCGCGAAGCTCCGGGGCGCGCGCGTCCTGGGCACGGTCTCGACGCGCGAGAAAGCCGCGCTGGCACGAGGGGCCGGCGCCGATGAGGTCATCCTGTACACCGAGCAGGACTTCGAGGCGGAAGTGAAGCGTCTGACGAACGGAGCCGGATTGCAGGTGATCTACGACTCCGTCGGCAAGACGACGTTCGAGAAGGGCCTGAATTGCCTTGCCCGCCGCGGGATGATGGTGCTGTTCGGCCAGTCGAGCGGAGCGGTGGGGCCGTTCGACCCCCAGGTGCTGAACCAGAAGGGTTCGCTCTTCCTCACCCGGCCCACCGTCGTGCACTACATCGCGACACGCGCCGAGCTGGTCGCACGGGCGGGCGACGTGCTGGGCTGGATCAAGAACGGCAAGCTGAAGGTCCGCATCGAGCGCGAGCTCCCGCTCGCGCAGGCGGCTGAAGCGCACCGCTTGCTCGAGGCACGCAAGACCACGGGAAAGGTGCTGCTGATCCCCTAACCCGAATCACTGGAGTTGCAGGTATGACGTTGCCTACTCGTCCGCTCGGCTCGAGCGGACTCGACATCACCACCGTCGGCTTCGGCGCGTGGGCGATCGGCGGCGGCGGCTGGTCGTTCGGCTGGGGCCCGCAGGACGACGCCGACTCGCTCGCCGCGATGCGGCACGCACTCGAGCTGGGCATCAACTGGATCGATACCGCCGCGGTCTACGGCCTGGGCCATTCCGAAGAGGTGGTCGGCCGTCTGCTGCGGGAGCTGCCGGCCGGCGAGCGGCCGCTCGTGTTCACGAAATGCGGCCTGGTGTGGGACGAGCGGAACCGCATGGCGGAACCGCGCCGGGTACTTCGGCCGGAGTCCATCCGGAAGGAGTGCGAGGCCTCGCTCCGCCGACTCGGCGTCCAACGGATCGACCTCTATCAGTTCCATTGGCCCGACGAGGCGGGGACGCCCGTGGAGGATTCCTGGCAGACGATGGTGCGGCTCGTCGAGGAAGGCAAAGTGCGGGCGGCGGGGGTGTCGAACTTCGATGTGCCGCTCCTCGAGCGCTGCGAGGCGATCCGGCACGTGGATTCGCTGCAGCCGCCGTTCTCCCTAATCCGGCGCGACGCCGCAGAGCGGGAGATTCCCTGGTGCGCGGAGCACGAGACCGGCGTCATCGTCTACAGCCCCATGCAGTCAGGTCTCCTGACGGACAACTTCACAGTCGCGCGCGTCGTAGGGCTCGCCCCGGACGACTGGCGCCGCCGCAGCCCCCAGTTCCAGCAGCCGGCCCTGAGCAGGAACCTCGCGCTGCGCGACGCGCTGAAGCCGATCGCGCGGCGTCACGGCACCACCGTCTCGGCCGTCGCGGTGGCGTGGACGCTCGCATGGCCGGGGGTGACGGGGGCCATCGTCGGCGCCCGCACGGCGGCCCAAGTGGACGGCTGGATCGGCGCCGCGACGCTCGCGCTCACGGCAGCCGATCTTGACGAGATCGCTACGGCGATCACGCGAACCGGTGCGGGCACCGGCCCGACGCGACCAGTGGCGAGCGGCGTGACGGGAGAGAGAGGCCGCTGAACCGGGCGACCCCTGTCGCGGTTATATTTCCAGCGGCGCGGTCAGGCCCCGCGCCTCGCACCGGGAGCGGTCCGGCATCTCCGCCGGGCCTAGGCGTTGCCCAATCGGCCCCCCGGTGGCAGTCCTACAACAATGGGAGCATCCCATGCCTTCGCAGCGTAGCGATCTCCAGCACAGCGCCGTGGTCGTCATCGACATGGCGAACGATTTCGTCTATCCCGGTGGCGTGATCGCCGAGGCTGGCGGCCCCGACTACCAGCAACGCGCCCAGCGCATCATCGCCCCCCTGGGCCGGCTGCTCGCCGCGGCGCGGCGCGCCGGCGTCACGGTCGTCTATGCGACCGACGCCCACACGCCGGGCGACAGCGAGCTCCGGAAGTGGCCGCCGCACGCCATGGCCGGCACGTGGAACGCCGAGATCGTCCCCGGGCTCGCGCCCGAGCGGGGCGACGTCGTGCTCGGGAAGCAGACCTACAGCCCCTTCTTGAATCCGGAGTTCGAGCGCGCGCTCGAGGAGCGAGGGCTGACCCGCCTCTATATCACGGGCTTGCACACCGACTGCTGCGCGCGGCACGCGTCGGGCGACGCCTTCCAGCGCGGGTACGACCTCGTGTGGGTAACCGACGCGCTACAAGCGTTCACCGACGAGACGCATCAGGCGGGCCTCGAGTACTTCAAGACCTGGTATGCGACCGAGCCGGCGCGCCAGCTCAGGACTGTTGACGAGCTGGTGGGAGAGTGGGCGACTGTGCCGGAGCCGGCGGTAGCGTAGGGCGCGCCTGTCGCTGGGCGGCGCGCACCCACACGCGCACTTCCGCGAGCGTGGGTCGCGCGCCGCCCCGTACCAGCTTCCACACCGAGTCGGGGTCGGCGCCGGCCAGCGCCTCGACACTCCCCACGCCGCCTCCGATGAGCACAGCGGCGTGCGCGGTGCCGATGCCGCGCAGCGTCACCAGGCGCGCCGCTTCGTGCGCCAGGCGCGCGTCCTCCGGGCTCAGGTTGGCGCGGTAGGCGAGCTCCGCCACGGGGCTCCGCGCGACCCCGAACACGCTTTCCCACCCGGCCGTCCGCAAGCGCGCGATCACTCCGTTCGTCACACCCGGCAGATCGCGCAGTGTCGGCGTCGTGGAGCTCACCGTCCAATGATCGATTCCGGTGAGCACGAGGAGCACGAACGCCGCGGAGGCGAGGAGGGTGCGGCGCGTCGTGAATGGGGCGACCAGGTAATAGAGCGACCACACCTCGAGCGCGAAGAACGGGAAGCCGAGGAACCCCACCAGCGGCATCTCGAAGATCTTCCAGTGCTCGAGGAAGGGCACGGTGTAGATCCAGCGGCCTCGCGCCAGCGCATTGAACGATTCCCACAGCGCCCCGGCGAAGAGCCCCGCGGCCATGAGCCGCGCGATGCGTCCCCAGCTCCCCCGTGCGATGTCCGCGAACAGCGAGTGCTCGGGGTCGCGCCGATATAGGAGCGGCTCGGCGATGAGCCAAACCGCCCCCCACGTGAGCGGGTAGAGATAGCGCGGCAAAGCCAGCACCGCGGCGAGCAGTCCCCAGCCGACCCAGCCGGCGATCTCCAGGTGCCTCGCATCGAGGGCGAAGGAGCGGGAGGCGAGCTCGCGCCACACGCCCAGCCGGTCCAGCACGCGTTCGGGAAGCAGCACGGCGGGCACCACGGTCGCGAGCGACACGATGATCCCGAGCCAGCGGTCGAGCCGGCCCGCTGGAAGGAAGACGTAGTACCAGTCCCGCAGCCGAAAGTTGATGGCTTCGAAGAACAACCAGATCACCGCCGACCACCACAGCATCAGCGCCAGCTCTCGTGGCCGGCCGAGTAGAGATTCACCGCCGAGTAGCACCACCACCTCGTCGAGGATGACGAGGGTGGGGTACCAGGCCAGGACGTAGAACCAGGTGGGGACGGGGGGGATCTCGTAGCCGCGCAGGACGGCGGCAGCGATCAGCACGACCGCCGCCGCCGCGAGCCGCCTCCGGCTCAATGCGGCAGTCGCGGCCGCAGGTAGCCGTAGGTCCATGTTCCAGCCACGGCGGCGAGACACACGGCCACCATCACACCCACCCCCGCGCCGACGAGCGCGAACAGGGGCCCGGGGCACGCACCTACGATTCCCCAACCGAGTCCGAACAGCGCGCCACCCGCGACGTAGCGCACGCCGCGCCCCATCACCTTGGGTGGAATCGCGATCGGCTCACCGGCGAAGGAGCGCACCCGGCGACGTTTGAGCAGCGCGAACCCGGGCGCGGCGACCGCGAGCGCCGAGGCGAACACCAAGTAGAGGTATAGCCCCGTGAAACGGAGCGCCTCCTCGATGCGGAACCACGAGACCAGCTCGCCCTTGGTCAGCACGATGCCGAAGAACACGCCCATACCGAAATAGGCCCCGAGCAAGGGCCCCCGCTGCTGCGACGTCATCGCGGAACGAGGAGTGGTAGCAGGAAGACGCTCGCCGCGGCCCCAGCCGCGAAGAACGAGATTACGGCGATGAGCGACGGGAGCTGCAGGTCGGCGAGCCCCGTGATGCCATGGCCCGACGTGCAGCCGCCGCCGTAGGCGGTCCCGAACCCGATGAGGAACCCGCCACCCACGATCATGAGGAAGCCCCGCAGCGTCAGCAGCACATGCCAGTTGAACAGCTCCCGCGGCACGAGCCCCGAGAAGTCCCGGATGCCGAGCATCGCGAGCGACGCCTGAGCGGCGGGGGTAATGGCCACGGGTCGGGGGTTCGCGAGCAGGACACCGCCGACGAACCCGCCAGCCACGACGCCGCCGATGAACACGAGGTTCCAGAGACCCGAGCGCCGCCAGTCGTACTGGAAGTACGCGACCCTTCCGGGAGCGAACGCGGCACAGAGATGTCGCAGGTTGCTCGAGACGCCGAAGTCCCGGTTGCCGATCACGAGGAGACCCACGGCGACGAGCCCCACCAGTGGGCCGGTCACGTACCACGGCCAGGGTTGGTGCAGCAACTGTTCGATCACCCGCCCTCCTTGCGCGACACGAATCTTAACGCGAGGTGGCGACCGGCCGGAACAGCAGGTCCTGGTAATCGAAGCTGAAATCGGCCAGCGGAGACACGGCCGCCATCTGGAACCGATCGATGAAGCCGTCGGCGGTGAGCGCGAAAGTCACATACGCGTCCTCGAGATGCTTCGTGCGCCAGCGCGCGATGAACGTGTCGTACTGCCAGTGCTCGAGGTCGCCGACGAACGCGGGAGAGCGGCCGAACCGCAGGACGAGCCGACCGTTCTCGAGCGCCACGCTGGCCTCGCCGTACAGCTCGTCGCGGTACGGGCCCGCGTACCTGGCAAGCGGCAGGGAAGGCTGCGACGTCGAGTCCCGCCCGGCGCGCGCCACCTTCAGGGTCGAGTCGGCGCTGGCCCGGGCAATCTGTGCGGCCTGAGCGAACGCCGCTACCCAGTCCGCCCGTGGCCGCGGTGCGCCGAGCAGGTCGTCGAGCAGGCGGTAGGTGAGCGCCGCCATCAGATCGGACTCCGAGTTGGTGAGGATCACCAGGCCGAGCTTTTCGGCCGGGACGAGCGTGATCTGCGACGACATGCCGGCGAGCCCGCCGGTGTGTGACACGATCTTCCGTCCCTGATAATCCCGCAGCCGCCAGCCCAGCGCGTACTCGGCAAAGCTGGCCCGCAGCGCGGCGAGGGGTGGTGGGGGGTCCGGAATCGGCAGGATGGTCTGGCCCGACCACATCTCGCGAGCCTGGCGCTCGCTGAACAAACGCCCGCCCGCGTAGCGACCCGAATCGAGCCGGCAGACGAGCCACCGCGCGAGATCGGTCACGTTGGACGCAATGCCGCCGGCGGGGGAGATGTTGTCGACCGAATCGAGCGGGACGGGCTGCAGCTTGCCGTCGTCGACGGCGTGTGGCGTGGCGGCGTTGCGACTCGACGTGAAGAACGCCGTGGTCGTCCCGGACTCGGACATGCCGAGCGGCGTGAAGATGCGGTTCTTCACGAAATCGTCCCAGCTCTGCGCGGCAACGGCGGGGAAGATCTCCCCCGTAACGATGTACAGGACGTTGTCGTACGCGTACGC
>QHUD01000216.1 GCA_003221085.1 Gemmatimonadota bacterium
GGGAGGTTAGAGGAGGTCGCCCTATTGACGTGACAGCCTCCCCCAACCTCCTCCAACCTCCAAAACCTCCCCAACCTGCCTTTCAGCCGAGTTGCACCCGCTGCGACCGCCGCATGCGGACCAGATCGTACATCTCCGCCACTTCGCCGCCCAAGAGGAACAGGTAGGCCGTGTAGTAGACCCACAGCAGGAACAGGAACAGGGCGACGATGTTCGCGTCCGAGGCCACACGGTCGAGGGTGGCGAAGCGGGTTACGTACAGCGCGTAGAGCCGTTTCGCCACCTCGAACCCGAGCGAGCAGAAAATGGCCGCCACGAGCGCGGTCCGCCACACGATGCGCCGGCTGGGCAGCAGTTTGAAGACGACGAAGAACAGCGCGACGCCGAGCGCAAAAGAGATCAACTCGAGACTGAGGCGCCACAGCCAGTCGATCGCGAAGCTGCGGCTCACGCTGCCCGCGTTGCGCGCTTCCCAGGTGGCCACCAGCGCGCCCAGCACCAACAGCGCCCCGGTGCACAACACCATGGCGAGATCCAGCAGCTTGGCGACGGGCCACGAACGACGCTCGTCGGTGTCGAACACCTCGTTGAGCGCGGCGCGGAGTCCGCCGAACAGACGGGTGGAGAACCACAGAAAGAGCGGCAGGCCCACGGCGGTCAGCCGGACCCGCTGGCGGACCACGCTCGCGAGCACGCTCTCCACCTGCGTGAACGCCTTGTCGGGAACACCGCCCGCCGTGGAGGGGAGCAGCCGGGCGAGCAGCTCGTGCAGCTCGACTTGCTGAGTCGTGACTTGGTGCTGCACGAGATATCCGACGGTTGCGAGGAGCAACGCGACGAACGGGATGATGGTCAGCAGCAGATCGAACGACAGCGCGCTCGCGAGGAAGGGAATATTGTCTTCGAAAGCCGCCTCAAACGTCCGCCGGGCGATGCCGGTCACCGACTGATGCCAGCCGCGCGCGGCCTTCACGCGACGGGTTCGTCCTCCCCCTTGGCCCCGCGGCGCCGGCGCTTCGCCTCGGTCAACCGCCGCTCGATCGCGACGCGCGCGGTGGGCGCCTCATCCTCTTCATCCTCCGCGGTATCGAGCAGCCCGCCCAGCTCGCCCGCCTTCTCCGCCGCGAGGTCGCGCAACCCGCGGAGCTTGCGCGACAGCTTCGTGCGGGACGCCTCGCCCGGCTCGGGCGCGAACAGGAACCCGAGCACCGCGCCCAGACCGAGGCCCAGCAAGAAGGGCCCGAACCCCGCGCCCCGCTCGCTCATTCTCCCGCCTCCAGATCATCGGGCGCGGCCACCGCCACCGGGCGCGGCTGCGCGTGCGACTGCACCGGCGGCTTGACGAAGCGGTCGGTGATCGCGCGCGTGCCCGTGACGCGGAGCTGCTCGAACAGGAAGGCGAACGTCTTCTCCAAGTCGGCGGCGATCGCGGCGCGGACATCGGCCGGCAGGTCCCACAGGCGGCGCTTGAACGGGCCGATCGCCTTCTTGCGGCTCTTATAGTAGAACTGCTCCTCCGTGTCCCCCTTCTTCCACTCGTCCTTGCACTCCGCCTTCACCCACTCCTGCAGCTCGCGCCGCAGGTCCGCCGGTAGCTTGGGGTGGTCGAACACGATGTTCTGGAAATTGGTCGCGAGGTGGATCTCGATGGCCTCGCACTTGGGGAAGTTGCCGAACGCGTCGGGCGGCAGCGTCGAGGCCCCGTGTTGCACCGCGCCGCCCAGGCTGTACTTGCCCCGCGCGTCGGCGGATAGCGCCTTGAGGGCATCCAAGTCGAGCGCCACCTTGGCGATCGAGCCGTCGGGCAGCACCACCCCACCGTGACTTGTCCCCGTCTGCACGGAGATCTTGCTGATACCGATGTAGGGCCCCCCCTCCAGGCGCGCGAGCGCGCGGACATAGCCGACCATGAAGGCCTTGAGCTCGTGCACGTCGGAGTTCTTGCCGCCCACCTCGCCGATCTCCGCGCCGACGGACACGGTCACGCCTTCGGGCTCCCGGTCGCGGATGAACTTGGTCAGGTCTGCCGCCCGCTCGTAGTTGACCCGCTGCTGGGCGTCGAGCGTGGCCTGCGAGAGGTCGACCAGCGTCGAGGTGTCCACGTCGATGTTGTAGAAGCCGGCGTGCAGCTCTTCTTCGATCAGCGTCCGGATCGCCTGCAGCTCGGCCTCGGCGTCGACGGCGTACTTCTTGGCGTTCACCTGGACATGGTCGCCCTGGATGAACAGCGGCCCCGTGAAGCCTTCGCGCAGCGCCGCGGCGGTCATCACGGCGACGTACTCGGCGGGGCGCTGCTCGGTATAGCCGATCTCGGAGCGGGCGATCTCGCAGATGAGCGCGCCCACCTCGAGGCGCTTGGCGGCCCGGAAGATGGCGCGGGCGGAGTCATAGGAGAGGACGCGGATGTTCATCGCGGGCGTCGTGAACGGTCGCACCTCGCCACGACCGCGCGCCAGGTACAGCTCGTGAATCGACGCGGGCCGCACGTCGGCCTGCTGCCCGATCTCCCAGATCAGCCAGCGCGCCTGCTCCCGCTCCTCGGGTGCGCCGAAGACCGCCTGGCGCACCAGCTCGTCCATGGCGACGCTCTGCCGGGCGGCCGGGCTCTGGAACCGTCGTAGCGTCGCTTCGGGTGAGTTCGCCATCGCTCGCAACCTCCTGGCGACGAATTTAGACCGGGCCCACCTCGATCACCAGCCCGTCGTAGGCGGGCGCGACGCCCGGCGGCAGGCTAGCCACGAGCTCCGCGTGGGGCGTCGCGTGCGTGAGGTGCGTGAGAAAGGTTCGTCGGGCGCCGATCTGCCGCGCCGCGGCGACGGCCTCGGGGATGGAAAGGTGCAGCGGATGCGGGCGCGGCAGCAGGGCGTTCAGCACCAGCACCTCGAGCCCCCCCAGGCGCGCGAGCGCCGACTCCGGAATCGCTTTCGCGTCCGTGAGGTACGCGATCGGTCCCACCCGGTAGCCGAACACCGTGCGATCGCCGTGCGGCAGCAGGAGGGCGCGCACCGGCATCCCCGCGATCTCGACTTCGCCGTCGGGCTCGAGCGGCCGCGCGGCGAGCTCGGGCTTGCTCGTCCCCGGTTGGGCCGGAGCCCCGTCGAAGATGTACGCGAAGCGGCGCTCCAGCTCCGCCAGCGTGCTCGCGGCGCCGTACACGTCGAGCGGGGCGCGTTGGCGCGCGGAGAAGGCGCGCAGGTCGTCGATGCCGTGGACGTGATCCGCGTGGGCGTGTGTGAACAGCACGGCGTCGACGGACCCGATGCCCGCCGCCACGAGCTGGAGTCGCAGCTCGGGCGGGGTGTCGATGAGGAGGCGCCGACCGCCCGACTCGATCAGCGCCGCCGTGCGGGTGCGCCGGTCGCGCGGGTCGGACGATGTACAGGTACGGCAGTCGCACCCGATCTGCGGCACCCCATACGACGTGCCCGTGCCGAGGAACACGAGCCTCACCTCACACGACCTCGACCTTGAGGAGGTTGGTGGTCCCGGAGACCTCCCACGGCAGGCCCGCCGTCATCACGATGCGGTCCCCTGCGCGCGCGTACCCGCGCTTCAGGATCAGGTGGGTGGTCACGGCGAGGATCGGCACCGGGGTGCGGAGCGCCGCCACCTTGCGGGAGGTGAACCCGCCCGACGTAAGCGTGACGATCAGCGGCGTCTTGAGCATCCGCGCCACCGCGCTCGTGCCGATCGCGATCGCGTCCTCGACGGACACCGTCTCGCCGGGGACGAGGCGACGCTCGTCTCGGGACCCCAGTCCCACGGCCGGGCCCTGCCGCTCCATCTCGCGGATGATACGGTCCATCGCCCGCACCGCTTCGAAGGGGTACTCGCCCATCGCCGTCTCGGCCGAGAGCATGACTGCATCCGTCCCGTCGAGGATCGCGTTGGCGACGTCGGACGCCTCGGCTCGGGTGGGTCGCGGGTGGTGCACCATGGACTCGAGCATCTGGGTGGCGGTGATCACCGGCTTGCCGTAGCGATTCGCCTCGCGGATCAAGCGTTTCTGAACCGCCGGCACTTCCTCGAACGGGAGCTCCACCCCCAGGTCGCCGCGCGCCACCATCACCGCGTCGCAGGCCTCGAGAATGCGCGGCAGGTCCTCGAGCGCGGTCGCCTTCTCGATCTTCGCCACGAGCTTCAGGTCGGGCGGGACGAGCGCGCGCAGCTCCGCCAGGTCCTCCGCCCGCCGGACGAACGACAGCCCCAGATAGTCGGCGCCGGCGGCGACCGCGTGTGCCGCGTCTTCACGATCCTTCTCCGTCAGTGCCGGGGCGGACACGTGCATCCCCGGGAGGTTCATCCCTTTGTGAGCTGTGAGGGTCCCGCCGTCCACCACCCGCCCTTCCACGCGCGGTGCGGCGATCCGCGTCACCTCGAGGGACAGGAGGCCGTCGTCCAAGAGGATGCGGGCGCCCGGCCTGACGTCGGCGGCGAGATCGGCGTAGGTGGTGGGCAGCTCGTCGCCGCGCGCCTCGTCCTCGGGCGCGAACACGACGGTCTCCCCGGGTCGCAAGACCCGCGGAGCGTCGAGCTTGCCGACCCGGATGCGCGGCCCCTGCAGGTCCACGAGCACGGCGACCGCGGCGTCGGCGGCCTCCGCCGCCACTCGCACCGCTGCGATCCAGCTGGCGCGCTCCTCCGGGGTCCCGTGTGATGAGTTCACGCGAATGACGTTCGCGCCGGCGCCGATTAACCCGGCGATGCCCTCAGGCGTCCCTGTGGCGGGACCGAGCGTGGCGACGATCTTCGTGCGACGGATCAGAGCCGTTCCCCCCTTCCCTCTCCCTCATGGGTTTTCAACATTTCGAGTGCCCGGCCCCAGTGTGGAAAACCCGCCGCCACGAACCCCCCGCCCGAGACCGAACGGCGGAGTGCGGGGTGCGCGCGAAGGGGACGAGTTAAGTGGATACGGACCGGCCGTATAGGTGACGCACTTCAAGTTGTCTCTCGGCTCGATCCGGCGGCCTTGCCGGTCGGCGGCGACATGCATAAAGATACGCACACGTGTAACCCCCTAGTGCACGACGCCGATCTGCTTCGCTTCGAGCCGCTGCCTGAACTCCTGGAGCAAATGCACCGCCCGGG
>QHUD01000217.1 GCA_003221085.1 Gemmatimonadota bacterium
ACTGACACTCCGTTCACGATCACGTGCTGAATGCCAACAGGCGAGAGCGACGGTTCTCGGTAGGTCGAGCGATCCAGCACTCTGCCTGCGTCAAAGATCGTAATATCCGCGTCGGCGCCGACACGCAGGCGCCCCTTCTGCCGCATCGCCGGGACGCGGGCCTCGAGTCGCTGCGCCGGCATGAGCGTCATTTTGCGGATGGCGTCCATCAACGAGAGCGCATGGTTGTCGCGCACGTAGCGGCCGAGCACCCGTGCGAACGTGCCTGCGGTCCGCGGATGGCCTGTGCCGTTCTGCCAGTATGCATCGCTCGCAATGATGGTGAGTGGACTGCTTATCGCCACGACGACCATCGGCTCCGTGTTCGTATGAACCACGACCGGTCCGCCGATTCGGGCGTAGCGCTCGAAGCTCTCTCGATTCAGCCGCTCGCCTGTCGGCGGCCACTCCAGCTCATCGAAGCGCGCATCGGGAACGTTCTTATAAACGTCCTGGATGGTGGCCGATTGAATCTCCGTCATGCCTGCGTCATAGGGATACGCTTCCGTCGTCACGTCATGCCCCGAGGCGCGCGCCTCGCTGATCATCTCGAGCATCACCGGCGTGTCGGCAAGACCTGCGCTGTTGATGTGCACTACATGCAGTGGGGCTTTGGTTTCGGCGGCGAGCGAAAGCGCTTCCTTAAGTCCGGCGACACCAGGGCGGATGTGCACGTGTACCGGCGTGTTTGTCAGTGCGGCGACGCGGAATACGGCGAGCAGCTCATCTCGTGTTGCCGCCGGCGTGTACGGAAACCCGGCCCCGATGTCGACCGCGCCCTCGCGGAGACCAATCTCCACGCGTGTCGCGATCTCGCCAATCTGCGCGGGCGACGCCGCGCGATAGGCTCCGTCGCTCACCGGCATCCAGGTGCCGGAATCGTGCATCACCGCCATCCGGACTTTGATGTGGCCGATGCTGACGCCATAGTTGACTCGCTGGCCGGCACTTCGCTCGCGGTACCAGGCAGCGATGTCGGACGTGCCGAGCTCGAGCTCGAGCGCTGTCGTCACGCCGTCCAGCGAATAGAACCGATATGTCTGGGGCGTCTGTCCGTGCGCGTGCAGGTCGATGAAGCCGGGGGCGACGACGAAGCCGCGCGCGTCTACCGTGTCCCGGCCGTCTATGGCTTGCGTCGTGATGATGGCGATGCGTCCGCCCGAGAGCCCGATATTGCGGACCGCATCGAGCCTGGAGGCCGGATCCATGACGTGTCCGCCCAGAATCACGCGATCGTAGACGGGCGGCGCGCCTAGCTGCAGGACGAGTAGCAGTCCGGTAATCATGGGATGACATCCTATCTCTTTTTTCAAAGAAGCGCGCCCCAGCATGTCATCATGAGCGCCGCAGGCGCGAAGGATCTGCTTGTGGGAACACCCGCGGCTCTCCCCTGGTTCATGATATGCAACCAAGGGGTTGCATATATATCGGGTCGCCCACAGATTCCTTCAGGGGAGGGCACACAGCGTATGAAAATCGCAGGCAGCGTAGTTCTCGTAACTGGGGCCAATCGCGGGATCGGACGGGCACTGGTAGAGGAAGCCTTGAAGCGAGGCGCCAAGCGCGTGTATGCCGGGACGCGCCAGCCGTTGGACCATCCGGATCGGCGCGTCACGCCCCTGACTTTGGACGTGACCGACGCGGGGCAGACGCAGGCAGCGGTCGACAAAGTCGCGTCGCTCGATATCCTCATCAACAACGCCGGCGTGGCGCTGTTCGATGACCTGAGCGATCGGGCCGCGCTCGAGCGGCATCTCGCCGTCAATCTGTTCGGTATGTATGGCGTGACGCAGGCGTTCCTGCCGCTGCTGACCCGGTCCCGCGGCGCCATCGTCAACAATCTGTCGGTGGCGGCCTTCGCCCCGTTGCCGATCATTCCGGCCTACTCGATGTCAAAGGCCGCGGCCTTCTCCCTGTCCCAGTCGTTGCGCGCGCTCCTCGCGGGACGGGGCGTGAGCGTTCATGCGGTCCTGACGGGGCCGGTGGACACCGATATGAATCGGGGCTTCGACATCCCGAAAAGCTCGCCGGAGTCCGTTGCCAGCGGAATCCTGGAAGGTGTCGAGCGAGGTGAAGAGGACATTTTCCCCGACCCCATGTCACAGTCCCTGGCGGAGAGCTGGCGCAGCGGCGCGGCCAAGGCGCTCGAGCGCCAGAATGCGGCATTCGTCGCTGGGAGCGCGAACTCTTGACCATCGCCGCCCAAAAGGCTCGCGTCGGGACGGCGCTCGGGGCGACACTCGGCCTTGCCGCCGCAGCCTGGATCGTCACGGTCCGCCAGATGCACGGCATGGACATGGGCGTCGCCACCCGGCTCGGCTCGTTCGCGTTCTTCGAGGCCCTGTGGGTGGCGATGATGGCGGCGATGATGCTGCCCGGCGCGGTCCCGGCCGTCTGGAGCCGCGCGCACGCCAACGGTCCGGTGCGCGCCGTGCTGTTGTTTGTCGCGTCGTACCTCGCCGTCTGGACACTGGTCGGCGTCCTTGTGTACGCGGTGTACCGTCCGCACGGCACTGCCATCGCCGGCGCACTGGTGATCGCGGCAGGTGTCTACGAGCTCACGCGGCTCAAGCAGCATTGTCGCCGGTGTTGCCGCGAGCGCGCGGGCTTGGGATTCGCGTTCGGGCTCTACTGCGTCGGCTCGAGTATCGGCCTGATGGTGATGCTGGTGGCGCTCGGCGTCATGAGCGTCACCTGGATGCTCGTGATCGCCGTCCTCGTGCTCGTCCAGAAGCTCTGGCCCGCGAAACCCGCGATCGATGTGCCGGTCGCCCTGGCGATCATCGTACTGGGACTTTCGATCCTGATTGCGCCCGCGTCCGTTCCCGGACTCATGCCACCGATGTGACAATGTAGGGACGCAGCATGCGGCGCCCCTACCACCCGAACCTTCTACCACATCAGAGAGAGAGACGACCATGCCGCGCCCGAAGATCGTATCGCGAGATGAATGGACCACCGCGCGCAAGAAGCTGCTCGTCAAGGAGAAAGAGTTCAGCCGCCAGCGCGACGCGCTGAGCGCAGAGCGCCGTACGCTGCCGATGGAGGAGATTACGAAGGAGTATGTCTTCCAGGGGCCGGAGGGACGCCGCACGCTCGCCGATTTATTTGCCGGGAAGCGGCAGCTCGTCACCTATCACTTCATGTTCGGTCCTGACTGGGGCGACGAGGGGTGCCCGGCCTGCTCATATGTCGTCGACAACATCGCGGGGAGCCTCGTGCACCTCGCTGCCCAGGGCACCGCGTTCACGGCGATCTCGCGCGCGCCATTCGAAAAAATCCAACCCTTCAAAAAGCGCATGGGGTGGACGTTCCCGTGGTTGTCATCGTTCGGGACCGACTTCAATTACGACTTTGGGGTAACGCTCGACGCGGAGCACGCTGTATACAACTACGCGCAGTGTTCCACACCTACTCGACTTACCAGCGCGGCCTCGATCCGTTGCTTAACACCTACAACCTGCTCGATCTCACGCCGCTCGGCCGTCAGGAAGAAGAGGGCATCATGCACTGGCTGCGCCACCACGATAAGTACGAGCACACGAACCCATAACCAGCACAACGTTCGACCCCCTTGAATGACGGTGCCTTCGCGACTGACCAAGGACGACGCTTTTTCTGCGAAACTTCCCACCCGCTCGATGCGTATCTCCCGCGGACCGTTGACCGCGCCGTTGAGCGACGGAGGGCATATGAGCTCGGCCCGCAATCCAGGAAGAGTGGTTGGATTCTGGTATCTGCTCCTTGTGCTGCTCGGCCCGCTGCGCCTCATCTACATCCCCAACAAACTCTTCGTGCACGGTGACGCGGCCGCGACGGCCAGCAACATCGCCGGGCACGAGTGGCTCTTCCGATTCGGCATGTTGAGCGATCTGCTCGGTGCCGTGGTCCTGATCTTCCTCGTGCTGGCGTTTTACCGGTTGTTCAAAGGAGTTGACCAGCAGCTCGCGGTGCTGCTCGTGATCGTAGGCGGCGTGATGCCCGCCCTCATCAACTTCGTGAACGTGGTGACCGATGCCGGCGCGCTCATGGTCGCGCGGAGCGGGAACCCAGGCGGCGCCGACTTTTTGTCCGTCTTCGACAAGCCGCAGCGTGATGCTCTGGTCCTGGTGTTCCTCCGCCTGCATCACGCTCAGATCGTCGCGGCCGAGATCTTGTGGGGGCTATGGCTCTTCCCCATGGGGGCCCTGGCGTACAAATCGCGTTTCCTGCCGCGGTTCATTGGCGTGTGGCTCATCATCAACGGCGTCGCCTATGTGGTCCTGAGCCTCACGGGGCTCTTCTTTCCGGATTATCAGAACAAGGTGTTCGCGTATTCTCAGCCCGCCCTGTTCGGCGAGCTGGCGATCATGTTGTGGCTCGTGATCAAAGGCGCCAACCCACCTGTGGTGCAACAATCGACGGCCGCTCAGCCCGCATGAGCTGATCGAGCCCCCTCGACGGCGGCTCACGCGTCATGATCGGGGGCCTTGCGTCCCCTGGGCTTTCAAAATCCGCACGATCGCGACTATGGTGTTCCAATTCCGTGTCGTCGCCGGCACGCCAAACAGCTTGTCGATCCGGCCAAGATAGCCGATCGTTTTCATGTGACGACGGTACACTCCGAAGACGAATCGGCCTTGCGACGCGATAAGTCGCACAAGCCACTTCCCGCTTGGCGGAAGTGTGACTGGAATGGAAGCCCGGAGCCGACCGGCTTTCGCCAGGATGCTGACGAATCGAACAACATCAGGGCGTGACGGCTCAGTGCCAAACGGATTCTCCGTCTCTAGACGGATAAGGTCACGGCTGTCGCAGAGCACCACTTGCGTTTCGAACGGCAGCTTCCGGAGCAATTCGGCACGGAACGTTGCGCGAGACCTAGGCTGGCGAACCACAAACGTGCCTGCTGCACCCACATTCACGACATCATAGGCCTTCAGATCCCTGGCGAGGATGCTTGGCCGAAACGTCCTGTGCCCGCCAACATTGACACCCCGGAGGAAGACAACGAGAGCCACCCTTACGTCCCGAACCGCTCGAAGCGATACGCGAGCTCCGGCCCTTCATCCCCCTGGTACGCCAGCCGAGCAATAAGCAGCGTGAACGGCTCCGTATAGCGCGCGACCCGTAAGGGTCCAGCATCCACCGGATCGAACCCCACATCGCGGATCAGCGTGGCGGCAATCCCTTTGCTCTTCGCATCGTCGCCGCAGTAAACGAGGCTGGGTCTCCTGGCTTTGCGCCGAGCCGCGAACACGCCAAACAGCACTTCGCTCGGCACAGTGCCGAAGGCGGAGACCACCCGAGCCTTCGGAACCTTCTTGGCCAACGCCTCCGCGCCCGAGGAGGTGTGGGCGATCACGAGGTCGGTATCGTCGGCATTCATCGGCAACGAGCAAGTGACGATGACCTTGCCCGACACGTCGCCCGCTTGTTTCAGGACGTCGTCGACTCGGGACCAGTGCACCGCCAGCAAGAGCGCGTCCGCCTGCTGCGCGGCCTCGCGCGGTGTCCCGGCCCGCCCTTTCCCTTTGGCATCGCGCGCGAGCTTCTGTAGCTTCTGCTCGCTACGCGCGTAGCTGAAAACCACTTCATGTCCGGCCCGCGCCCAGATCGTGCCGAGCTATCGTGATCCGTGAGGCGGCGCTCTCGATGGCGCGCAGATCCTCGGCGCTCAGTGCGATCGCCGCCGCTCCGATGTTCTCGTCCAGGCGCGCCAGCTTCGTCGTGCCGGGGATCGGCACGATCCACGGTTTCCGGGCCAGCAGCCACGCGAGCGCGATCTGCGCGGGCGTCGTCTTTTTCCGTGTCGCGATGGTGCGCAGCGCATCCACGAGCGCCAGATTCGACTTCCGAGCCTCGGGCGTGAAGCGAGGCACGATGTTGCGGAAATCGGAGCTCACGAACGTCGTCTTCTCGTCGATCGTGCCCGTCAGGAAG
>QHUD01000218.1 GCA_003221085.1 Gemmatimonadota bacterium
GGCGACGGTGAAGTCACGCCGCCCATCCACATCCGCTTCGTCGGTGCCGCATTCTACGACGGCTTTCATCACACCGCGGCCGGTGGTGCGTCGGGTCACGGCAACTGCAACGCGTCAGGCCGCGCGCTATGGGAGATTCATCCCGTCTACTTCGTGCGGCCGCCACAATGAGAGCCATACGGCCGCTCGTCCTAGTATGGGTGCTGGTGGCATCGCTGCCTCTTCAGGCGGGCAACGCGCAGGCTCCTCCGGCTGGTGCCACCGCACAGTGCCGGGACGGCTCTTACTCATACAGTGTCAGCCGACGAGGAACGTGCTCCCATCATCGCGGCGTCGCACAGTGGCTCACACGTGGCCAGGTGCCGGCTCGTGCCGAGTCGGTATCCACGGCTCAGGCGCCCGCGCAGCAACGCGCGCTTACTGCCGCCGAAGCCAAAGACCATGTGGGGGAGACGGCGACTGTGTGCGGCGTCGTAGCCAGCGCACGATACGTCGCTTCGAGTCGCGGACGACCAACCTTTCTGAACCTCGAGCAGCCTTATCCGAATCAGCTCTTCACAGTTGTCGTCTGGGGCTCGGCGCGCGGTGCATTTCCAGAGGCACCGGAGGTGGCTTATCGGGCGCAGCGGGTCTGCGTCACCGGGGTGATCGATACGTACCGGGGCAGGCCGCAGATTGCCGCCCCTGGTCCAACGGCAATTCGAGTGATGAGTCGGTAGCGGTCACTCCCTACTAGGCGGGGACGGTTGCAGAGAGGTGCACTGAAATGCCCCCTTACCTCCGGCAAACATCACGGCAAAGCGCCTAGAAAGTTCAAACAAGGCCGGGACTTGGCACCGCGCCGCGGATCGCTAGTCCGCGGTCCGGTGCGCTGCTTCGCGCACGCGTGGCCACGTCGGGCGATGCGTGTACGACGCCTACCCCCATCGCTGCCCTCGTGGCGAGAACTTCAGTGGGCGTTGACCTGCCCCCATTCGCACCAGGGATTACGCGACACCCAGGGGTGTGGCGGACATGCCGTGGTGATCATCACTGCTCTGAGCACAGCCAGCGCACCAGCAAGCGGGCGAGTCTCACACGGCTGTTCGAGAACCCGTGGTCTGCGTCGAGCGTCGCGGCGGTCAAGTGTCGAGCCCCCTCTTGCCGCAGTGCCGCTGCCAATGGCTCATACACCTCTCCCAGAGGCACGACGGCATCGCGCGTCGCCGCGACCAGCAGCACTCGCTTCCCCGCCAGTACATGCGCGTAACGCTCCAACTGCCACTCGGTGGCGTGGTCGACCATGTCCTGGGCGAGAGCTTGCCCCGACGTCCCACGCAGCGGTCCGAGCTGCGGGGCAAGCCGGCGCACGCTCGCCATGAACGCTTCGGGATCCTTCAAACGTTCGCCGCGGCGACCGAAGTCACCGGGTGCGAGAGCGACAACGGCTCGGACGCCGCTGTCGGCGACGGCGCCGTGCAAGGCAGCGAATCCCCCCAAGCTGTGGCCGACCAGAATCAGGCGCCGCGTGTTCACTCGATATGAGTCCGCGACGGCTGGTTGGCGGAGCCATCGGAGGGCGGCAGCGACGTCCTCTAAGACGTGACTGAAGGAGTAGTCCCCCTCGCTGCCCCAGGCCCCGCGATAGTGGAAGATCAGGGCGTTGAACCCGGCCCGGCGAACGACCTGCGCCAGATCGCCATTCTTCTCGGTGCCCGGAAAGCCGTGCAGAACCAGCACCGTGGTATGAGGGCCCTTGCCCTGGGCGACGTACAGGACGCCGTTCATCCGGGCGCCCGAGCTGGGGATTTGCACATCTGCAAGTGTCGGCGGGTACAGGCTGTCCGAGGTCGCGGGATCGCTCGCGACTGCCAGCGTATCGCACGCGGGCGTTTGGGCGTGTACGGCCGCCGGGAGGCAGGCACTGAGAAACGCGCCGAGAGGCAGCGCAGCTCTTAGGTGGGACATGTTACCCTCCCGTGCGCAAGTGGGGGAAGGAGTACGCACACTCTTCCACCTCGTAGCATTGTCTCATTTCCCCTGGCCCGAAAAGGCGGGGAGCACTCCAGCGTGGACCCTTGCTTGTCGCATTTCCGCCCCTTCTTGCCGCAGAAACGCCCTAACAACTCTAGCCCTGACTGTCCATGATTTGATCTGTCACCTAAAACTTGAGCAAATTTTCCCGGAGGACCTCAATGCCGAAGAAACCACGCCGCGCCAGCGCGTCCTCAGCCGCACTGCGATTTGCGCACCCTTTCTATACCACGCAAGCACCCGACAAGCGCAAACCTCACCCGGGTGGCTTCGGAACACGCTTACTCGACCACATCCAGAAGAACGTCCAGCGGGTGCCAGCTCCGAAGGGCGATTCCACAATGAGTCTGTCCGACATCATCGGACCCGACAGTGTTCAAGCGATCGCCGCCACTGGCACGATGACGTTCCACGCTGTTGGGGACACTGGGCGCCGAGCGGATTCCCCTCAAGGGCAGGTCGCGAGCGCTATGGCCCAGGACTACGATGTCGTGCATCCGGAGCGTTCTCCAGCCTTCTTTTTCCATCTAGGTGACGTGATCTATGGGAACGACAAGGATCAACGCTACCGCCGGGAATTCTACGAGCCATACGTGCATTATCCTGGCAAGATCATCGCCATTGCTGGGAACCACGACGGGGAGGTGTTTCCGAACACTGACCCCGTTTCGCTACGAGCATTCTTGGCAAACTTCTGCGCACCGAGGCAAGCTGTTCCTGCAATTGCCGGCACCATATTCCGCCAGACGTTGAATCAGCCTGGGGTGTACTGGTTGCTCGATGCTCCGTTCGTTCAGATCGTCGGCCTCTACTCAAACGTTGCGGAAAACCCGGGGTTCATTTCCGGCACCATCCCAGGAGAGGCTCAAAAGAATTGGCTTATCAAGACACTCAAGGGAATTGCCAAAGACCGATCAGCGGGGAAGCGGAAGGGACTCGTGTTAGCTACCCATCACCCGCCGTACACCTCCGGCGGTCACTCGCCGAGTAAGGAAATGCTGGCCGACGTCGATGACGCGTGCACCAAGGGAGGGGTGATGCCCGATCTGTTCTTATCGGCCCACGCGCATAGCTACCAGCGCTACAGTCGCACAATCAGGTTCGCGGGTCGCTCAATGGAGATCCCATTCATTGTGGCGGGCTGTGGAGGCATCAGTGACCAGGCGGTCCCTCCGGCGACAGGCCAAAAGGTGGACGATCATGTCTTCGAGAATTCGCGCAAGGGGTACGGGTACCTCCAGGTTACCGCCTCCGCCGCATCGCTCACTGCCAAACTGGTGGCAGTCGACGGAGAGGCTCGCTCGGACTACGACACAGTGACCGTCGACCTTGCGACAAACACGGTTAGGTAGCCGTCCCGGATCGCCGCGGTGAGCGATTCAGCGTCGAGCCTAAGACAGGCCCGTGGTTCTGACTCGCGGGATAAACGGTGTCCCTGGCAGTCAGAACCCTATGCGCAATGCGCGGGCACAGACTCAATAAGACTCCGGGCTATCGAAGCGCAGCATGTCCAATACCAATTTG
>QHUD01000219.1 GCA_003221085.1 Gemmatimonadota bacterium
ACCGGCCTCGCGGTCAGCCCCGTGGGGTTCGGCGCGTGGGCCATCGGCGGCAACCGGTTCGGCAACTCCTACGGTCCCACCGACGACGCGGAGTCGCTGCTCGCCGTGCGCCGCGCCTACGAGCTGGGGTGCAACTTCTTCGATACCGCGGACGTGTACGGGCACGGGCACTCGGAGGAGCTCCTGGGCCAGGCGCTCGCGGGGATCCGTGAGCGCGTCATCGTCGCCACCAAGGTGGGCGGGAATTTCTACAACCGGGCGGTGAATCCGCTCTTGCTGGGCCGGATCGCCGAAGCCGTCGGCCGGCCGGTCGCCGAGCTCGCGCCGGACATCCCGCTTCCGGTCACGCACGACGCCAATTTTTCTCCCGACTACGTCCGGTTTGCCGTCGAGCAGTCGCTCCGGCGCCTCGCGACCGATTACGTCGACTTGCTGCAGCTCCACAACCCCGCGCTCAGCCTCATCGCCGACCCGGACACATATCGGGTGCTCGAGGACCTGAAAACGGCAGGCAAGATCCGGTTCTACGGCGTGTCGGTGCACCCTCCCGAAGAGGGACTCGCCGCGGTGGAAGTGACCCGACCCGATACGGTCCAAATCGTGTACAACATCGTGCGGCGCGAGGCCGAAGATCGCTTCTTCCCGGTCGCTCGCGCCGCGAACGTGGGCGTGATCGCCCGCGAGCCGCTCGCCAACGGCCTGCTCGCCGGGAAGTACGGGCGGGACAGCGCCTGGGACAAGGGCGACATCCGCGCCCGCATGCCGCGCCCCTACCTGACGCAGCTCGCGGCGGTGGCGGAGCGGGTGAAGAACCTGGCCGGCCAGGCAGGGGTGACGCCGGCGCAGCTGGCCCTCCGGTTCGTGCTGGACAACGAGGCGGTGTCGGTCGTGATTGTGGGCATGAAGACCGTGGCGCAGGTGGAAGACAACCTTTCTTTGGAGTAATGATGCCGAACAAACAAGCCGTCTTCGAAACCGCGAAGGGCACGATCAACGTGGAATTGTTCGCCGACGAGGTGCCGGGCACCGTCGCCAACTTCGAGAAGCTCGCAAACTCGGGATTCTACGACGGCACCAAGTTCCACCGCGTGATCCCCAACTTCATGATTCAGGGTGGTGATCCCATTTCGAAGACCGGGAAAGGACGCGCAGGCACTGGGGGCCCCGGCTACACCATCAAGTGCGAGACCCAGAAGAACGTCCACAAGCACGTGGCGGGGACGCTGTCCATGGCCCACGCCGGCAAGGACACCGGCGGGAGCCAGTTCTTCATCTGTCATTCCCCCCAGCCGCACCTGGACGGCGTCCACACCGTTTTCGGACAGGTCACCAAGGGACTGGACGTGGTCAACAAGATTGCGCAGAACGACGAAGTGAAATCGATTCGAGTGAAATGACCACGCGGAGATCCGCATGCATGTCCTGATGTATCTCGTCGCCGTCGCCTTGCAGGCGCCCGACAGCGAGGCGTTCGTCATCACGCTCGGCAAGGACACCATCGGCCTGGAGCGCTACACCCGTACCGCCGACCGGCTGGTGGACGACATGGTCATGCGCGACCGGGCGCCCGTGATTTTCCGGCACCTCGTCGCCACCCTCGGCGCCGACGGCCTGATCAGCCACCTCGAGGTCGACAGCAAGCCGGTCGTGGCGTCCGACGTCTCACCGATCCACGCCGTGGGTCGATTCACGAATGACGAGGCCTTCATCGATCTCACGCGGAACGGTCAGACGACCACGGCCCACGTGGTGATGGCCGACGGGCGGGGCGCGCTGCCGTTCATCAACTTCTGCTACGCCTTGTACGATCAGACCGGGCAGCGGGCCCGGAAGCTCGGAGGCTCCCCCGTGAAGGTCCCCGTGCTCGGGTTCGGCGCGACCAGCGCATTCGACCTCACGGTGACATTTCCGGCGCCCGATTCGATGGGCGTCGCGTTCGAGCGCGACGCCCCCACCCTGTTCAAGGTGGACGCCGCGGGCCGGATTCAGGGAGTGGACGGCCGCCTCACCACGCAGCAGGTGGTGGTCACCCGCGTACCGACGCTCGACCTCGAGGCCTTCGCGCGGGCCTTCGGAAACCGGCCGCTCGGCCAGCTCTCCCCCCCCGACTCGGTGCGGGCGACCATCGCGGGCGCCGCCATCGCGGTGGACTACAGCCGCCCGGCCATACGCGGACGCACGGTCTTCGGCGGCATCGTCCCGTGGAACCGGGTCTGGCGCACCGGCGCGAACCTCGCCACCCGCTTCACCACATCCGCCGACCTCGTGATCGGTGGGACTACGATCCCCAAGGGCAGCTACAGCGTGTGGACCCTTCCCGCACCGACGGGTTGGAAGCTCATCTTCAACAAGCAGACCAAGGCGCCGTGCGAGGGCGAAGCCTGCACCGTACCGACGCGCGCCCCGCTGTGGGGCACCGACTATGCGGCGGACTCTGACTTCGCGCGCGTGGACGCGATGACCGAGCCCCTGCCCCGTCCGGTGGAGCAGTTCACCATCGCCGTGCTCCCGCAGGGCAAAGGCGGCGTCATCAGGATGGACTGGGAGAAGACGCGCATCTCGATCCCGTTCCGGCCGAAATAGCTTGCACCTCGACTTCGCCGTCGTCGCCGACTACGCGATCGTCGATCAGGCGGGGAAGCTTTCGGTCCTGGGGATCTTTCAGCATATCTGGGTGCAGCAGTTCCCCGCCATGCACCCGCGCCTGCATCTGGTGCTCCGTCTCAAGGGCAAGCGCACCGAGATCGGCGAGCACCAGGTGCAGATCCGCCTCAGGGACGAGCAGGACGCCGAGATCCTCGGCGGCAACGGCACCGTCACCTTCGCCGAGCCGCCCGCAGGGGTGACCGACATCGAGGCCGGAGCGATTCTCGTATTCGACGTACCGTTTCCACACCCCGGCGCGTACCGCTTCGGGATCACCATCGACGGAGACGAGAAGGCGTCTGTGCCGCTCACCGTGAGTCAGCTGCCGGCGCCCCCCGCGGGCGGGAGCAACTGATACCCGCCCTCACTGACTCGGCACCTTGACGCCCCGCTTCGCGAGGTCCTGCCCGACCTCGGCGCCGATGCGCGCCCCCCACTGCTGGCCCGCCTGCATGCTCTGCACCGTGATCTCGGGCTGCACCTTCGCGAGGTGTTTCCCCACCGGCGATTCGTAGAACGCCACGAGCTGCTCGAGCTGCGCCTTGGTGAAATGCTTGTCGTAGATGGGGAGCATGGCGTCCACGAGCGTCGGCATGTCGCGGCGCGCCCGGGTCAGGAACTCGTCCCAGAACTCTTTGGGAATCCGCGGATTCGCCGCCCGCTGCGCCGGGATCGACGTCTCCATGGCGGTCACCGCCAGCGCTGCCACGTTGGTGAGCGTGAGGAGTCGCCGAATGAGTGCGGTCTTGTCGGCCGCCTGCGCCGCGGCCGGTGCCGACGGGACGAAGCTCGCCAGGCCGATCATCGCAATCAACGGAAAGAGCGCGGGTCGCATCGGAGTCCTTTCGGAATGAGGCTCCGGGAACAAGAACGTGGGCGGCTAGCCCCGCTGGATGTCGAGCGGGAGCCCCGGGTCCATCAGCGACAGGCCGCCATCCACCGCGATCACCTGGCCCGTGATCCACCGTGCGAATCATGTCCTGGGCGACGTCCGGCAGCGTGTTGAGGACGCTGTCCTCGATCCACCCCGGGCTGACGGCGTTCACCGTGATCCCCCGTTTCGCGAGCGCCACGGCGAAGTAGCGACACAGCGATTCCATGGCGCTCTTGGCCGCGCCCATGCCCACCCATGGCTGCCAGCTTCCGGTACGCCCGCCGGGAGCGTAGGTGATCGCGACAATTCTCCCGCCCTCACCCATCAGCGGGCACGCCGCGCGCACCGCCAACAGGAACGCCCTCGCCTGGGAGTTCATCGCGCATTCCCATTGCTCCAGCGTGATGTTCATGGGCCCCTGGTAGAAGTCGGGCACGTCGGGGCGCGCGTTGCTGACGAAGATGTCGAGCGTCCCGAACTCGCTCTTCGCCCGCGCGAACATGCGGGTGATGTCGTCGGGGCGGCACACGTCGGCCTGGACGACGAAGCCGTCGGAGCCGCGCTGCTTCACTTTGGCGAGGGTGTCCTTCGCGGCCGCTTCATTCTTGCGATAGTTGATCGCGACCTTCACGCCTTGTCCGGCGAGCTTGAGCGCGATGCCCCGGCCGATGCCGCGCGAGCTTCCGGTGATGAGTGCGTGCTTCGCGTTCTGTGCCATGACCCCTCCCGGTCGAGCCGTGGCGGCTAAAGATGCGGGCCGGCCGCCCCACTGCAACCACTCAGGCGTCGCGAGCGCCGTCAGGGTCTCGCACCGGGTAGGCTTTGACAATGCCGCGGCACTGTAGCACGAGGTCGGAAAGCGCCGACCGCTCGACCGCGAATCTGAGCCGGTGCTCCTGAGTCAGGGGATCCGGCGTGATGTCGACCACCAATTGCAGTTCGCCGGCGCGGTCGGTCGAGCGGACGACGGCGGTGAGATTGGGCTCGTCGGAGCTGAGGGTGGCGACGCCTTCGGCCACCCCTCGGGTGGACAACCGGTCGAGCGCGCCGGCCCAGCGCACCAGGTCCGGGACTCGAAGCATCGGTCCCGTCGTCCAGATAGTCGCACCCTCGGCCCCGCACCGGACCGTAACGACGAGCCAGTTGCCCTCCCAGTAGTCCTGGGCTTCGGGCGATCGCCGATCGTGCACCCATAGCTCGAGACCCGCAATCTTCAGGTGGGACGGGCCGAGGGAGTCTGGGTCGGGGGAGAAGATCAGTGGGGCCACAGCCATGCGAAGACGCCTGCCGTGAGGAGCGCATAGACGAGCCCGTCCACCGTGCCCTTGATCGTGGTGATCCAAGAGCGACGGTACCAGATCGACATCGGCCACAGCGCCAGCGTGTACCCGAGGAACGCGGTGACGCCCACCATCCGGACGATGCCCCGGGGGCCCGCGCCGGGCGGTAGCGCGTGCGCCGCGACGTACCCCGCGAAAATCCCGACGACCACCGAGAAGACGAACCATTGGGCGAGGTTCTTCCCCATCGCCATCGAGCCGCCCGGCATGACCGTGAACATCATGACCGGACCCTTCTTGAATTTTTCGACGAACGCCGGCGACCGCATCTCTTCGGTGCTCCCCGGCCGGGGCATCATATAGTCGCCGGGCGGGATGGCGAGCGGACGGAGCGTGTCCATTACGCGGTCCTCGTTCGGCACCTTGAGGTAATCGCTCTTGTGCCAGCCCGTGAACATGTGCAGGACGGAGCTCGCGAGGAAAACACCAACGGCCGCCAGCAGGATCGGGAGCCACAGCGAGGCGAGCGGTGTCATGAAGCCTCCTTTGGGTGGAGCTTAAGGTGCGGGCTCTCGCGGTCGCAATCAAGGATCCGTGAGTCCTCACTTCTGCTCCGCTTGCAGCCCCCGCTCTTCGAGCAACGGCCCCACCTCCGGAT
>QHUD01000220.1 GCA_003221085.1 Gemmatimonadota bacterium
CCTTCTTCGTCAGGTCGAGGACCCGCTTCGCCTCCGCGACGTTGCGGCCGAGCGGCTTCTCGCATGCGATCCCGCGGAGCTCTCCCTTCCCGCGCGCGACCGTGTCTGCGATCTCCTCGAAGTTCTCGATGCGGGCGAAGTTCGGACCGCACACCCACAGCGCATCGATCGCGGGATCGGCCACCATCTCAGCCAACGAGCGGTACGGCTTCGCCTCTCCAACGTCGAGCTTCCGCGCGACGCCCGCCATGTCCTGAGCGTGCTTGTGGTTCGGGCTCCACACACCCAGCACGTCCGCATCGCGCACGCTCTGGAACGCCAGAAGGTGAAACCGCGCATTGAACCCGCTGCCGACGAATCCGACGCCCAGGCGTTTCCCGGTCATGCTCGTCCTCGTCTCCCGCGTCCCACGTGCCATCAGTATGTCACGCCCAGCTTGGCGAGCGCCTCCGGGGGACAGCCTTTCCAGTCGGAGACCAACGTGTTCCCGACATACCGCAGATCCTGCACGCCCATGCGACTCGAGAAGAAGCCCGATGCGGTGAAGTCGCGAAACCGGTTGAAGAAGGCCACGCCCGCGGCGTGCTCGGGCTTCGCTTTGGCCGGCCATGCGACGGCGTCCAGCACGGCCGTGCGCTCCGCCGCCGCGCAGGCGACGAAGGTCTTGCCGTAGCGGTCGTCGCACTCGTGATCGAGCCACGCGAGCCCGCCGCGGACGGGGGTCTGCAGCTCCGGGTCGTCGCCGAGCATGAAGTCCATGAATTCCGGCACGCCGGCCTCGGTGGCGCTGCCCGAACGCTCGTCCTTGGGGAGGATCAGGTCGACCAGCATGCGCACCGTTTCCCACTCGTGTGGCGTGAACTGTTTCGGCTCGTATGGCGTGCCGCGGGCGAGCGCCTCCTGCGCGCGGGCCGACGCCTCGCGGACGGAGTCCGGCGTCCATCGGAACGCCGTGGCGAGCGGAGCCACGGCCAACAGCTGGAGGGCGTCGCGACGCTTCATCACAGCGTTCCTTTCTTCATCTGATCCGCGATGTATTCACTGGTCCGCATCGACAGCGCGAGGATCGTCCACGTCGGGTTCTTGTCCGCCTGCGACACGAACGGTCCGCCGTCGGCGACGAACAGGTTCTTGCAATCGTGCGCCTGGCACCAGCGGTTGGTCACGGAGGTCTTAGGGTCGTCGCCCATGCGCGCTCCACCCAGCTCGTGGATGATGACGCCGCCGGCGGCGATGCCGTATCCCTGCTCCGCGGTCGGCATGGGCGAGAACACCTGACCCCCCATATCCCCGATGAGCGCGCGGAAGGTCTCCTGCATGTGCTTCACCTGCTTGTACTCGTGGTCGGTCCACTTCCAGTGGAACCGCAGGACGGGAATGCCCCACCGATCCACCGTGCGCGAGTCGATCTCGCAGTAACTGTCGTCGTTCGGGATCATCTCGCCACGCCCCGAGAAGCCGATCGTGGCTCCGTAGTAGCGACGGTAGTCGTCCTTGAGCTGCTTGCCGTAGCCGCCGCCTGAGGGGTAGCGGTGAATCCCCCCCATGAACCCGTAGGACGGCACCTGCGCGCCGCCCCACACCTCGATGTGGTAGCCACGCGGGAAGTCGAGCTTCGCGTTGTCGAGCCACCACGGCATGTAGAGATGCATGCCGCCCACGCCGTCATGGTTGTGCGGCACGTGGTCCATCATCTTCGGGATGAATCCCGCGACGTCCGTGCCGGTCGTATCGGTGATGTACTTGCCCACGGCGCCGCTCGAGTTCGCCAGGCCGTTTGGGAACAGGGACGATGTGGAGTTGAGCAGCAGCCGAGCGGTCTCGAGCGCGCTCGCCGCCACGACCACCACTTTGGCGCGCACCCGCCGGTCCGCCCCCGTGGTCTTGTCCACGTAGGCCACGCCGGTGGCGCGGCCGCCCGAATCGACCAGCACCTCGCGCGCCATCGCGTTCGTGAGGAGGGTGAGCTTCCCCGTAGCGAGGGCGGGGGCGATCAGCACGTTGGTGGAGGTGAAGTTGGCGTTCACCCTGCAGCCGCGGTTGCATTGGCCGCAGTAGTGGCACGCGGCCCGTCCGTTCAGCGGCCGGGTGAGGATCGAGAGGCGCGCCGGAATGCAGGTGACGTGCAGCCGGTCGGCCGCCTGCTTGACGAGCAGCTCGTGGCAGCGGGGACGTGGCGGCGGCAGAAACACGCCGTTGGGCTCGTTGGGCAGGTTCTCCTTGCTGCCGAAGATCCCGATCAGCCGATCGATCTTGTCGTAGTAGGGCGCCACGTCCTCGTAGGAAATCGGCCAATCGTCGCCCAGGCCGTCGCGGCTCTTGCGCTTGAAGTCGTACGGCCCGAAGCGCAGGGAAATGCGGCCCCAATGATTCGTCCGGCCGCCCACCATGCGGGCCCGCCACCAGCTGAACTCGGTGCCCGGCGCCCGCGTGTAGGGCTCGCCGGGGATTTCCCACCCGCCGATGCAGGCGTCGAACTCGCCGAACGGGCGCTCGGTCGTGGATTTCCCACGGCGCGGCGACTCGTACGGCCACGTCAGCATCGCCGAATCTTTCGCATTGTCCCACGGCGCCCCCGCCTCGAGCAGCACCACGTCGGCGCCCGCCTGGGTAAGCGTATACGCCGCCATGCCCCCGCCGGCCCCCGAGCCGACGATGCACACGTCGTACACCTTCGCCTGCCTCGTTAGACGCTGCACACGGCCACCGCCTCCCGTAGCGAGGTGAGCGGATCGCGGGTCGGGACGAACTCGTGCGCCACGAACCCCGCGAAGCCGGTATCCGCGATGGCTGCTGCCACCGCGTGCCAATTCAGCTCCTGCGTGCCGTCCAGCTCGTGGCGGCCGGGCACGCCCCCGGTGTGGAAATGCGCGATCCACTCCCGGTTGTCGCGGATCGTGCGGATGATGTCGCCTTCCATGATCTGCATGTGATAGATGTCGTACAACAGCCTGACGCGCGGCGAGCCCACTGCCTTCACCACCGCGACCCCGAACGCCGTCCGGTCGCCCTGGTAGTCCGCGTGGTCCACTTTGCTGTTCAGTAGCTCGAGGCAGATGGTGACGCGCTGCTCCTCGGCCTGTGCCTTGATCGTGTTCAGCCCCGCGACGCACGTTTCGATCGCCTCCGCGTCGCTCTTGCCGCGACGGTTGCCGAACATCGCGATGACATTCGGGACGCCGTGGCGCGCGGCTAGCGGCAGGGTCTCCTCGAGCTCCCGCAACAGCATCCGATGATTCGCTCGATCGTTGAACCCGGTCGCGATGAAGTCGCGGCGCGCCGTGGGATACCCCATCGAGCACACGAGACCTGCCTCGCGTACCGGC
>QHUD01000045.1 GCA_003221085.1 Gemmatimonadota bacterium
CCTGTGGCCCGGCGTTGAATTCGTTGGTCACGATGTCGAGATCACCGTCACCGTTCAGGTCGAGTGTCACGCCGGCACGCGTCCCAAGCGAGCCCATCATGGTCAGACGGCCCGCGGCATCCACCCGACAGGCACCCCCCATCGAATCGGGATGGGCACAAGGGCCGCAGAGGGGATGGTCCCGGTCCGCTCCATGGCAGTCGAGGGTGAACCAGACCTGCTGCGTGGCGCCGTTCGGCCGCGGCTCGACCCCCACCACGAATTCGCTCGGCAGGAAGCGGCGACCTCCCTCGTTGAGCAGGACGGAGTTGATCCCGTATCGGTAGGGGAAGTTCATGCCCGCGGCGATGAAGATGTCATCCCAGCCGTCGGCGTTGAGGTCGTCCACGCTCGGCCCCCACGGCCAATACGTTTCGACCCCGACGGAGTCGGACACCTCCTCGAATCGGCCGCCGCCCCGGTTTGCGAACAGCTCGTTGCCGAAGAGGAACCGACCCTTCCCTTCGGGAATCATCCCACCGGCCACCGTCGCGGTGTCGGCCTTGCGACCCTCGGCAGCCCAGTCGCCGGGGGGGATGTCGACCCACATGTCCGGATGCATGCTGGTGACGAAGAGGTCGAGCCGACCGTCGCCGTCGAAGTCGAACACCTTCGCCCCCATCGAACCCCAGGGGGTTTTCGGAAAGTACTGCGCGGTCGCGTCCCGAAACCGCTTCCCGCCCTCGTTGAGCCACAGGTGATCCCCTCCCTGCATGTCCAGCACGTAGAGGTCGGGAAACCCGTCATCGTTCACGTCGATGGCCGTGGCATCGCCGCTCCAGCTCAGATCCACCAGCCCGACCTCGCGACTCACGTCCTTGAACCGGTTGCCGCCCAGGTTGTGATAGAGAATGCTCGCTTCGGCGCGCTCGGGGTGCAGGTGGCCGAGGAACGCGTCGTTGAGCGCCACGTAGTAGCCACCCCGCCCCCGCGCGTTGCTGGTGAACACACCGACATTCGTCACGAGCAGATCGAGCAGGCCGTCGCCGTCATAGTCGAAAAACACCGCGCCGGAGGAGTGGCCGACGTATCCCACTCCCGCCTGCGCAGTGATGTCGCGAAATGTCCCGTTGCCGAGGTTCTCGAAGAGCCGATTCCCATGGCGCACCGTGGTGACGAACAGATCGGGGTCGCCGTCGTTATCGATGTCGGCAAACGCGCATCCCACCGCGATCGCGTCTGGCCATTCCAGCCCAGCCGCGGCGGTGACGTTCACGAACCGTCCGCCGCCCAGGTTCTTCCAGAGCTCGTTGCTACCAAGTTGCGTGACGAAATAGAGATCGGGGAGACCGTCGCCATCGACGTCCGCGCTGCACACGCCGCTGCCGTGATCGTAGTGCGCGAGCTTGTAATTCCTACCCGCGTCGTCGACCACCCGGTTCTCGAAGGTGATGCCGCTGGCCTGTCGCCGATCCGTGAAGCGGAAGTCGTGAAGCACCGGTGAGCGTGCGGCCAGTTCGGCTTCCTGGCGGCCTCGCTCGACCAGCCACGCCGGCGTACGAGGCGAGCGGCACGAGGCGACGAGGAGAGGGAGCGAGGCGAGGAGGCCGCGGGGCCACGAGAAGCCTGTGGAGCGCTCTGTCACGACGATCCCATCATGGGTGGATGCGTTATCTAGCCCGCCTCAGCGCAGATCGATAAGGGCGATCCTCGCTGTTCCGACGAAACTGTCCACGACGATCAGCGTGCTTCCGTCGGGCGACACTCGCAGGTATCCGGAGGCGCTGAATGGCGTCGGCGATCGATCAAGCACCGCGCCATCACTGGTACGCGTCCGCGCGATGCCCCGGAACCCCAGGACACTGTAGAGATACATCCCATCCTTCGATAAGGCGGCCCCTGGCACAGCCTCGCCGCCATACACCGAGGGAAGTCGGCGAAAGAAGTCGAGGTTGGCGTCATAGACATCGAGACCGATAGTGACTCGCGCCCCGGTGCCGTCCACGCGCAGTGGGCCATAGATGCTTCTCGCCCCGTGCAGCGGGCCGAACGCATCGCGCCCGACGTCATAGCGCTCCAACAGATCGGTCCATCGATCGAAGATGAGGGCACTCCGATCGAAAGAGCGTTCGAACCTCGCGCCCGCGATGTTCGCCGAACCGGGAATCAGGCGCTCCGTCCCTGTGGCGAGATCCACCTCTAGTAGACCGGAGGGTGTGGGCGTTGGTCCCTCGAGGATCACGTATGCCTTCCCGTTGGCGCCAACGCGAACCTGCCACGGCGCCTGCTGCGTGGTGGTGTCCAGCGAGTGGAGTGGCAGGACCGTTACCGTCCTGGGCGACGCCTGGAGCAGATCGATGACGCCGAGCGCGCGCTCGTACGGCAGCGCGAGGACGAGCGAATCATCACTCGGCGTCAGGTCCAAATCCGAGGCGCCCGTCCGCAAAGGGATCGATTCCCACATCGCCAGATTCGCTACCGAGAACACTCCAATGCGAACGGTGCCTTCTACTTGCACGAGATACACCATGCCGCGCTTCGAGTCGAACGCGAGGTCCTCGACATCGCCTGCGATTGTCGTCCAGCGCGTCGGCCGTTGCACGGTCGGATAAATGGGCAGGCCGGGGATCGGCGCAACGAGGGTGTCGCTGACCAAACCGCTCATGTCCCTGGCGAAGAGGCGAATCTGGATGCTCGCCCCGGCCCATTCCGGACGGATTGGGATATCGACGAACCGGCCGCCCGCACCGCTGATGGAGTCTCTCAAACCGCCTGGTTGGACTTCCCAGATGATTGATCGAACGGCCTGGTTGTCCTGCGCTGAAACGAACGGTCGCAACGTATCGCCGACAAAGTAGTAATCGGTCGCGGTCGGCCAGTGATCGCCAAACACGTGAGGTGGCGTATGATCCACGACGGTGAATGATCGCGGCGATGGGACCATCGTACTCTCGAGGGCCGCGTTCGTCGCGCTCACCTGGAACGACAGCGATTTCCCCAGCGTGCATGTCCCCGGGATCACGAGAGACACCGTGCGTTCGCTGCTGCGCAGGAGGCGCTCGGAGAAGTCCTGCTCAAGGGTGCAGGCGCCCGACGTCTTCACAGATGACGTCCAAAGCCCGACGTCGCTCGCGGCGATGTAGTGCACGATGAGTGTGCCGCCAGGTTCGATCTCGCTTCCTGCCGGTTGGACGCTGAGCCCGCTGATGGTGGGCGGCTGCGGGTTGGCTATCTCGGGGCCACAGGTGAAAGTGACGCGGGTCGAGCGGACACCACCCGTCGGCGGTTGGTAGCGATACACCAAGGCAGCCCCGAACGGGATCGCGGCCGAGATGCGCCATCCGGACCGCTGCGTATCACCGGGCCCGATGTTACTCGCGCCCCACGAGCTCTGGATCTCGGTCGCCGGGATCAGCGTCGAATCGACGGGCGTGGCGCGAGCAGGCCCGGCGTAGAAGAGCAGCGTCGCGTCGCGCCAGGTGGCGCGCGCGGTGCCGGTACCGGTAGCGGAAGCGCTGAGACTGACCTCGCACTGGACGCGCTGTTGGCCGGCGCCCAGGTCAGAAATGTCCGGCCCAGTGAGCTGCGTGACAGTGATGGTAACTGTGACGTCGGGCGCGGGGCCAGTGGAGTCACCGCCGCACGCCGCGGCGAGGGCGGCAGCTGCGCCGAGGACTAACACGACGCGGGCCAGAGGGTGACCGGTCACGCTGCTCCTACCGCCAGGTGCTCACGCCGGCACGACCGTTAGACAAGACGAGAGTAGCGGCGGTCGGACTCGAACCGACGACCCGCGGATTATGATTCCGCTGCTCTAACCAGCTGAGCTACGCCGCCGAGCTTGCAGGACAAGAACCTAGCGGAGCCCCGGCTGCGACGGGAGGGCCGGCGCCAGTTCGGATCCGCCACGGGCTTGGGTTGGTCGTGCCCTTTCGTGGTCCCGTCCCCGAGCTGGCCCACCTGGTTCATCCCCCAGCAATACGCGCGCCCGCTAATGTCGACACCACATGTGTCCGCAAAGCCGGCGCTCAGTGCGAACTGGAGATCCCCTCGGACGGGCTGCGGCTCGTTGCTCCCTTGCTTGCCGAGTCTGCCGAAGAGCCCTCGGCTGATGCCCAGTTGTCCATCTCGTGGTCGAAGCGGGGATGGCCCAGACGAGGAGGGCGATCGTGATCGGCGAAGGCAACATGTTGGCTCCACGCTGAGGCAGAGGGTGCGCGACACGGTTGCCATGACATAGGGCACCCCCATCAAGGTCCAGTCAAGCGCGCCGCAGAATGCGAGACCAACGCTATCGCGCGTAGGGCCCACGACACACCCGTTGCGTCGACTCCACACGTGACGACGCCATCCTCCACCGATCCCTCCGAACCCGCTCCCCGGAAGCTCGCCGACGCGGTGCGCCGCTTGCATCCCGAATCCGCCGGCTATGAGGACACTCCGTCTCGCGCTGGTCGCCGCACTGGTGGCGGGGTGTCACTTCGACAAGCTTTTCAATAGCACCCCGGGCGGGAGCCAGGCGCCGCCTCCCGGGTCGGGCTTGCCCAGACTCGCGTTTACGGTACAACCGACAGACGCCATGAAGGACAGCATCATCAAGCCCGCGGTGCAGGTCACCGTGTTCGATTCGGCGGGCAACGTCGTGACGAGCTTCTCGGGCGACGTGACTCTCGCGATCGCCAAGGACCCCGGCATTATCAAGTCGCGCCTCTCGGGCCGGTCGCAAGCGGCCGCGTCCGCGGGCGTGGCGACGTTCTCCGACCTGAGCATCAATCAGCTCGGCAACGGCTTCACGCTCCTCGCGACCATCGACGCAGGCTCGGTCTCCAAAGAGAGCGCCTCCTTCAACATCACCGCGGTCCCGAGCCCGGGGGCGGGATCGGCCAGGACGCTCACGTTCACGCAGCAGCCGCAGGCTACGGCGGCGGGCACGGCGATCCCGCCCGTCCAGGTCGTGGTGCTCGACAGCGCCGGTCACACGGTTACGTCCTTCGCGGGGCCCATCAGCGTCTCGCTCGGCGCCAATCCCGGCGGCGACACGCTCTCCTCGCGAACCGTCAACGCGGTGAACGGGCTTGCCACCTTCTCGAATCTGAGAATCGACAAGGCGGCGCCCGGCTACACCCTCGTCGCGACCGCGAACGGTCTCCCGAACGTCTCGAGCATCGCGTTCAGCGTCGTGCCGGGGACGGCGACTCAACTCGTGTTCACCGTGCCGCCGAGCAACACGCCGGCGCGGGCCACGATCCAGCCGCCGGTTCAGGTCACGGCGTACGACGCGGTGGGTAACCAGGCGACCAACTTCGTCGGCTCCGTGCTCGTCACGATTGGGCACAACGGGGGCTTGCTCTTCCAGGGCACGCTATCCGGGGGCGGACCCGTCGCGGCCGTGAGCGGCGTCGCCACCTTCTCGAATCTGAGCATCGACGCGGCCGGCAACGGCTACACGCTCATCGCGACCATCGTCGCGGGCTCGGTCAGCAAAGAGAGCGCACCGTTCAACATCGCGGTGCTGTGATGCGCTGCCCCCGTTGCACGCTCACCGAGCTGTCCGAGGCAGCCGAGACCTGCTGGTTGTGCGGGTATTCTCCCACAACCGGCGGCGCGGACGAGGCCCCGCCTGCGGAGCCGAGCGAGCTCGACGCGCGGCGCGAGCTGGCGCGCGAGTTCCGGATCGACGGCCTGCTCGAGCGGCCACCGGGACCGATCGTCTACCTGGCCCGCGACGCGAAGGAGCGGCTGGTCGCGCTGAAGGTCGTGTCGCGCACGCAAGTGCGGGCAGCGGAGGATCGGTTCCACGCCGCCGCCGACGCGGCCGCGCAGCTCGATCACCCGCACATCGTCCCGATCTACGACCACGGCGCCACGGAGAACTTCCTCTGGTGCGCGACCAAGTACGTCGAGGGCCGGTCGCTCGCCAGCATGCTGCAAACGGGCGGAACGCTCGAGCTCTCCGCCTACCTCCGCATCTTCGAGCAGGTGGCGAGCGCCCTGGACAACGCGCACCGGCGGGGCGTACCCCACGGCGCGTTGACACCGGATTGCATCATCGTGGATGCCAACGAATGGGCCCTGGTGCGTGATTTCGCGATGCGCGGGTTGCTCCACGCGGCGCCCGACGCCACGCGGGCCGGCGAGCCAGCGGCCGGCACGGACCAGCGCGCGTTGGCGGCGATCGCACATCAGTGCCTCACCGGAACGCCGATGGGTGAGGACCCGCCGACGGCGGAGGACAGCCCACCCGGACTGCCCATGCACGTCTCGCAAGCGCTGCGGCGCGCGCTCTCGAGCCGGCAGGCCGACCAGTTCCCCAGCGTGCTCGACTTCGTCGCGGCTCTGGGAGGCACGCGGCCAGACTCGCGGCCGGCGTGGTTCGGCGGGAATCCGCGCAAGAAGGGACCGGGCTCCCCGGTCGTGATCGTCGACGCGGACGCGGACCCGGCCGCGAGACCCCTGCGCGGAAAGATCGCGGCCGCTGCCGCCGGCCTCCTGCTCGCGCTTGGCGGCGGTGCGGCATGGCTCGGTATCTCCTCGATTCCCGCGTCCCCGGCGAGTCGCGATCCGGCCGCCGGCGTCCCGGCACCCGCTGCCAGCGCTCCATCCACGCCTCCGAGCTCTGGCAGCGACGCGTACGAGCCACTCGCCCGGCCCCCGGACCCGGACCCGGACCCCGCGCCGCGTGCAGCGCCGAAACCGGCGCCCGCGCGCACCACACATCCCCCGGTCGCGACGCGCACGCCGGTCCCGAAACGAACGCCGCCACCACCGCCTCCATCGCGGGGGGACCAGCGCGAGGTGGAACCCGGCCTCCTGTCGGTCAACGCGATCCCCTGGGGGAGCGTGTACCTGGACGGTCGGCCCGTCGGCAACACTCCCCAGATCGATCTCCCGGTCATGCCCGGCGCGCACCGGTTGCGGGTGGAGCGTGAGGGCTACCGGCCGTATGAACGCATGATCGACGTGGCGTCGGGGCAGTGGCTCCGGATCACCGACATCGCGCTGGTGGAGCGCTGACCGTGACGCGCGCCGCCGCCGTCCTCGCCATGTCCCTGCTCTGCTGCGGAGCGCGGGTGTTGGGGGCTCAGGGGAGCGACTTCCTGGGACGGGGCGTCCGGGCCTATCAGGCCCTGGAGTACGATGCGGCGGCGGTACTGCTGTCGCAGAGCCTGGGACGCGATTCGCTCGCAGATTCGCTCCGCGCGCGGGCGCTCACATACCTCGCGGCCACCGAGCTGTTCCGCAAACAGCGCGATTCCGCCGTCGCCGCGTTCCGCCAGCTGGTCTTACTCAACCCGCTCTACCGGCCGGACGAGCTGATCTTTCCCCCTCAGGTCACGAATCTGTTTCAGGAAGTCCGCCGGACGACCAGGGCGATCGCCGTCACGGTCCCGGCCGTCAGCGAGGTGCGCCCGCGGGCCGAGCGGTTCTTCACCGCCCGCGTGCTCGCGAGCTCGCTCGCGGACGTGACGGTGACGCTCGCACACGAGGACGGGACTCCGGTGCGGCAACTGTACAGCGGCCCCGTCGCCGACAGCCTCGTCGTGACGTGGGACGGCCTCACGGCCGCGGGAGCGCCCGCAGATAATGGCCGCTACGTCCTGCGGGTGACGCCGCGGACCCTCACTGCGGACGGGCCGCGCCCGCGCCAGGTCATGCTCGACGTCAAGCAGGAATCGCCGGATACCCTCCCCTGGCCACCGGAGCTCGGGACGCCCCCGCTCCTGCCGGAGCGCACCTCCGCGGGCCCCGCCTTCCGGTCGCTCGCGGCGGGACTCGTGGTCGGAGCCGCCGCCGTCGCGCTCCCGTCGATCATGGCACAGGGCAAGGACGCGACGGGAGCGCGCTTCGCGGTGGGCGCCGCGGTGGGCATCTCGGGATTCGTCGGCTTCTTCGCGCACAAACCCCGCCCGATCGCAGCCAACGTTCGGGCCAACGGGGCGCTGCGCGATACCTGGAAGAAGAAACTCGATCAGGTCAAGGGGGAGAACGTCAACCGCCTGCGCTCGACACGCATGGTCGTGCGCGCAGTACCCGAGACCATTGCCGAGCGAGGATCCGAGTGAAAACCATCGCGCTGATCGGCCTCCTGGCACTCGCGGCCCCCGCCCTCGGCAGCTCGCAGGCGCGGCCGACCCTCGCCTTCCGCGGAGACGCGGGCTTCGTCTGGGTACGCAGCGACTCGGCCGCGGTGGGAACGGGCGGCCCCGCCCGGATGCGCGGGCCGGTGCTCGGAGGAGAGGGCCGACTTGTCTACAATGGATTCTCCGTGGGAGTGGGGTTCTTGAGCGGCACGCTGCAGGCTGCCGATCAGACGGTGAAGCGCGATCTCGTCGAAGGGCGGCTGGTCGTTGCGGCGCGGCCGCTCCCATGGCTCGAAATGAGCGTCGGACCCTTCGTGCGGGCGTACATCACCGACTCGAGCACCGAGCGCTGGGTCTTCTGGCAGGCCCGAGCCCGCGTGGACGCGCCGATCGTGGCCGCGAGCCTGACGAGCTACGTCGAGCTGTGGCGCGCGTTGTCCTCGGAGGTCAATCTGCTCAGCGGCGCCGGTCGAGTGCAGGGGGGTGAGGCGGGAGTGGTGTACCGACCGCCGCAGCGACCGTACCGGCTGCGGCTGGCCTACCGCTTGGACGACGCGGCCGTCGGCGGGGGCCGGAGCGGGAGCCAGACGCTGGAAGCGATCAGCGTATCCATCATCGTGGGAGGGTGGTAGGCGGCACTCACCGCGGAACGGGCACGACGCCCTCGCTTCCCGCGTCGACTGTCGGTACCAGCCGATACAACAGCTCGCCTCTCCGGATCATCCCGAATTGCTCCCGCGCCGCGCGCTCCTGGGCGGCGGGGTCGGTTTCGAGCGCGTGCGCGAGGCGTTGCAGTGAGTCGAGCTGGCGCTCGAGCTCTCGTACGGCGCGGCGTTCTTCCGCGAGCTGGCTCCGCAGCTTGAGCCAGTCGAGCATGCCGTACTCCCCCGCCTGAAAGGCCAATCCCGCGAGCACCACCGCCGCGGCGATCCCGATCAGTCGGCCGCGCGTCACAATCCGTAGAGATGCCGGCCGGGGTAGTACGCCGTGTCGCCCAGCTCCTCGGCGATGCGCAGCAGCTGGTTGTACTTCGCGACGCGGTCGGTGCGCGAGGCGCTGCCGGTCTTGATCTGCCCCACCCCGGTCGCCACGGCGAGGTCGGCGATGAAGGTATCCTCCGTCTCGCCGGAGCGGTGCGAGATCACGGCGCCGTATCCATTGGAGCGCGCGTGCGTGATGCACTGCAGCGTCTCGGTGAGCGATCCGATCTGGTTCAGCTTGATGAGGATCGCATTCGCCACGCTCTCCTCGATCCCGCGATCCAACCGCTCGATGTTGGTGCAGAAGAGATCGTCGCCCACAAGCTGTACGCGGGCGGACAGCGCTTCGGTGAGCTTCGCCCATCCCGCCCAGTCGTCCTCGGCGAGCCCGTCCTCGATCGACACGATCGGGTAGCGGTCGATCCAGCTCTTGTATAGCGCGATCATCTCGTCGGACGACTTCGTACCGGCGCCGCTCTTCTTGAAGACGTAGTTCCCCTCCTGGTAGAGCTCGGACGCCGCCGGGTCGAGGGCGATGGCGACGTCCTTCCCCGGCTCGAGCCCGGCCGCCTCGATGGCCGCCATCACGGCCTCGAGCGCCGCCTCGTCGCTCGCGAGGTTGGGCGCGAATCCCCCCTCGTCGCCCACCGCGGTGGAGAGATTGCGCTTCGCCAGCACCTTCTTGAGCGCATGGAACACGTCGACACCGATCCGCAGGCCGTCGGGGAAGCTCTCGGCGCCGATCGGCACGATCATGTACTCCTGGAAGTCCACCGTATTGGCCGCGTGCGCGCCGCCGTTGAGGATGTTCATCATTGGCACAGGGAGCACGTTGGTGACCGGCCCCCCGAGATAGCGGTACAGCGTGAGACCGGCATCTTGCGACGCCGCGCGCGCCACGGCCATCGAGACCGACAGAATTGCGTTGGCGCCGAGGTGACTCTTGTTGGGCGTCCCGTCGAGATCGAGCATCGCGTAGTCCACCGCGATCTGCTCCTCGGCCGACATGCCCTCGAGCCGCGGACCGATGATCTCGTTCACGTTCTTCACCGCCTCGAGGACGCCTTTGCCGCCGAACCGCTTCTGATCACCGTCGCGCAGCTCGACCGCCTCGTGCTCGCCGGTCGACGCTCCGCTCGGCACGGCGGCCCGGCCCGCCGCGCCGCTCGACAGCGTGACGTCCGCCTCGATGGTGGGATTGCCCCGGCTGTCGAGGATCTCCCGCGCCCGCACCGCGATGATTGTGCTCATGATGGCCCCTACCCTAGCGGGCAACGCCCTCGGCGTCAACGCGCTGCTTGAGAGCGACGATCGCGGCATGTACCCGGTCGCGCAGCGCCTGGCGGTCGTCGACCGTCATCCCCGCCGTGGCGATCGGATCGCCGATCACAATCCTGATGGGCCGCGGGCGCAGGACGAACCGCCCTTTGGGCATGATCTCGAAGGTGTCGCGAACGTAGAGGGGCACCACCGGCACCTGCGCCGCGATGGCGAGCCCGAACGGCGCGTTCTTGAAGGGCAGGAGCTGTCCCGTCCGGCTGCGCGTGCCCTCGGGGAACACGACGGCCGACACGCCGCTGCGGATCACCTCCGCGGCGCGGTGGTACGCCTCCAGTGCACGCGCCGGGTGCGCGCGGTCGATCGTCACATGGCCGGCGGCGATCATCGCCCGGCCCACCAGCGGGACTTTCGCAAGCTCCTGCTTCGCCACCATCCGGACGGATCCGGGGAGCGTGGCCGCAAGCGCCCAGATATCGAACATCGACGAGTGGTTCGACGCGTAGACGACCGGCCCGCTCGGAATCTGTTCGATGCCTTCGACGACCACCGGCGTCCCGGCGGCCCGGAGCAGCTGGCGCGACCAATCGTTGGTCCCCCAATCGTAGACACCGCCCCCTCCGGCGCGGCGCTTGACACCCAGCAGCGCCGCGCCGATGACCCCGACGGAGTGGACGACGCTCGAGACCACGAGCACCAGGTAGAACCACAAGGTGCGGATCACGACACGCCGAAGTGATTGAAGCCGCGGGGGGGCGTTATCCGTCGTCCGTCGTCCGTCACCCGTAGTCCTCGACCCGACGTGCAGCGTCCGATCTGGGTCAGCGCGAGTCCCGTGGCACGGCGAAAGGCACGGGCCCCCGCAGTCCCGAAGCTTCGCGGCAGGGCCACGAGCAGCTCGTATTCCTCTCCGCTGCGGGCGGCGGCGAGCGGAGTCACGCCGGGCCAGCGGGGAATCCGCTCGAGCTCGATCTCGACGCGCACGCCGGATGCCGCAGCGAGGTGTCCCGCGTCCGCCGCGAGGCCGTCGGAGATATCGATCATGGCGCGCCCCCCACGCCGCGCGAGCCAGCGTCCGGCGGCAATCCGCGGAATCGGGTGCGCGAAGCGACGTCGCAGGGCCGGAGCGAGCCGCCGGCCCCGCCCGGTGCGGAGGCCCGCGAGCGCGAGCCCCGCGCCCCCCAGCCGCCCCGTCACCCAGAGTCCATCCCCCGGACGCGCGCCGCTGCGCCGCACCGGCCGCGCGGCGAGCCCCAGCACGCACACGTCCACGAGGTAGGTTGCACGTTGCACGTTCCACGGTACGCCGAGGGAAACCAGAACCCCGAGCGGGGCGGCGCCGTCCGCGGCGAGGTCGGACAGGGCGGCCGCCGTCGCGCGCCAGCCGATCTCTCGAAACGAGAGCCAGTCGGTGCGGAAATGCACACCCTCGAGCGAGAGATCGATACTGATCGCGAGCCTTCGGCCGCCGACGGGGAGCAGCGCGCAATCGTCACCCAGGTCGCGGCCCGCCGCGCCGAGCGCCGCGAACATGGCGCGCAGGCGATCGAACTCACCCCCGGCACCGAGGCGGAGGGACCGGCCCGTCACGCCGTCTCCGGCGGCTCCAGAACCGTGAGGACCGGAGGTCCGACGGGCTGGGTGTTCGTCCAGGCGCGCCAGATCTCGGGCAGGGCGGCCAGGACATCGGCGGGGCGGAGGCTCCGGGCCGTCCACTGGCGTGCGCCGTGCTCCGCCGCCCGCCCCAGCGCGTGGGCGCCCAGGGCGGCCGCCTCCGGGCCGGCGCTGCCGCGGGCGAGAAACGCGCCGATGAAGCCGGCCAGCAGATCGCCCGAGCCACCGGTGGCGAGTCCCGGGTTGCCGCTCGCCACGACGTGGATGGGTCCGCGCAGATCCGCGATCACGGTCGGGACGCCCTTCAGGAGCACCGTACCCTTCACCTTTTGGGCGGCCTTCGCCGCGGCTGCCCAGCGGTCGTTGGCCGCCGCGTCGGCGAGCTCGTCACCGAACTGCGCACGGAACTCGCCCAGGTGGGGGGTGAGCACCACGGGCCGCTCCGCGCTGCCGTGGAACAGAATGAGGGCGTCGGCGTCGAGCACGGTCGGGATCGGACGGCGCGCGAGCACAGCCTGCAGGAACTGGGCGCGGGGCGGCTCGCGGCCCAGGCCCGGCCCGACGACGAGCGCGTCCGCCCATTCGAGCGCCTCCGCTGCCTCGGGCTCGAGCTCGGGACCGAGCGTCGACTCGACGGTGAGCACATCGGGGAGGCTCGCGCGGGCCGCCTCGATCGTCTCAGTCGCGGCCACGAGTTTCACGAGCCCCGCGCCGGCGGCGAGCGCTCCGCGTGCGGCATGCAGGGCGGCCCCCGTCATGCCGCTGCCGCCGCCCACCACCGTGACGCGGCCGCGGTCGCCCTTGTGCATCGTCGGCGTGAGCTTCGGGAGCCGCACCCCCGCCCACACGTCCGTGACCAGCAGTGGCCACACGGGATCGGCGGGCGGCAGCCCGATGTCGATCACCACGATCTTGCCGCACCACTCGCGCGCCAGGAGGTGACCGCGGCGTGGGCCCCCGAACGTGATCGACAACTCGGCGCGCACCGGTCCGTGCGCCTCGCCGCTCGACAGGTCGAGTCCGGTCGGGCCGTCGATCGCGATCACGGGGGCCGCGTAGGCGACGAGCCGCTGCGCCAGTGCCAGGACGTCGCCGCGCGCCGGTCCGGCGGCCCCGGTGCCGAGCAGGGCATCGATCACCACGGCGGCGGCGGGCCACGGCTCTTCCCGGCCCGTCTCGCGCACGCCGTCCACGCGGGCGAGCGCGCGATTGTCGATCGCGTCGTCGGTCTTGGGATCGAGCGCGGCCACCCAGACGGGGATGCCGCTCGCATGCAGTGCGCGCGCCACCACCCATCCGTCGCCGCCGTTGTTTCCCGCCCCGGCGACGACCAGCGCACCGCGCGCCAGGATAGCGGGATAGTCGCGCACGATCAGGTACGCCACCGCCCGTCCCGCGGCCTCCATCAACACGCGGGAGGGAATCCGGTACTGCGTGCGGGCGGCCGAATCCCACGCGGCGGCCTCGGTGGCGGACAGCACGGGGATCGGGTTCACGGGATGACCACCCCTCCGTATCCCACCACGGCGTCGTCGTCCCCCGTCACCATGCCGGAGTGGCTGTAGTGCACGATGTCGGCGTGCTCGGCGCCCAGCGCGCGAGCGGCCGCCAGGACCGTGGCGGCGGGCGCCCGGCCGCACATCGAGATGCGCTCGCTGCGGCAGCGCGCCAGCAGCTCCGCGCCGTCGAGCGCCGCGACGGCGTCGAGCGCCCGCCGGTCCTTGCGCTCGGACGTGGCCGCGGGCTCGTAGTGGTTCAGATCGCTCGACGCGAGCAGCAGCACCCGGTCGGGCCAGCGCCGCACCAGGCCAGCCAGCGTCTCACCCAGCCCGCGGCACCCCTCCCAGGCATCCCATGCCAGGACCAGCGGCACGATCCGCACGTCGGCCCGCCGGAGTTGAAGGAACGGCAGCTCGACTTCCACCGCGTGCTCGGAGGCGTGGGCCGCGTGATCGGGGCCCACGAGCGGCGACGTCTCGAGCAGCGCCCGAGCGAAGCGGTCGTCCACGCTCACGTCGCCGAGCGGCGTCCGGAACGCGCCCGCCTCCCACAGTGATGCCCCCCCGGGCGCCCGGCTCACCCCGGTGTGATTGGGTGCCAGGATCACGACGATCGGCGGGATCTCGAGGCGCGCGAACACGTGCGCCGCGGTGAGTCCGGAATACACGTAGCCCGCGTGCGGGGCCACTGCGGCGCGCGCCGGCGCGGGGCGCGCCGCGCCCACCGCGTCGAGCAGCTCCTGCACCGTGCGCTCGAGCTCACCCCTCGTCCCCGGGTAGAAGCGCCCGCTCACGGCGGGTGCGCGCACGGCGTCCAAAGCTTACTTGAAGCTCTGGCCGATCGCGCGACCGAACGAAATCTCCCCGTTATCGATGCGGATGTTGAACCCGCATTCGGGGTTCGAGCAGACCCAGGCCTTGTACGTGATCGGCGCCCCGTCCCGGCCGTAGTCCGACAACGGAATGAGGAGACCTTGTTGACATTTTCTGCAGGCGGGCCATTCCCTGACGTCGTCCATGCGGCACCCCCCTTCACCCGATCCGACGCCCCTATCCGCGCTCCACCCCGGGCCACGGATAGCCGGCCCGGAACTCCTCCGCGAAATCGTAGACCCGCTCGAAGTCCTCCAGCTTGTCGGTCGGCTGGCTCGCGAGCAGGCCCACGTCGATCAACGCGAACACGATTCGCCCCAAGTCCTCGGTGCTGGCGATGCCCCAGTGCCCGAGGACGGTCGGCGCGAGCAGCCCGAACTGTTCGCGCGCGAAGTCGCGACACGCCCACGCGAGCTCCCCGCCGCTCAGGTGGCGCCGTGCGGGCAGCTTGCCCTGGGCGTACTCCAGGGCCGCCAGCACGAACAAGTAGCCGCGCTCGTGATAACGGTCGTCCTGGCGCCCGATGCGCTGGAACGCCTCTTCGAGCGTCGCGAAATCGCTCACGGCCGCGCCTCCGACTGTCCCGACGTTCGAGCCCGCACCGCCACAGGGCGCAACGGGTGCGGCTCGAGCAGCGCCAGCTCGAGCACCTCGTCGATCGTTTCCACCGGCTTGATCTCGAGCAGCTGCTTCACCTCGTCGGGGACGTCCACGACGTCGCTCTGGTTGCGCGCCGGCACGAGCACCGTCTTGACGCCCGCGCGCGCCGCCGCCGTCAGCTTCTCCTTGAGGCCGCCGATCGGCAGGATGCGCCCGCGCAGCGTGAGCTCCCCCGTCATCGCCACATCGTGGCGCGCCGGACGGCGGCACAGCAGCGACGCCAGCGCCGTCGCGATCGCGATCCCCGCCGACGGTCCGTCCTTCGGCACCGCGCCGGCCGGCAGGTGCAGGTGCACATCGGTCTGCGTGAACGCCTCCAACGGAATCCCCAGCGGCCCGGCGCGGGCCCTTAGCAGGCTCCACGCCGCCTGGGCGGACTCCTTCATCACGTCCCCCAGCTGCCCGGTCAGGGTGATCTGCCCCTTCCCCGGCATCTGAATCGCCTCGATGAACATGATGTCCCCGCCCACCGGCGTCCATGCGAGCCCCGTCGCCACCCCCACCTCGGCCTCGCGTCCCGCGACTTCGCTCTGGACCTTGGGCTGGCCCGCGAACTTCTCAAGATTCTTCACGGTGATCTTGACCGTCGCGGCCCGTCCCTCGACTACCTCGAGGGCGGCCTTGGGAAGCGCGCCCTGGATCTCGCGCTCGAGCTGGCGGACGCCGGCTTCCCGCGTGTATTCCCCGATGAGTCGCTCGAGCGCGCCGTCGGCGATGCTCGCCCGCTCCGTGTTGAGCCCCGTTTCCTTGAGTTGACGCGGCAGCAGGTAGCGCTTGGCAATCGCGAGCTTCTCGCCGGGCGTGTACCCGGGCAAGGTGAGCACTTCCATCCGGTCGAGCAGGGGGTCGGGGATCGGCGCGAGGCTGTTGGCCGTGGCGATGAACATGACGCCCGACAGATCGAACGGCACCTCGAGGTAGTGATCCACGAACGTGCCGTTCTGCGCCGGGTCGAGCACCTCGAGCAACGCGGCCGTCGGATCGCCGCGCACGTCGGCACCCATCTTGTCCACCTCGTCCAGCATCAAGAGCGGGTTGCGGGTTTCGCAGCGCTGCAGGGCGTGGATGATGCGTCCCGGGAGCGCGCCCACGTAGGTGCGCCGGTGGCCGCGCACCTCCGCCTCGTCGCGCACGCCGCCGAGCGACACGCGCGTGAACCGGCGCCCCAGCGCCTCCGCGATGCTCTGGCCA
>QHUD01000046.1 GCA_003221085.1 Gemmatimonadota bacterium
GGGCGGCGGTCGTCGTGGCCGGTGCGGCCGGCGTCCGGCCCGCAGCGGCGCAACTGCCGGACGGACCGGGGAGGAGCGAGACGGTCAAGGTGTGCTCGCAGTGTCATGCCCCCGAAGTGGTGATGACCATCCGTCAGGATCGCGCGGGCTGGGCAGCCACACTGCGGAAGATGATCGCGCTCGGCGCCAAGGGGACGGACGAGGAGCTGGGGGCGGCGCTCGAGTATCTGGCGGCGCATTTCCCGGCCGACGAGCTTCTGCGGATCAACGTGAACACGGCGACGGCGATCGAACTGGAAAGCAGACTGACCCTGAGACGCTCGCAGGCTGCGGCGATCATCGCGTACCGCTCGCAGCACGGCAATTTCACGTCCCTGGAGGACCTGAAGAAGGTGCCGGGTCTCGATCCCGCGACCATCGACGCCAAGAAGGATCGCCTGGCGTTTTGACCGCGTGAACCCATGATCCTGCTGATCGACAACTACGACTCCTTCGTCTACAACCTGGCCCGCTACGTCCGCGAGCTGGGCGAGGAAACCGTCGTACGACGGCACGACGCTACGTCGTACGAGGAAATCGAGACGTTGCGCCCGTCCCACATCATCATCTCACCGGGCCCGTGCTCGCCGGGGGAGGCGGGGATCTCCACGGACGTCGTGCGGCGGTTCGGCCCGACGATCCCCATCCTCGGCGTCTGCCTCGGTCACCAGTGTATCGGGGCGGCGTACGGCGCCGGCATCGTTCGCGCCGGGCATCCGATGCACGGGAAGGCGTCGTGGATCCACCACGACGGGCGCGGCCTGTTCGCGGGTCTCCCGAACCCGTTCCCGGCGGCGCGGTACCACTCGCTCGTCATCTCCCGCGCGGACCTTCCCGCCGAGCTGCGCGTGACTGCCAGCGCCGAGGACGGAGAGATCATGGCGGTGGAGCACGCGCGCCACCCGGTGATCGGCGTGCAATTTCATCCTGAGTCCGTGCTCACCCGGTATGGCTACGTGCTCCTCGACCGTTTCCTGCACGGCACGGGCACGCGGCTCGAGGATCTGCCGAGCCGCGCCGACGGCGTCGGAGCCACGAGCGCCGCGCCACCCGGCCCTGCCACCCCCGCCGTCATTCCGCCGCCGGTTGCGCTGGTCCGGTGATCATCGAGTCCGTGCTGACGACGATGGACGCCCGCGGGGCGATCAACTTCGCCCCCATGGGCGTGGAGTGGGGAGAAGAAGAGATCGTGATCAAGCCGTTCCTCGAGACCACGACCTTCAGGAACCTCGAGGCAACGCGGGTCGCCGTGGTCAACCTCACGGACGACGTGATGGTGTTCGCGCAGGGCGCGATCGCGAACGTCCAGTTTCCGGCGATTCCCGCTGCCGTGGTGCGCGGTGTGGTGCTCGAAGCAGCCTGCTCGTGGCGCGAGGTCGAAGTGCGCGCGCTGGACGCGACGCCGCCCCGGGCACGAATCGTGACTCGGGTCGTGCACCGCGGCGTGCGCCGCGAGTTCCTGGGCTTCAACCGCGCCCGGCACGCGGTGCTCGAGGCCGCGATCCTCGCGACCCGCACCCACCTCCTGCCCGCGGACGAGATCGGCGCCGAGTTTGCGCGACTCCAGGTGATCGTGGACAAGACGGCCGGGCCGCGCGAGCGGGAAGCGATGGCGGTGCTGACCGATTATGTCCGCGCCGCCCGGGAGGCCGCGCACGCATGAGCGAGGCCGTATTCGTCGAGGCGCCGGCGCGGCTGCATTTCGGCGTGCTCGACCTGCGGGGCGACCTGGGGCGGCGCTTCGGCGGGATCGGCGCGGCGGCGCCTGCTCCGTCCCTCCTGCTCGAGGCGCGTCCCGCCGGGGAGCTCAAGGCCGAAGGACCCGACGCGGCCCGAGCGCTCGAGTTCGCACGGCGGTTCGCACGGCACCACGGCCTGGACCTACGGCTCCACTTCTGCCTGCATCGGTCGATTCCTGCGCACGCAGGGCTCGGCTCGGGTACGCAGCTCGCGCTGGCGGTGGCGCGCGCGAGCGCCGAGCTGTCGGGGCTGCCCACGGACGTGACTGCCTTGGCGCGCGCGGTGGAGCGGGGGCGCCGATCGCGTCGCCCCGCTGCTGGCGCGGCTCCCGTTCCCCGACGAGTGGTGCGCGATCGTCGCCGTCCCGCGGGGCAAGCCCGGACTCGCGGGCGACGACGAGGCGGCGGCGTTCGCCCGGCTCCCGTCCCCCAGCGCGCGGGATGTCGAGCGGGTTTCGCATCTGGTCTTGATGCAGCTTCTCCCCGCGCTCGCCGAGGCCGATTTGGCAGGGTTTGGGACCGCGCTCGGTGAGGTCCAGCGCATCACGGGCGGCTGGTTCGCGTCCGCCCAAGGGGGGGTGTTCGCCCCAGGCGAGACGGGGGAGCTCGTCGAGCGGCTGCGCGGCTGGGGGGCGGTGGGGGTGGGGCAGAGCTCATGGGGACCCGCCGTCTACGGCATTGTGGGGGATGCGGGCGCGGCGCAGGCGTTGGCCGAGCGGGTGCGTGGGGTCATGGGCCCGGGCGGGAGCGTATACCAAGGGGGGTTCAGCGTGGGTGGGGCGCGAGTGTCGCGCGGGGCCGAACACGTTGCAAGCTGAAAGCCGGGTTTGTCCAGCCTGATTGACAGTGGCCTGCACCGGGGATATAACCCTATCCCCAGCAGCAGTCCCGGTGTGGAGGAGTCGACGATGGTTGTCGCCTGTCGGGAACGCGGGCCACCGGACCTCGTGCGGGTCTCCGGATTCTGACAGGCAAGAGATGCGTGGGCCGGTTTTTTTCACACCCTCATCCTCAACATGAGGTCAGTCAGCTATGAACCGATTCAAACTGTGGTCCGGTGGACTCGCGGCGAGCCTGATGGTGCTCGTCACAGCGTCCGCCGTCGCCCAGGGCACGACGGGAGAGTGGACGATGACGGGTCGGACTCCCGACCTGCAGCGTTACAGCCCGCTTGCCCAAATCAACAAGGCGAACGTGAAGAACCTCAAAGCCGCCTGGACGTTCTCGACCGGCGTTCTGAACGGGCATGAAGGGAACCCGCTGGTCATCGGCACGGTGATGTACGTGCACAGCGCGTTCCCGAACATCGTGTTTGCGCTCGACCTGACGAAGGAAGGCGCACCGATGATCTGGAAGCACGTTCCGGCCCAGCCGCCAGAGGCGAAGCCGATCGCGTGCTGCGATCTGGTGAACCGAGGCCTCGCCTACCATCCGAGCGGCAAGCTGTTCATCGAGCTGCTCGCCGGCGATCTGCTGGCGCTGGATGCGAAGACGGGCAAGCAGCTGTGGCGCGTGCCGAACGCCGATTACAAGACCGGCTCGACCATGACGAATGCGCCGATCGTGATCAAAGACATCGTGATCGCGGGCATCTCGGGTGGTGAGTTCGGCGTGCGCGGTCGCGTGACGGCGTACGACGTGAACAGCGGCAAGGAAGTGTGGCGCGCGTATTCTACGGGCCCGGACGCCGACGTGAAGATCGTCGGCGACGCCAACCCGAACTATGCGTCGCACCGCGGCAAGGACCTCGGCGTCAGCACTTGGCAGGGCGACGAGTGGCAGCACGGCGGCGGGACCACGTGGGGCTGGTACTCCTACGATCCGACGCTGAACCTGTTCTACTACAGCTCGGGCAACCCGGGGACGTGGAACCCCGATCAGCGGCCCGGCGACAACAAGTGGTCCATGACGATCTTCGCCCGTAACCCGGACAACGGGGAGGCGAAGTGGGCGTACCAGATGACGCCGCACGACGAGTGGGACTATGATGGCGTCAACGAGAACGTCCTGGTCGACCTGACGGTCGGTGGGAAGCCGGTGAAGGCGCTGGTGCACTTCGACCGCAACGGCTTCGGTTACACCCTCGATCGGACGAACGGCAAGGTGCTCGTGGCCGAGCCCTTCGGCCCGGTCAACTGGGCGTCCAAGATCGATCTCTCGACGGGGCTTCCGGTCCGGAACGCGCAGTACGGGACGACTTCGAAGAAGAATACCGAGGGTATTTGTCCCGCCGCGATCGGCTTCAAGGATCAGCAGCCATCCGCCTTCTCTCCGCAGACCAAGCTCTTCTACGTCCCGACCAACAACATCTGCATGGATTACGAGGGCGTAGAGGTGAAGTACTCGGCCGGCCAGCCGTACGTCGGCGCGATCGTGCGCATGTTCCCGGGCCCGGGCGGTAACCGCGGCCGGTTCATCGCATGGGATCCGACCACCGGGAAGGTCAAGTGGGAGGTCAAGGAGAACCTGGCAGCCTACGGCGGCGCGCTGGCAACGGCGTCGGGCATCGTGTTCTACGGCACGATGGAAGGCTGGCTGAAGGCGGTCGATGCGACCACCGGCACCCTGCTGTGGAAGTTCAAGACACCCTCCGGGATCATCGGCAACCCGATGACCTACCTGGGGCCCGACGGCAAGCAGTACGTCGCCGTGCTCTCCGGAGTCGGTGGCTGGGCCGGAGCCGGTGTAGCACTCGGCATCGGCCCCGAGGATCCGACCGCCGCGCTCGGCGCGATCGGGGCCTTCGGTGACTACATCAACATCAGCAACGCGGGCGGCACGCTGCTCGTGTTCGGGTTGTAAGCAGTCGAAGCGTAACACCAATCGCAGTCGGCAGATGCGTCGAACACCCGGTGCCGGAGCGAACGCGCTCCGGCACCGGGTGTAGTACTTGGCCACCGCGTCACCTTCTGAAGGACCCGCACGGAGCATGCATGCATTCCACACGAAATAGGCTCGGGGCGGCGTTGCTCGTCGCCTGCGCCGGCGTGGCACTCATGGCCAGTGCGCAGGGCCGGGCGCCCTCGGACCTGCGGGTCTGCGCCGATCCGTACGACATGCCCTTCTCCAACAACCAGGAGGAGGGATTCGAAAACAAGATCGCCCACGTCGTCGCGCGGGACCTCAACGCGACGGTGATCAATTACTGGTGGCCCAGCCGCCGCGGCGTGCTGCGAAACTCCATCCTCGGCGGATTCTGCGACGTCATGATCCAGGCCCCGGTGGGCTTCGACCCCGTGGCGACGACGAAGCCCTATTACCGGTCCACCTACTACTTCGTGTACCGCGCCGACCGCGGGCTCGGTCTGCGCTCGCTCGACGACACGATCCTCAAGCACCTGAAGATCGGCGTGAACATGATCGGCTACGACTACACCAACACCCCCCCGGCGCACGCGCTCGGCTCCCGGGGCATCGTCGGCCTGGTCGGGTTCGGGAACTTCCTCAATCCCGATCCCATGGCTGATCACCCCGAAGACATCGTGCATGCCGTGGCGCGGGATTCGATCGCCGTAGCCATCGTGTGGGGACCCCTGGCGGGCTATTGGGTCAAGCGCGAGTCCGTCCCGCTCACCATGGTCGCGCTGCCGGACACCGACGCCGTCTCGGGGATGCGGTTCGCGTTCGACATGGCGATGGCCGTGCGGCACCGGGACAAGGCGCTCAAGGCCACGCTCGACTCGGTGATCGACCGCCGACGTCCGGAGATCACGGCGATCCTCGAGCAGTACAGTGTACCGATGATCCAGATGCGTCCGTAGCGGCGCTCGGCCGCCGGAAATCGTACAACCAACGAGGGGGACGGGACGTGAGGACCAAGCACTTCGTGCGGGGTGGCCTGGTCGGCGCCTGGATAACGGCCGCAGTCGCTATCGCGTGGGCGCCGCGCGGGGAGCACTCCGCCGCCGCGTTGGCCGCGCCGCGGGACACGATACGTGACAGCCTGCTGGTGTCGGATTCGATCTATCAGGGATGGAAGTGGTGGCACGTCTACTGCTTCCGCTGCCACGGCGAGGACGCGATGCGTCCCATCCTTCCGAACGCGCCCGACCTCCGCTGGGCGGTAAGTCCCAACGGCGCCAATTTCCCGCGCGACAGTTTCTTCAACACCGCCTGGAACGGGCGTCCCACGAAGGGCATGCCCGCGTGGAACGTGCTGCTCGATTCCGCCGCCATACAAGAGGTCTACCTGTACGTGAAAGCCCGGAGCGACGGCTGGCTCAAGCCGGGACGGCCGCACCGGCTCTCCGACCTGCAGCAGAAAACCAAGAGTCCGTGACGGGTCGCGCCTGGATGCTGTCGGGGGTGGTCGTCGTCGTTCTCGTGGCGAGCGCCGCCCCCGAGACCGGGCGCGCCCAGGCGCCGGTCACCCGCGACCAGGTGCTCGCGGCTCTCGCCCGCGCCACCCCTCAGCATCCAGCCGACTTCACCGGGAAGGACCTCTCCGGGCTCGATCTCGCGGGCATCGATTTCAAGCGCGCCAACCTCACGAAGGCCCGTTTGGTGCGTGCCAATCTGGCGAAAGCACAGCTCTCGTCCGTCACGCTCACCGATGCCGTGGCGACCGAGGCCGACTTCACCGCAGCGAACCTGGACGTCGCCGTGGCCTATCGCGTCGACCTGCGGCGCGCCGTGCTGCGCGATGCCAGCATCTTCGCCGTCATCCTGTACGATGCCGATCTCTCCGACGCGGACCTCTCCGGCGCCCGCTTGATCGGGCCGATGAACAACGCCAAGGCGCAGCGCACGAAGTTCATCAAGGCGAATCTGGGCGTGGACCCCGGCAACCAGGGGATGGGTATCATGCGCGTCGACGCCAGCAGCGTGGATTTCAGCGGCGCCGACCTGACCGGCGCGAACCTGCGCAAGGTGCTGCTGGTCCGCGCCGACCTCACCGGTGCCGATCTCACGGATGCCGACGTCACAGGCGCCGATCTGACCGGGGCGATCCTCAAGGGCATCAGGGGGCGCGACCGCCTCCGCGGGCTCGACAAGGCGTTGCACGTCGATCAGGCCATTTTCAACGACTGACCCGGACGTTCTATTGACCAAGCCGATTCGCCGGCGGTGCGCCGCCGCCCTCATCGCACCCCTCCTCCTCTTCGGCGCCTTCGGCGCGGGCTCGAAGGAGCCGCTGCTCTACGTCACCAACGAAATCCCCAACACCATTGGCGTCATCTCGCCACGCACCAACGCCGTCGTGGCTACGATCCCGGTGGGCCGGCGCCCGAGGGGGATGGCCGTGAGCCCGGACAAGCGGACCGTCTACGTCGCCCTGGGCCAGGACGACGCCCTCGGCGTGGTGGACGTGGCGAGCGGCCAGATGATGCGCACGATCCCTGCGAACCGTGACCCCGAGCTCGTGGTGCTGAGCCCCGACGGGAAAGTCGCGTATGTGTCGAACGAGGAGATCGCGCACGCATCGGCCATCGACATCGCGAGTGGTAACACGCTGTTCTCGACGCCGGTGGGCGTCGAGCCCGAGGGCGTTGCGATCACACGCGACGGGCGGAAGCTCTACGTGACCGCGGAGACGAACAACACCGTGTCCGTGCTCGACGCGAAGACCGGGGGCCTGCTGCGCACACTCCACGTCGGCGACAACCCCCGCACGGTCGCTCTGACCCCCGACGGCGCACGCGCCTGGGTGTCGGCCGAGGCAGGCGGGAACGTCACGATCATCGACGTCGCCAGCGACAGCGTGGTTGGGCAGTTCCCGATCCGCGACGGCAAGACCAAGCCGGTCCGCATCGCCTTCAGTCCTGACGGGCGGCTCGCCTACATCACCGAGGGGGCGGCGGCGAGCGTGAGCGTCGTCGACGTCGCGCGCCAGACGGTGATCGACTCGATTATGGTGGGGCGGCGGCCATGGGGAATCGCGCTGTCGCCCGACGGACGATGGCTCTACACGGCCGATGGACGCTCCAACACCGTCTCGATGATCGACACCGGGACTCGCAAGGTGATCGCCGCGATCCCGGTAGGCGAGCGGCCGAACGATCTGCTCTACATCCCCTAGCCGAGCGGCGCGCGCGCCAGCCACGACCCGGGTCGGTGGGCCCGCACCCAGCCGTCCACGCCCCAGGTCCGCCCCGCGCGCGCGCCGAGAATCACCACCAGGGTCGTGATCAGCATATAGTGGAAGCCCTGCTGCGCCGAGCCCTGCCACTGGACCGCCAGCCCGTAGTTCACGACGAGTACCAACCCGATCGCCGCCGCGAGCGTCGTGCCGCATCCGAATACCAGCCCTAGACCGACCGCCGCTTCGCCGAACGCCGTGAGCTGCGCGTAGATGTGACCGTTTGGGACGACGCTGTTCAGGAGGAATTCCCTGAAGAAACCGACCGGATTGCCCTCTGCATACTTGGTGACCAGCAACGGCATGACGTGCAGCCACCGATCCGACGCGGTCGGCACAGGCAGGAAACCCCAGGCGAGCGTGACGCTCAGCTTGGTGAAGATGGACTTCGCGAACCACACGCCGACGGCGATCCGGAGCGCCGCAAGCCAGCGCTCGGGAGCGCGCATCGCCGGAATCATTCCTGTTGAAGCGTCCATCCGTGTCATCCGCCTCAGCGTCACAAAACGTCAGGGCGGCGGTCCTCGCGCGAGCGGCCGCCGCCCTTTAGGAGATCCCAAAATCTAGGCTAATCGATCACGGGATGGCACCGACGGCGCGCGCCACGTTGAGGCGGCCCTTGCCGTAGAACGGCGTCGTGCCGTTGCCGGCCACCTGATCGGCGGACTGCTGGATCCGCGCCTTGATCTGCGCCGGGTTTCGCCCGACGATGGATACGAGCAGCGCCGCGGTCCCCGTCACATGCGGGGCGGCCATGCTCGTGCCCTGCGCGCCGACGATAAACAACGGCGACGAAGCGCAGTTGATCAAAAGACTCGTCTGGCTGCACGCCGCCCAGACAAAGACGTCCCTGCCGGCCGGCGGCGCGAGTTTCGACCCGAACGAGCTGTTGCCGCCAGGCGCGGCCACGTTGATGGCGGAGCGCCCAAAGTTCGTGTAGTAGGCAGGCGCATCGATGTTCGTCCACGGGCCGGTGCGCGCCAAGGTGGCGCTGGGATTCGTGGCGTTGGCGTCGGACGTGGGGCCTGTGGCCGCCACGCAGATCACCGAGGGCGTATTGCAGAAGGTCCAGTAGGTGTTGCCGTCATGGTCCAGGTCGGCCGCCGAATTCCCGGCGGACACGACGACCGTCACGCCCTTGCTGCGGGCGTAATTGAAGACCTTGTTGAGCAGCCCCACAAACCGACCGTTACCCGCCTTGGTGAACGCTCCGCCCAGGCTCATGTTGACCACGTCCGCGCCGCCGTTGGCGGCGTAGATCACCCCATTGAGAATCGAGCTGAAGGGGCAGTCGTTGATATACGCGCACACCTTCACGGCCACGAGCGTCGTCCTGGATGTCACGCCCGCCGCGCGCACCGCGTTGCTGCTCACGGTTGCCGCGGTGTGCGTGCCGTGGAAGAACAGGTCCGTGTAGACCTCGTGACCGCGGAAATACTTCTGGACGGTGTCCGCCTCGGTGAATGGCACGATCACGGTGTCTTTGCCGACGACCGCTTGCGCGTCGAACGTCCCTAACAAGTCCACCGAACGCGTGGGATCCACGCGGCCCTCGGTATCTGCGTGGTGGGGGTCGATCCCCGAGTCGAGCATGAAAACCGACACGCTGGCGGAGCCGAGGAATCCGTGCGTCCACGCGACGTCGGCCTGCACCGCACGCATGTTCCACTGGCGGGCATAGCGCACCGCCGTCGCGGGGGCGGCGTTGCTCGCAACGTCGCCGCCGTCGGCCGTGGCGTCTGTGGCCAACAACGGCACGTCGAGAGGAATCAACGCGTCGGCGGCGACGGCCTGAATCCCCCGCGTGCCGGCAAGCTGAGTGGCGGCGGATCCCTCGAGACCGCTCACCGCAGCGAGGCCGCTGCCCGACGACACCCAGAGCACCTTGCCGCCCAGCGCCGCGACCTGCGCCGCGAAATCCGTCGGCACCGAGCCGCTGAACGATACGACGTGACGGGCGTTTGCCGCCGCATTACCACGCGCTACGGAGGCGAACTGGGGAGTGCGAGCGGCCGCCGTCGGCTCGGGGGAGACACGTGCGTCGTACGCGCACGCGGCGGTGGCCGCCAGTCCCACAGTGGCACATCGGAAAACCGACCTGACAAGTGACATGTGCGCCTCGGGGGCGACGGGGAACGGAAAACATGGCTCCAATCCTCGGGGTCAGCAAGCCGGATTGCCGACATCCGTCACCTGCAAATGTCAGGACCGCGTCAACACCGGGGAGGGTTACTTCCCCACGCAAAAGCTCGCGAACACGCGATCGAGCACGTCGTCGGGCGTGACGACGCCGATCAGGTCGTCCAGCGCCCCCACGGCGGCCCGCAGATGCGTCGCCGCCGCCTCGGCGTCCACTCCGCTCCCCCGGGCCGTTTGGAACGCGTCGACTTCGGCGACGGCGCGCTGCAGCGCGTCGCGGTGGCGTGCCCGCGTCACCACAGGCTCCACATCGCCCAGCGCGAGCAGGCGGCTGAATGCGACTTCGGCAAGCTTGCGACGCAGGTCCGCGAGACCCGCGCCGGTCACAACTGAAACGGCGACGGACGGCGGGACGGTCGGACGGTCGGACCGCGTCTCCAAGTCGGATTTTGTGTGCACGACTACGACGGGGGCGCTCACCTGCGCCAGGAACTCACCGCGCGCGTCCCTTTCCCGTGTCCCCTTTCCCGTTTCCCGATTGTCTTCGCAGAAGAGCACCAGATCCGCTGCCGCCAGATATTTGCGGCTCACCTCGATCCCCAGTCGCTCGACGCGATCGTCGCTCTGCCGCAGGCCCGCCGTGTCCACGAGCCGGAACGGAAACCCCTCGAGCACCGCGTGCGCCTCGACCGCATCCCGCGTGGTGCCCGGCACCTCCGTCACGATGGCGCGCTCCGCGCCGAGCAGCGCGTTGAAGAGCGACGACTTGCCCGCGTTGGGGCGTCCCGCGATCACGAGCAGCGCGCCTTCCCGCAGCCGCTCTCCTTCGGGTGCCGTGTCGAGCAGCCGGGCGATCCGGTCGCGCACCGCCTGCCACGCACGCACCACACGCTCCGGCGCCACCGGGCCCTCGTCCTCGTCGGGAAAGTCGATTTCGTAGGCGAGCAGCGCCTCGAGCTCGAGCAGCTCGGCGCGGAGCCCGTCGAGCCGTGTCGACAGACCGCGATCGAGCTGGTGCAGGGCCCGCCGTGCCTGGGCGGACGAGCCGGCATCGATCAGGTCGGCGGTCGCCTCCGCCTGCAGCAGGTCGAGCTTGCCGTTCAGCACGGCCCGACGCGTGAACTCTCCCGGTCGGGCCGGCCGCGCGCCCGCCGCCAGCAACGCCGCGACCGCGGCCCCCGGGACGAGCAGCCCGCCGTGCGTCGAGAGCTCGACCAGGTCCTCGCCCGTGTAGGAGCGGGGCCCTGGAAAGCAGGCGGCGAGCGCATCATCCACCGGAGCGCCGGTGGGGGGGTGCACGACGTGGACGCGGCGGACGGTGCGAGGCGGGTCGGGGTGAAACGGGTGCAGGGCGCGCGCGGCGACATCGAACGCCCCGCGCCCCGAAAGGCGGATCAGGGCGAGGGCGGAGCGACCCGGGGGCGTGGCAAGGGCGACAATAGGATCAGACAGCACGCATCCCGCCTCCCGCTTCCCGCCTCCCGGTTACGTTCGCTTCCCCTGCTCCCGCAGACGCCGCCGCGCGATCATATACTGCTGCGGGATGCTGAAGATGTTGCTCACGGCGTAGTACAGGTTCAGTCCGGACGCGAAGTTCAGTCGAGAGCACGAACATCGAGAGCCCCATCACGATCGGAATGATGTAAAACGGATCGGGGCGCGCCAGGTCTGGCAGCCAGAGGAAGGGCACGCCGCGAAACTCGATCGTGTTCGCGAACACGAAGAACAATGCGAACAACACCGGCATCGGGAGGAGCATCGGCAGACAGCCGCCGAACGGATTGACGTTGTGCTCCTTGTAGAGCCGCATCATCTCGCGCTGCAGCCGCTCGGGCTCGTTCTTGTAGCGATCCTGGATCTGCTTCAGGAGCGGCGCGACCGCCTGCATCCGGATGCTCGACTCCATAGCGCGCTGATTGAGCGGCCACAAGAGGAGCCGGACCAGGATGCCGAAGATGATCAACACCCAGCCGTACGCGAGCCGCAGCTGGTCGTGCATCCAGATCAGGATGTTCACGACGAGCACCGACACGGGCTGGATGATCGGTTGCAGCACGCCGCCGTACGGATTGGCGTCGTCCAGGTCGTGACCGAGCTGCGACAGGCGCCGATACTCGAGGGGCCCGACGTACACCTGGTAGCCAAACTCACCGGCGGGCGGCACGGGCAACGTGACGGCGACGGCCGTCCCCGTCGCCACCGTCGAGCGACCGAACAACGACGATGTGGACACGGTGCGTGGACCGCCCTCCAAGATCGCGGCGCCAAACCGCGGCTCGTTCTCCTCCACCGCGAGCGACGCGACGAAGAAATACTTCGACTTCACGCCGGCCCACTCGAACGGCCCGTCCAGGATCTTACGCTCGCCCGGCTTGACCGACCCGAAGTCGGTGCGCTGCGTCTTCGTCGACTTGGTGACGACGGCGTAGTGCCGGAAATCGTCCATCGAGTCGGCCTCGACCGAGCGCAGCCCATCGCCCAGCCCGAGGACCATGGTCGCGCCGGCGGGCCCGAATCCCTCGATTCGCCCACGCACGGTGAACCGGTACTCGGCCGGCAGGAAGCGGTATTGGAGCGCGAACCGCCCGCCGTCTCTCTCCCCGGTGAAGCTCAGGGTCGCACCTTCCGACGCCACCTCGACCCGTGTGGCGCTCGGCGTCAGGGTCCAGTCGGATACGAGCGTCGTGTCGCCACCCCCACCCGCGCGCCGATAAACCAGCAGCGGCGCCCCTTCACGGACCAGCTGGACGGGACGTCCCGCGTCCCCTTTGGCGAAGGAGCGGTACCCCAGCAGCTCCGCGCGGACCAGGGCGCCGCCCCGCGTGCTGAAGCCGAGGCGATAGAGGGGAGAAGTCACCCACACCGTCTCGGCGGGGGTGCTGGCGGGCGGGCGGACGGGCGGACGGGCGGACGGTTGCGCCGGCGCCGCAGCCGACTCCGGTGCCGTGGGCGCGAGCCTGGCGGTGCTGTCCGGCCGTCCGGCCGTCCGACTCTCCGGCTTCTTCGGCGGAAACAGGATGCTCGGCAGGACTGCCACGATCAGCATCAGGACAACAGCCAGGACTATGCGTCGTTCCACTTAGCCTCTGCGCATCTGCGCGTCTGTGCGTCTGTGCGTCTAGCCTTAGGGTACCGGATCGTAGCCGCCGGGGTGCAGCGGATGGCAACGCAAGATTCGTTTGATGCCGAGCCAGACGCCTTTCACCGCGCCATACCGTTCCACCGCTTCGAGGGCGTAACGCGAGCACGACGGTTCGAAGCGACACTGCGTGAACATGAGATGCGACAAGGTCGACTGATAGGCGCGAATGAGCGCCATGACGGCGAGCCTGGGCCAACGCGCCACGCTCATGCGATGCCGGTCACGCTCGTGGTCAGTTCGGCGCGCAGCACGGCAAACGGGACGGTATACGCCAAGCGCTTCGCGCGTACGACGAGATCGACGGCGGGCAGGGAGGCGAGCGGATAGCGTCTGAGGATCTCTTTCAAGCGGCGACGCAAGCGGTTGCGCGCCACCGCGGTGAACTGAAAGCGGGGTACCACGATCGCCGTCCGCAGGTGGTCCAGCGGACTCGGGCGCCACGCCAGGTCGAGATGCGGGGTGCGCAAGCGGCGACCCTGTTCCCAGCACGCAGCGAGCTCCGGACCGCGCGCCAGGCGCACGCGCCGCGGGAACCGCTCTCCCGTTAGTGACTCCGGTGTTTGGACGGCAGGCGGACGGTGAGGCGCTTGCGCCCCTTCTTCCGCCGACGGGACAGGACGGCGCGACCCCACACGTCTTTCATCCGCGCACGAAATCCGTGCTTGTTGATGCGCCGCCGATTGCGCGGGCGATACGTCGGACCCATACATTCCTCTCGGGAGGACGGGAAACGTACACGGTCGTCGGCGCGGTGGTCAAGGTTGACTTTTCCACAAGCGGCGCGTACTTTCGGGCCGCCCTTGCAGGACGTCCCACCTCTCGTTATTCGCGGATGGAGCAGTCAACTAAAGAAGCTTGGAAGCGACTCCTCGACGAGGCGCGGCGCGAACTCCCTGACGCCACGGTGCGGACGTGGCTCGAGCCAGCGATCCCGATCGCCCTGGACGACGGTCGCCTGATCGTCGGTGCACCCGATCAATTCGCCGTCGAGTGGAACGAGTCGAAGCACGCCAACGTGCTGGCGCGCGCGGCCGAGCGGGTGTTCGGGCGCCCCACGGCGGTCGTGTTCCGGGTGCAGGAGGATCGCCAGCAGCGTCCGCAAATGGATTTTTTCGTGGCGCCGCGCGAGCCGGCGAGCGTCGACAAGACCGGCGTCCCGACCACGCCGCTCAACGAGCGGTACACGTTTCAGACGTTCGTGATCGGAAAGTCGAACGAGCTCGCCGCCGCCGCGGCACACGCCGTCGCGGAAGCCCCCGGCAAGACCTACAACCCGCTCTTCATCTACGGCGCGACCGGCCTCGGCAAGACGCACCTGATGCAGGCAGTCGCCCACGCCGTGCTGACGAAGTATCCGGGGACGCGGGTCCACTACTTCGGGGCCGAGCAGTTCATCAACGAGGTGATCGAGTCGATTCACGCCCGCACCATGTCCGAGTTCCGGCGTCGCTACCGCAACGACGTGGACCTCTTCCTGGTGGACGACGTGCATTTCCTCGAAGGCAAGGAAATGACGCAGGAAGAGTTCTTCCACACCTTCAACGCGCTGTTCGAGGGACACAAGCAGATCGTGCTCACCTCGGATCGGCCGCCGAAGGAGATTCCAGGACTGGAAGATCGCTTGATCTC
>QHUD01000047.1 GCA_003221085.1 Gemmatimonadota bacterium
CGCGGCCTCGGACGTGCCCGCGGCCTTCTTTCTGGTGGGCGAGCACGTGCGCCGGTTCCCGGAGGTTGCGCGCCGGGTCGCCGCGGCCGGACATGAGATTGGAAACCACACCCTGCGGCACCGGAAATTGCACCTCCGGGGGCCGCGCCGGATCCGCGAGGAACTCGAGCGCACGCACGAGCTGATCTTCGAGGCGACGAATCGGGTCCCACGCAGCTTCCGTGCGCCGCACGGCTACCGCAACCCGTTCGTCGGCGTCGCCACCCGACGTCTCGCCTACACGGTGTTCGGATGGACGTTCGGCGTGTGGGACTCGGACCCCCGCGTGTCGGCCGAGGAGATCCGGGCGCGCGTGCGCCGCAAGCTCCGGCCGGGTGCCATCATCCTGCTGCACGACGGTGATGGCTACGATCCGCACGGCGACCGGCGCCGCACCGCGGCCGCCCTTCCCGGGATCATCGCGGACGCGCGGTCCGCGGGCTATACGTTCCGCCCGCTCGGGGAGCTGGTCGCGTGAAATCGCGGACTGGGCGGTGGGTCGCATGGCTCGTCGCCCTCGTCGGCGTCGGCCTCGCGCTCAAGTTCGTCACCGGGTTCCCATGGGACGTGACCTTTGCGGCGCTGCTCGATGCCGATCGCTGGCTCCTCCTCGTCGCGCTCGCCGTCAACCTGTCGTCGCTCGTGGCCAAGGGGTGGGGCTGGCACCTGCTCCTGAAGCCCGTCGCGCCCCACAGCTGGCGGGTGGCTCAGGAGGCGAACCTGGTGGGCGCCGCCGTGAACGACCTGGCCGTCGCGGTGGCGGGCGAGGCCGCGCGCGTGCACCTGATCGTGCGCCGGGGCGGGGTTCCGGCGGGGGCCGCCGTGTCTTCGGTCGTGTGGACCCGCGTGGCGGAGGGGCTGGCGCTCGCCTTGTTCCTGGTAATGGCGCCGAGCGTGCTGCAACTCGAGCCGTGGCTGCGCGCGGTCCAGAGCGGTGCGGGGCTGGCGCTAGTGGTGGTGCTGCTGCTCGCGTGGGGGCGCGGCTGGGCGTCGCTCGCCGACCGTTTGCCGGCATCGGTCCGGTCGCGGCTCGCTGTGCTGCGGGCCATGGGAACGGGTGGCCGGCTGCTGTGGCCGACCGCCTTTGCGCTCTACAATTGGGCGGCTCAGTGGGCCACGTACCACCTCGTCCTGCGGGCGACGCACGTGCCGGTGTCGCTCGCCGCTTCGTTCACGGCCCTCATCGTCGTGAACCTGGGCGGGCTGCTGCGGCCCACGCCGGCGAACGTCGGTATCACGCAAGCGGCACTGGTCGTGGGCCTGTTGCCGTTCGGGGTGGCGCCCGAGAACGCCGTCGCGGCCGGGTTGGCGCTGCAGGCTCTCCAGGTACTGCCGGTGCTGTTCCTCGGCGCGATGGTGACGGGGTGGCGGCTGCTCAAGATCGAGTCCGAGCTCGCCTAAAAAGCGATGGGGAGCGGGGAAAAAGGGTGACGAGTTCGCCGCGCGCCCGCCTACCTTCCCCGACGTGTCCCCCACGTACCGGATGCCGGGCGCGGCCAGGCGGCGACGCGAAGCCGGGATCGCGGAGGTGGCGCGGGCCCTCGCGGCAGCTCGCTGCGCTGCTCGGGTCGCGGGGCTCGGGACCGGCGAGTTCGTGGTGCGGGAGCTCCTGCTCAGCGTAATCGACGAGCTCAATCGGGCGGAACGGGCCGTCGCGAGTCTCGTCTCTATGTCACCGCGTGACGGCGTTCCGTGACGCCACCGCTCACGCGACGCTTCCCCCCTCTTTCTTGAGCTGCGCGTATCCCATGCCGCGCAGGATGGCGATCCGCTTCGCCATGGGCGGATGGGTCGCGAGCGCGTCGGCGAAGAGACCTTCATGCGCCGTGAGACGCCGGCCCAGCGGGTCGGCGATGCAGAGGTGGGCTGCGCCGCGTTTGATGGCCGTGGTCGGAGCCACCGCACCATCGATCTTTTGGAGCGCACCGGCGAGCGCGAGCGGGTTCCGGGTGAACTGTGCGCTCATCGCGTCCGCCAGGTACTCGCGCTTGCGGCTGACCGCCAGCGCCAGGACCTGCGCGATGATCGGCGCGAGGATCCACGACACAATCCACACCACCAGCAGGACGACGAGCAGCGGGCCGGCACCGCCCTTCTTTCCGCCGCCGCGGGAACCCCCGCCACCTCCCCCGCCCACGTTCATGCCTCCCCGCAGCACGCGGGTCGCGCCGTCGTGCATCAGGGCGATAGCGCCGACCAGCGCCGCGAGCATGGTCATCAGCCGGACATCGAGGTTCTTCACGTGCCCGAGCTCGTGTCCCACGACCGCCTGGAGCTCTTCGCGGTTGCAGAGCTCGAGTAGGCCGCGCGTCACCGCGATGTGCGCGTGCAACGGATCGGTGCCCGTCGCGAAGGCATTGGGATCGGGGTCGTCCACGATCCAGATGTGCGGCCGCGGGACGCCCGCGGCGATGGCCATTTCCTCGACCACGTTGACCAGCTGCTTCTCTTGCGGATCAGTAGGGTCCACGACGGCGCGCGCCCCGGTGGACCAGAGCACCTTTTCGGGGCCCGTCGCGTAGGCATACCAGGCGGTGAGCAGCGCGGCGACGGTCAGCGCGATTCCGAACCAGGGGAAGACGTGGTGATAGGCGGTGCCGGGCGCGTCACGCGTGGACAAGTAGTAGATGTAATCCCCGCCGAACCCGAGCCACGCGAAAAACGCCACGAAGCCAATCACCAGCAGGACCGTCCGCCGGCGATTGGCTTCCTGTTGTTGAAATAGGCTGAGCGAGGTGTCGTCGCTCACACTTTCGGCTTCATCGAGAGATCGACTTGCGGCACGGCCTTCTCGGCCTGATCCTCGAGCTCCCACAGATCGGCCGGCTGCGCCTGGGCGAGCCCGGTGACCATGTTGGTCGGGAATTGCTGCTGCCTGGTGTTGTACTGGGTGGCCGTGTCGTTGTACAGCTGACGCGCGAACGCCACCTTGTTTTCCGTGGACGTGAGCTCTTCCTGCAGCTGGCCGATGTTGCCCGTGGCCTTGAGCTGGGGGTATTGCTCCACCACCACCATGAGGCGCTGCAGCGCGGACGACAACGCGTTCTCCGCCTGGCTGATCTGCTTGATGCCTTCGGGCCCGGTTGCGTTGACCTTCACCGCCTGGTTACGGGCCTGAATCACCGCTTCGAGCGTCGATCGCTCGAACTCCATGGCACCCTTGACGGCGTTCACCAGGTTGGGGATCAGATCGTGGCGCCGCTTGAGTTGGACGTCGATCTGCTTGAAGGCGTTCAGCGTCTGGTTCTTGAGAGAGACGAGCCCGTTATACGCGCCGATCACCCAGCCCACTACGATCACCACGACGACGAGGAAAATGATCGAGCCCATGGTAACTCCGTTTCGAAGTAATTCGACCCTACGCGTCTCCCGATGGGAGGAGTTTCGCGAGCGCCTGGCGCACGGCTTCGGCGACCGCCGCGTCATCGGGCCCGAGCCGCGCCAGGGGATGGGCCGTCTCGATGTGCAGCTCCACGCCCCGGCCCACCGGGATCCGGTGCCACGAGCTCGGGCTCTCGGGGTCCCGGGCGGCGTCCCGCGCCAGCCACGCCGTCAGCGCCCGTCCAGACTTGCCGCGTGGCGGCGCGCCCTTGCTCTTGAGCGCCAGCCGGTCCGGCACCGGTAGCGAGGCGCCCAGGACTTGTGCCGCGCGCCGCTCCAGCACGTCACCCGTCTGGTCGTGCATCTCCTTGATGATGGTGGCCAGCGTCGTGCCCTCCATCTGCCGCAGCTTGATCCACAAGAGCTGGAGAAAGTGACGGTAGGAGTACGTCGCGGCCGTGCCGCGTCCCTCGGGGGGGCTCACGAGACCCTTGGTCACGTAGAACCGGATCGTGCGCTCGCTCGGCTGCGCCCGCGCGGCCGCGTTGATCGGGGTGATCGCGGACGCGTCGAGCACGGCTCCGACGAGCGCGGCGAGGTCGCGCAGGTTCCACGGGGCGAGGTTGCGATACTCGCGCAGGGTGTGCAACGGCTCGGCGTGCGGCGCGCCCGTCACGCCTCAGCGCCTCCCCGCGCGCGCTCCTCACCGATCCGGCACACCGCGGTCAGCCAATCCGTCACCTGGCGCAGATTAAACGGCTTCCGGATCACCACGCACTGGTGCCGCTCCAGCCAGGTGCGTACCTCGTCCGCCTCGGCGTCCCCCGTCATGATCGCGATGCGGCCCTCGAGCATTGGCCACCGGTGCACGATAGCGAGGTAGAGGGCGAGCCCGGACATGGTCGGCAGGTGGATGTCGAGCAGCAGGGCGTCCGGTTGCTCGGTCGCGAGCAGCTCGTACGCCGTCTCGGCGCTGCCCGCGCCGATCACCCGAAGACCCTGGCGTGAGAGCAGGCGCTCCAGCACCCGGCGCAACGGGGCTTCGTCGTCGACGATGAGGATCGTGCGCGACCCGGCGCTCATGAGGCGGAGGCCCGGGCCTGCGGCGGCGTCAGGAAGCGCTGGACCACGCGCGCCAGCGCCTCGCTCGAGTCGAGCGACAAGCGCATCTCCCCCGCCGTGAGCCCGAGGTACGCGCGCGCGTGCAACTGCAGGGTCTTGGTCTGCGCGTACCCCAGGCGCTTCGCCACGTCTTCGATCGTGAATCCGGGATCCTGCAACAGGCGGTGTGCGTAGAGCACCCGCGCCGCGGAAAGGAAGTGTCGGGGCGACGGCAGCCCCACCCGCGTGAACCACCGCTCGCAGGTACGCCGATCCACCCGCGCCCGCACCGCGACCTGGCCGACCGTCTGCACTTCGCCCGGCGAGCGCAGCGCCTCTTCCAGCACCCAGCGCAGCTCGCTGGGCAGGGGCGCGAGCGCGTCGGCCAGCTGGTCCAGGAGCTGCCGCGACGAGGAGCGTGCCTCCTCCTGGCCGAGCACCTCCCGCAACCGGCTCGGGTGATCGTCGTAATTCGCGAACACCGCGTGCTGGATGCCACGCTGGCCCAGCGCCAAGAGCACCCCGGCGGTGCGAGGCGTGAGGGTGGTGTACAGCATCAGGGGGAGCGAGGGGAACAACACGCGCAGCCGCTCGATCTCTTGCGACCGCGCCTGGCCGGACAGGAGCGGGTCTACGACCGCCAGCTCGACGGGCCGACTGCGGATGCCCGTCAGCACATCGTCCCAGGTGGAAACCTGCGCGACAATGAAACGGGAGCCCGCGGCCCGGCGCAGCTTGTGGAATTGGACGTCGGGGACGGCGGCTAATACGAGCATGAATCCCCCAAAACCCCTAAATGTCGCAAAATCGCCCTACGATGCCGCAAAAACGCCCTAAAATCGGGACGCCTCCGTACCCAGGTTGTGGAGTCCCTGTTGCGCCCATTCCACATCCTGGTCTAGCGGAGGTCACATGTCCCGCATTCGCGCCCTGTTCACCCTGCTCGTCGTCGCGTTCGCTCTCTCCACCGTCGCCTGTGCGGACGCCACTGGCCCCCGCCACGGCTGCGATATCAACAACAGCAACACCTGCAAGTAAGCATCTCAGCCACCGAGCTGCGCGAGGGACTCGGAGACCTCGCGTAGCTCGGCGGTTTGCACCACCGGCTCTGTCGCGGGCTGCGCTTCCAGCGCCATTGCCCGTTGGCAGTCGGGTAGCCCCGCCAGGATACGGTCGATTCGAAACTCGAATTCATGCAGCCCGGCGGCGCCGGCGATCGCGCGCGCCTCTTTCAACAGGACTTCGGCGCGGCGGTACCGGCCGAACCGCGCCTGGCCGATCCCCTGTTTGAGATAGAAGTCCGCCCGGATGTTGGGCGGCATGTCTCCCAGCCGGTCTTCGCACCGCTCCCGCCAACGGGCGAAGCCGACGTGATCGCGCCGATACGACGCGCAGTGCATCAGCTCGATCACCGCGTTGCTGACGGTCTCCTGCGTCCGGCCACGGCGGAACACCTCTGCCAGCGCTCGCTCCGCTCCGGTCGCGTCGCCCAGGCTGAGCAGCATGGTTCCCAGGTCACCCAGCGCGCGGAGCTGGGAATCCTCCTCTTCATACAGCTCGAACGCATGCCAGGCGTGCGGAATCGCCTCGGCCGATTGCCCCATGTAGTAGAACGCCGCCGCGATGCCCTGCTCGGCGCGCGCCTCGACGTCCCGCTCGCCGGCGGTCCGGGCATCCGCGAGGACCCCCTCGAGCCGGCGCTCGGCGTCCGCGAGGTTGCCGCGTCCGAGCAGGGTGTTCGCCCGTCCGATGCGACTGAGCAGGGCCGATTGGCGGTCGCCGGCGAGCGTCGCCAGCTCCCCGGCCTCGGAGTAGGCGGCGTCCGCCTCGTCGAACCGATTCAGCTTGCGCTGCACGCGCGCGAAGCGCAGCTGCGCCGCCACCGCGTCGGTTGCAGACAGCCGATTCCCCACCACCAGCAGGAGCGTCGTGAGCACGTCGATCGCCTCTTCGAGCCGCAGCTCGGCCTCGAGGAAATGCGCGTACGCGAAGAGCGCCGGTACAATCAGCTGGATGTCGCCGAGGCGGTAGGCGTCTGACGCACTCTCGGCGATTCCGTGCACGTGTGCGCCTTCGGTGTCCGCCGCGCGCAGCTCAAGGCAGAACCGGTCGGTCGCCACCCACTGATAATGGAAAGCGTCCTTCGAAACCGCCGCCCGATCCGGCGCGAGCAGGTCCACCAGCCGCAACGCGAGAAACGCGCCCTGTCCCAGGCGCGCTTCCAACGTCGTGGCGGCTTCCGGACCCGACACCCGCTGTAGGAAAATGGCGTGCGGCAGCGACTCGAACTTCAGACGCAAAACGGGCATTCCTAACGTCTCCGAGTGTGAGGCTAGCGAGCTGGCGCTTGCACCCTAGGCAGGGGTTATGCCTCATCGCAACGTGCGGCCGGCTCAGAACATAGCGTTTTCGTGCTCTTTCCGTTAGACCGCAGTTTTCGCGTTTTCTGGCTTTTCGCCGCGTCGTTCGGATGCCGGTCGGGCCGCGCCCGCTCCCCTTATTCCGGTCCATGCGCCGGGGCCTTACTCTCGCCGAACTCATGGTCGTACTGGCGATTCTCGCCATAGTGATGGCGGTCACATTCCCTCGCTTGGCGGGCGTCCGGGACTGGATCGCGGTCGACGCCGCAGCACAGGAGGTGAGCGCCGCGATCGGCGTCGCCCGGAGTGCTGCCGTCATGCAAGGCACCCGCAGCCGGACCGTGATCGCCGCCGACTCGTTGCGCATCGATCGCTGGCAGGGGGACACATGGGGAGACCTGCAGCGCTGGCCGGGGCCCGAGGGACGTGGCGTGGCGCTCGAAGTGACGAATCCAATAGTCGTGTTCGACCCCATCGGTCTGGCGTCCGGAGTGTCGAATACCAAGGTCGTCTTGCGACGTGGAACGCACGCCGCAACCCTCACGGTGTCCCGACTCGGCAGGGTAAAGCGGTGGTAGCCGACGGCATGCAACCATTTCCCGGGGGTGGGCATCAAACAGAACGGAACCGGCTGGGCGCGGAAGGGTGGCGGGGGGGACGGGGATGGGGGCATGAAACATCCGACCGAGCTAGCCGTATCAAGCTAGGAACATCGCGTGAGAGGTCGCGGCCGAAGTGTGACGGCCACTTCGCCCGACCGCCAACCCGGGGAGTTGTAAGCCCCGGGTTTGGTTTTTCTAGGGCTCGGGTACCCGCACCCCGACCGCGTCGAAACTGAACGTCACCCGATCGGCGACGCGAACCGTACCGGCTGGTCCGCCGCGGTACGGCCTGATACCGAAATCGGTCTGCTTCACCGAAAAACTCCCAGTCGCACGCAGCGTGTCCGCACCGATCTCGGTTCGGATGTCACAGCTTACATCGCGCGTCTGCCCGGCGAGAGTGAGCCGGCCCTGCACGTGGAATCCGTCGCTCGACGGGGTGACGCTCGCGGAGACGAAACTGATCACTGGATACTGGTCCACGCGCAGCACCTCGGTCCGCATGGCCTGAGTGATCTTCCGGACGTCGGCCGTGTCCGAGGTCTCGAGGACCGCGAGGCTGTCCGCCGGTACGTCGATTTCCACGCGCGACTCGGGAGCCGCGTTCGGGTAGTAGACGACCCGCCCCGTGAATCCGCTGGCGCGGACCACATGCGCGTGGCCTGCGAAGCCGAGCAGGCCCGCCTTGCCCGTCTTCACGTCGAACCGGCTGGCGGCGGACAGCACGTAGACGACCGAGTCCGGCTGCCCACCCTGGGCCAGGGTGGGAGCGGAGACGAGCGAGATGGCTCCCACGAGGAGTGCACCCTGTCTGAAGTTCATCCTCGACTCGGCGCGAGATAGTTCAGACCCTGGTCGAACGGGAGGGGCCGGATGCCGAACACCGACCCGATGGCGTTCGCCGGCGTAGCGCTGCCTTCCACCAGCATCTGGAGCTGATCGCTCGTAAGCGGCGCGGCGGCACCGAGCAGGCCGAACACGGCGGCGGCGGCTCGCACCAGCGCGAGCGGCACATGCACCAGCGGCCGCGGGTGGCGGGCGGCCCGCCCGATCTCGCGCAGGAATTCTTCGTAGGTCAACACCTGCGGCCCGCCGAGCTCGAACGCGCCGCAGAGCGTGGGCTGCTCGACTGCGAGCGCGAACGCGAGGGCGACGTCCTCGACCCACACGGGCTGCGTGGGGAACTGGCCGTCGCCGAACACCGGAACAACCGGAGACCAGCGGTGCAGCCGCGCGAGGGTAAGGATCGGCGCGCTCTCCGGGCCGCTGATGATCGACGGCCGGAACACCGCGTGCGAGACACCGGAGGCGCGAACCAGCTGCTCGGCGTGCCATTTGGTTCGATGGTAGGGGGTCGCCTCAGGCTCGTCCCGCGCGCCCACGGCGCTCATGTGCACGAGCCGCTTCACACGGGCACGGGCCGCGGCCTCGACGACGCGGCGCGTGCCCTCGACATGCACGGCTTGGAAGGTCGCGTCGCCCCGCTCGACGATGATCCCGACCAGGTGCACCACGGCGCTCACGCCATGCGTGAGCGTGCCGAGCGCCGCCGCGTCAGCCAGACTGCCGGGGACGAGCTCGACCCCGAGGCTCTCGAGGGCCCGCGCCTGGCTCGGATCGCGCACCAGCGCGCGGACCACGTGTCCTCGGCGCGTCAGCATGGCGGTGATGTGCCGTCCTACGAATCCGGTGGCACCGGTGACGGCGATCAGCACGCGCGGGAACGGTCAGGTGGATGCGCCGCCGCCGTCGTCGAGGAACACGAGCGTGCGGCGCCGGGCGACGACGGAGATCAGGGCTTCGTAGACCCTGGGATCGAGCACGGTGCCTGCAAGGTCGGCCGCCCGCTCCACCGCCTTTTCGGCGCTCATCTTCTCCTGGTAGGCGCGCGACGTGCTGAGCGCGTCGAACACTTCAGCGGCGCCGATGATGCGGCCGCCCAGGGGGATCTCCTCGCCGCGCAGCCCGTCGGGGTAGCCGGTCCCATCCCACCGCTCGTGGTGGTGGCGCACTGCCGGGATGATGTCGCCAAGGTGCGAGAGCGGCGCGAGGATCTGGGACCCGATGACGACGTGCTGTTTGACGTGCTCGAACTCCTCGGGGGTGAGCGCACCCTGCTTGTTCAGGACCGACTCGCGGGTCCCGATCTTGCCGATGTCGTGCAGTCGGCCCGCGACTCGCACGTGCTCGATGTCTTCTTCCGGGATGCCAAGCTCGTGGGCAATCGTGGCGGAGAGGTCGGCGACGCGGGCCGAATGGCCGCGCATATAGGGGTCCTTGGCCTCGAGGGCGTTCACGAGGGCCTCGAGCGTGGCGATCGAAAGCCGCTCGAGCTTCATGCGCTCGCGCTGGAGCTCCGCGGTCCGGGTGCTGACCTCTTCCTTGAGCCATTGGTTCAGCTGGCGGTTCTCGAGCAGCATCTCGCGCCGCTTCAGCGCTCGCTGGACCGCCCGCCCAAGGTCGGCGAGCTCGATCGGCTTCGTCAGGTAGTCCATGGCACCCCGCTGCATGCACAGCGCGGCGCTGGTCGCGTCGTTCACGGCGGTCAGCATGAGAATCGCGAGCTCGGGCTCGACCTCGATCGCCTGCGGGACGAGGTCGACGCCGCTGGTGCCGGGCATCCGGATGTCGCACAGCATGAGCGCGATGCGGTGGCGCCGGAGCTGTTGTATCGCTTCGTCGCCGGTGCTCGCGGCGTACACCTCGTACTGCTGTTGCATGAGAAACTTCTTGAGGGCGTTGCGGATAGGTTCCTCGTCGTCCACGACCAGGATCTGGACGGGACCCGCCATGTCGGCCACTAGAGGACTCCTTGGGTGATTCCATCAGAAAATGGCGCCGGCCGCTCTATCTGGATAGCCCCGGCGCGCCGTGGGTCAGGTGTCGGCCGTCACGAACGCGATGTCGACGGGCGCGGCGAGCAACCCTGCCCGATGCGCACGCCCGAGCAGCTCCGCCACCGCCCGTCGGCCGGTCGGGCCGTAATCCACGGTGTAGGCGTTGACGTACATCCCGACGAACTTATCGATGCGCGATGGGTCGAGACCGCGGCCGTACGCCGTCGCGTGTGCGAGGGCCTCGGTGCGATGGGCGAGGCCGTACTGAATGCTGGCCTTGAGATCGCGGGCGATGCCCTGCATCAGCGCATCGCCCAAGTCGCGGCGCACGACGTTGCCACCCAGCGGCAGAGGAAGACCCGTTTCGTCATGCCACCACTCGCCGAGGTCGACCCAGAGGTGCAACCCGTGGTCGGCGTAGGTCAGCTGCCCTTCGTGGATGAGGACCCCGGCCTGCGCGCGACCCGCCGCCACGTACTCCTCGATCTGATCGAACGGCACGACGACGTGGCGGACCGCCGGCTGGTACAGCTTGAGCGCTAGAAACGCCGTGGTGAGCTCCCCCGGGACGGCCACGAGTACGCGCTCCGTACCGAGCGCCGCCCGTGGATCGGTGGGGCGCGGGGCGCGGGCTACAATCCGCGGCCCGTAGCGGTCGCCGATGCTGGCCCCGTGGGCGAGCAGCGCGTAGCGATCGGCGAGGTGGGCGTACGCGTGCAGTGACACTGCGGTTACCTCCAGCTCACCGGCGAGGGCGCGCCGGTTCAAGGACTCGATGTCGCCGAGCTCGTGCACGTAGCGGCGCTCGCCGGTGTCGATCTTCCCGGCGGCGAGGGCCCAGAACATGAAGGCGTCGTCCGCGTCCGGGCTGTGCGCCAGATGAATCGTGCGCGGACCCTTAGCCGCTACGCTTGGCTTTCCCATCCCTCACCTGCATCGCCTGCTCGTGGAATGCGTCGAGGTTCTGCGCGTGCTCGCCGTACTCGGGGCGCTGGCGGGTGCGCTCGGCCGCCTCGTTCTTGAGGAAGTCGGCGTATGCCCGGCGC
>QHUD01000227.1 GCA_003221085.1 Gemmatimonadota bacterium
CGAACAGGTTGATCGACTGCAGATCGAGGCTCGCGGGAACGAGGCCGCGCGCGGTGACCGGTGTCGCGCTGCCGTGCGTCGTGAGCGACCAGATCGCGAGCGCCACGAAAATGAGCCCCGGCAGCCAGGTGCCGTGGCCGCCCAGATTTTGCAGCCGTTTGCCCACGCGGAGGCCTACCACGTTCAAGCCTACCGCGAGCCACAGCCCCACGAGCGACACAACCGCGATGAACAGGTTGTCATCGCCCAGGTGCACGAAGCGTGGACCGGCGGCGTAGGCGGCAATCGCCGCGGTGGTGACGAGGAGCGACGGGAAATAGAACAGGTTGTTGACCCAATATCCCCACCCGGCCACGAAGCCATGCGTGGGCCCGAAGGCGCGCCGCACCCAGCGGTAGATCCCACCGGCGCCCGGGTCGATGTCGGCGAGCTCGCGCACGGCGATCGCCGACGGCAGGAAGAAGACCACCATCGCGAGCAGCCACAGTCCCAGGCTCGCGAGCCCGAACTGGCTCGCGGCCGTGGTGAGCCATCGCAGCCCGACGATGGCGCTGATGTTGAACAGCACCACGTCGCGCAGCCGCATGACGCGAGGGAGCTGATGCGGCTCCGTCACGGTTCGGTCGGATGCACCTTTGCCGTCAGCCAGCCGATGCCCGTGCCGAGGACCGCCCCGCCGAGCACGTCCGTCGGAAAGTGCTTCCCGGCAGACACTCGCAGGGCGGACACGCCAAGCGCGCCCACGTAGAGCAGTACGGCATTCCGGGTCTGGTGCGGCAGGTGCTCGCGCCGCGCCATCATGAGATACGTGGTGGCCGCGGCGAACGCGACCGATGCGTGTCCGGACGGGAACGAGCGCTGGCTGTTGGGGTCGCCGGCCGCCGCCGTCCCACCCGCGGTGTATAGCACCGGTCGCTTGCGACGCACGATCACTTTCACCCAGTCGCTCGCGGCGAACGTCCAGGCGAGCGAGTTCGCAAATACGGCGACGTGTCCGCGACGTTGCGCGGGAGTCGCGCCCTGGAACGACGCGATCCCCGCGAAGCCGATGAGTCCCGCGAGCACTGCGCTACTCGCGGTGCCCGCGGGTCCGGAGAAGGTGTGGAGCGCCACGCGGTCGATGCCGGGGAGCGACGCCGGATCGCACGGGACAGTAGACCCACAGGAGGGCGCGGACTTCGGCAGCTTGGTCGCTTCCGGGATGAGGGCGGCGACTCCGGCGGAGAGGACCGAGACGGCATCACCCCAGTCCACGCGGTAGGGCGCCTGTCCTTGCGCGGCGGGAGCGCAGACCATGACGAGGACGAAGGCAGCGGCCAGGCGACGCATGCGGAGCTCCGATCAGAACGGGCGGCTTACAACTTACGCGCGCCCCCGCGGTCCCGCTGACGCAGCGCATCTCTTGTGGCCTTGCGGTTTTAGCCCCTCCCCGTTACCCTTTGGGCTGAATTTTCCCATCCATCGCATCGGAGGGCGTGCGTGACCACCGAGACCCTGCAGCACGTCGCTCTGTTCGACAAGTGCAAAAGCTTCACCAAGGCCCGCGAGCTTCAGGCCGTCGGTCTGTACCCGTATTTCCGGCCGATCTCGCATTCCGAAGACACCGTCGTCGTCATCGAAGGCAAAGAACGGATCATGATGGGCTCCAACAACTACCTGGGGCTCACCCATCATCCGGAGGTGCTCGCGGCCGCGAAGCAGGCGCTCGAGCGCTACGGGTCGGGTTGCACCGGCAGCCGGCTGCTGAACGGCACGCTCGATCTGCACGAGCGGCTGGAGCACGAGCTGGCGCAGTTCTTCGGCAAGGGAGCCTGCCTCGTCTTCTCGACGGGCTATCAGGCGAACCTCGGGCTCATTTCGGGGCTGGTGGGCCGGGGCGACATGGTCTTTCTGGACAAGCTCGACCACGCCTCGATCGTGGACGGCGCGAAGATGTCCTACGGCGAGACCGTGCGCTTCAACCACGGCGACCTCGTCAGCCTCGAGCGCAAGCTGCAGCAGGCGCGTCCGGGCACCGGCATCATGATCATCGTGGACGGCATCTACTCGATGGAAGGCGACGTCGCCGACGTCCCGAACCTGCTCAAGACCGCGCAGAAACACGGCGCCGCACTCGCCATCGACGACGCGCACGCGGTGGGCGTGCTGGGCCCGCGGGGCGACGGCACCGCGGCGCATTTCGGTCTGAGCGACGACGTCGACATCATCGTCGGCACATTTTCCAAGTCGCTCGCGTCCATCGGCGGTTTTGCGGCCGGCTCGGAAAGCGTGATCCACTTCCTGAAGCACAATTCGCGGCCGCTGATCTTCACGGCCGCGCTGCCGCCCGCCAACACGGCCGGAGTGCTCGCCGCGCTCCACATCCTGCAGCGCGAGCCCGAGCGGCGCGACTGCCTCTGGCAGAACACGCGTCGGCTCCAGGAAGGGCTCCGCGCGCTCGGCTTCGACATCGGCCCGACCGCGACCCCGATCGTGCCGGTGCTGATCGGCCCGCTCGAGAAGACGTTCCTGTTCTGGCGCAAGCTGTTCGAGGCCGGCGTGTTCACCAACCCCGTCGTGCCGCCCGCGGTGCCCCCGTCGCATTGCCGGCTGCGCACGAGCTTGATGGCGACCCACACGGCGCAGCAGATCGACCACGCGCTCGAGGTGTTCGGCCGTCTCGGGAAAGAGCTGGGGGTCATCTGAGCGCTCCGCAGATCGTGCCCGTCACGAACGGGCGCGGTCTGGAGCGGTTCATCGGCTTTCCGTACGACCTGCACCGCGGCGACCCCCTCTGGGTACCGCAGCTGCGGATGGACGTCCGCACCCTCCTAACGCCGGGCAAGAATCCCTTCTTCGAGCATGCCGAAGCGCAGTACTTCCTCGCGGTCCGTGAGGGGCGGACGGTCGGCCGCATCGCGGCCATCAAAAACGACGCGCACACCCGCGAGCACGGCGACCGCGTCGGATTCTACGGCTTCTTCGAGTGCGTGAACGAGCAGCCGGTCGCGAACGCCCTGTTCGACGCGGCCGGCCGTTGGCTCTCGGGCAAGGCCTTCCGGGTGATGCGCGGACCGATGAACCCGTCGGTCAACGACGATTGTGGGTTGCTGGTCGAGGGGTTCGACACCCCTCCCACCATCATGATGCCGCACAACCCCCCGTACTACGTGGCCCTGCATCAGGGCTACGGCTTCGCCAAGGCCAAGGATCTGATCGCGTTCGCGAGCCCAGACGGCGACCCCCCCGAGCGCATCACGCGGGCCGTGAACATCATCGCCGAGCGTAAGGGAATCACCCTGCGCCCGCTCAACATGAAGCGCTTCAAGGAAGAAGTGGAGCTGGTCAAGGCGCTGTACAACCAGGCGTGGGAGCGGAACTGGGGGTTCGTTCCACTGACCGATGCGGAAATCGACCACCTCGCGAAGCAGCTCAAGCCGATCGTGGTCCCCGACCTGGTCTGCTTCGCGGAGCGGAAGGGCCAGGTGATCGGATTTGCGGTCGCCCTGCCGGACTTCAACGTCGCCCTGAAGCACAATCCCTCCGGCCGGATCTGGGGCATCCCCAAAATTCTGTGGTACGCCCGGCGCATTCATCGTTGCCGCATACCGTTGTTGGGCACGCTGAAGGAATACCGCGGCGCCGGCGTGGATGCGATGATGTACCACTGGATCTGGACCAAGGGCGCCATCCACGGCTACCACTGGGGCGAGGGCGGCTGGATCCTCGAGGACAACGCCCCCATGGTCAACGGCGCCCTGCAGCTCGGGTTCCGTCCCTACAAGACATACCGGGTCTACGACCGGCCCCTGTGAAGGCGTTCGTCACCGGCGGCACGGGCTTCGTCGGTGCGCATCTCGTGCGGGCGTTGCGCGCGCGCGGCGACGCCGTGACCTGCCTGGTGCGGAGCGCCGCGAAGGCGCAGTCGCTCGGCTGGACCGACGTGCGTCTGATCCGGGGCGATCTGGACGATGCCGCCGCGCTGCGCGAGGGGTGCGCGGGGGCCGACGTGATCTACCACGTGGCGGGGCGCATCAGCGCCCGGGACGTGAGCGAGTTCATGCGTGCCAACCGCGATGGGACGGCACGCGTGCTCGAGGCCGCCGCGCCGCGCTCGCCGCAACGGTTCGTGCTCGTCTCCTCGCTTGCAGCGGCGGGGCCAACGGTGCCGGGGAAACCGATCGATGAAACCCGTCCCCCATCCCCCGTCACTCCGTACGGCGAGAGCAAGCTCGCAGCCGAACTCCTCGTGCGGACGATGGCCGGCGCATGGACCATCGTGCGGCCGCCGACGGTGTACGGCGAATGGGACCGCGAGGTCCTCAAGGTGTTCAAGGTCGCCCGGACCGGGCTGGCCCCGGTGTTCGGGGACGGCTCGCAGGAGCTGTCGGTCATCTACGCGGGGGATCTCGCCGGCGCGCTGGTGGCGGCGGCCACCGCGCCCGCCGCGGCCAACCGCGTATACTACGCTGCCCATCCCGCCGTGATCACCAGCCGGGACCTCGTCCGGGCGATCGGGCGGGCGGTGGGACGGGAGCCTCGCATCGTGCCGTTGCCGGGACCCCTTGCCCGGGGTCTCCTCTGGACCATCGGGTCGATTGCGCACCTCGCGGGCCGGGCGACACTGTTGTCGGGCGATAAGGCGGCGGAATTCCTCGCTCCGGCCTGGACGTGCCGCCCCGATGCCTTGGCCCGCGACGCCGGGTGGCGGGCGGAAACCGACCTGGAAACGGGATTGCGGCGAACGGCAGCCTGGTATCGGAGGGAGGGGTGGCTGTGAGGGCACCGCGGTACGACGCTACGACGCTACGCCTTAGGTCGTCACTTACAACGTGGCGTCGTAGCGTCGGCCAACGGCTCACCGCAGTGGACGTCGTCACCCTCGTGTATGTCGCGATCGCGACTGCCGCCGTCCTGGCGTTCTCGGCGCACGACCATGCCAACTGGGACCTGCTGCTCACGGCGCACGCGCTGCTCGTCACGCTCGTACTCGTCGCGCCCCTCGCCCGTCAGGCGGGCCCGCTGGGCCGGTTTCTGGGTGATTGGTATCCGATGCTGCTGCTGGGCGCGCTGTATGCGGAAGTCGGCGTGCTCAACGTCGATCTGGGATACCAGCACGACCACATCATCCAGCGGCTCGAGCTCTGGGTGTTCGGCTCCCAGCTGTCGTATCGCTGGATTCGCGAGATGCCGAATCCGCTGCTCTCCTGGCTCCTGCACAGCTGCTACCTCGCGTACTACGCCATCCTGTACGCCTCGCCGCTGGGGTTATGGTTCAGCGGACGGCGGGACGCCGCGCGCCGCACCATCTTCGCGGTGATGGTGACGTTCTACGTCTGCTACGTCGTGTTCCTCTTCTTCCCCGTGGCGGGGCCACGCTACACCTTCGACCTGGCTCACAATGCCGCCACGGCCGTCTGGCCGGCCCGGGCCACCCAGTGGCTGCTCGATCTCGGTGATTCGTGGGGCGCGGCGTTCCCGTCCTCGCACGTGGCCGCCGCGGTGGTCGCCGCGCTGTGCGCCCTGCGCTACTGGCGGACGCTCGGCCTGCTGCTCACGCCGTTGACCGTGGGGCTGGTGCTGTCGGTGGTGTACGGGCAATTCCACTATGCGGTGGACGCCGTGGCCGGACTGATCGTGGCCTGCGCGGTGCTCGCCTCGCAGTACATCTACGGGTCGCAGCCCGCCACCGTCGCCGCGACGCTGCCCGGACGCGAGCTCGAGACGGGCCGCGCTTAGGGGGTTCTGCCGGCGGCGGCGCGCGAGGCGACCGTATCCAGGTCTCCCCCCAACGCGTCCATCTGGAGCTGGAAGCGCCAGTCGATGACCAGCAGCCCGATGACGTACGCCGCCAGATTCACGAAGAAGATCACGCTGAAGATCAGTGGATAGGGGAGCCACATCCCGAAGTAGAGCGCGAACCGCTTGACCCCGGGGTCGAGCTTGGACCGGTCGGCGATGCTCGTCATCAGCAGGATCGCCGCGAGCGCGACCAGGACCAGCTTCCACGACACGATGCCTGCCCACCCGAACCCCGCGAAAATCGCCGCCTCGGACAGTCGGTCGACCAGCGTGTCGAGCCGCCGCCCGCCTTCGGAAGCCAGGCCGTACTGGCGCGCGATGCCGCCGTCGATCCCGTCGAGTACCTGGCCGAGGGCCATGAGGCCCAGCCCCCCGACCCACCCCGGCCGGCCCGCGGCGACTGCGACGCCCGCCGCCACGCTCGCCCCAAACGCCGCCCAGGTCACCTGCGCCGGCG
>QHUD01000228.1 GCA_003221085.1 Gemmatimonadota bacterium
GCGCGGGGCGGTCGCCGTGAGCGGCGTGATGGCGATGCTCTCAAATCTGATCTCGAACGTCCCTGCGGTTATCTTGTGGCGCAACACCGTGCCGACCCTTCCCCACCCGGATCTCATGTGGCGCGTGATCGCGATGAGCTCCACCTTCGCGGGGAATCTGTTCCTCATCGGTTCGATGGCGAACCTCATCGTAGCCGAGCGCGCCCAGACCCGGGGCGTGCGCATTGGGTTCGGAGAGTATGCGCGGGTCGGCATGCCCGTGACACTGCTGACGCTCGCCTGGGGGATCGTCGTACTCGTGATGACGGCCTGATCGCCCACCGCTCTAGCTCAGGCAGCCGACGCGCGCGCTGGCGATGACCATGTCATCGAACCAGACGCTGCCCGCAGCCGGATCGGTGATGTAGTTCTGCGGCCAGAAGGCATTCAGCTTCAGGTCCGTGGTGGTCCGGAACTGCAGGTCGGTGGGGCCTGATACGGTAGGCGAGTAGTTGCACTGCGAGCCGTCGGCGCCCGCCGGGCAGAAATGGTCCTGCACCCAGTACCCGACCGCACCGGTTTCCGGGAAGCGTTGGATGAGGATGTCATTCTTCCACACTTCGAGTACCGCGCCGGCGTCCGACGCCATGTCGGTATTGAGTTTGGCGTGCACCTCGAGGCAGGCCCACGCGTTGTCGGCGGCGATAAAACCGGTCCGGCTGATGAGCGCGTTGCCCCAGTAGGAGCCGCCGCACCCCGAGCAGGTGTGCATCTTCATCCAGTAGTTGTAGAAATCGAAAACCGGATTGGCAGCACCGCTGCCCCACACCGGCTCCATGGCAAAGGAGACCCGGTCGTCGCCGGCGGGCCTCGTCCCCGCTTGCGGGTTGGGCCAGTCACTTGCGGGGTTGTACCCGCCAAACCAGACACCCGTGTGATGCCAGGGCACACCCGCCTGATACTTGACGTACCAGCGCACGTAGAACTCGTCGGTGGCCGACCCGGCAAGATTCTTGTAGAGGTCTGTCGCTTGTGTCGTTGAGCTCCTGCCGTCTGCGGTGAATTGCATCGACGCCGCACCACAGCTTCCGGTGGGCCTGTCGCTGACCAGGACCATGCCGCCGGCGTTCTTGTAATCGTTGTAGCGCGCCGTCACCGCCGCTACCGAGCCCTCCTCGAAGTCTTCGGTCCAGACCACGGCCGGATCGCCGGCGATCCCCCGGTCGCAGGGATAACGGTCGGCAAGGCGGGGCTCTCCCACGGGTGGTGACGGTGGTCGGTTCGAGTCTTTGCACGCCGTCGCGAGGAGGAGCGCGCCGCACACCAATCCGCGATGGACGACGCTCCGGCAGCGTGAATGGTGGACGCCACTGCTCGTCGCATCTGGCATGGAGCACCTGTCCTTTCCGGCCCGTTACCCCTCGATCAGTAGCCCATGTCCTGGCCTCTCGCCGGTGACGCCGCTCACTCCCCTGGGGGGCGCATGTCCGTTGGCCCCGTACCGTTTCCCGCAGCTCGTCGCTGGCGCGCCACACCGTCGCGCGCATGCACGCGGCCCGCACGCCGCACCAGCGTGAGGTGCTGCCTCCGATCTGCGCGGCATTTGCGCGACGGATTCGGAATGAGATTTGCCCCTGCTCGTGCCGGCCTTTTTCACCCGTCACGGAGGTATTCATGCAATCAGCCGCGCGCATCGTCGCTCTCGCACTCCTGACCGCACTGACGGCGTGCGAGACCATGTCGAACCCGGCGCAGCAGACGCACAGGACGGGCAACCGCACGGCGGCCACCGAAGCCGTGCCCGGCCAGTACATCGTCGTGTTCAACGACAACGTCGCCGATCCGGCCAGCGTGGCGCGGGATCTCGTCAATGCAGCGGGCGGATCGCTGCTCCGCATCTACTCGAGCGCGATCAAGGGCTTCGCGGCGCGCCTGTCCGCTCCCGCCGCTGCGGCACTCGGGGGTAACCCGCTGGTGGCTTCCGTCGAGCCCGATCAGGTGATGCGGGCCGATGTCACGCAGAGCATGGACGCGAAGGGCGATCCCTGGGGACTCGACCGGATCGACCAGGGCGCGTTGCCGCTCTCCGGGACGTACACCTACACCTCGACCGGCGCGGGCGTGCACGCCTACATCATCGACACCGGGATCTGGACCCTGCACCCCGAGTTCGGCGGTCGGGCGAATAACTGGGGCACGTGCGTCGAGGCGTACGCTCCCGGGTCGGCGATCGTGTCGACCTACCTGGTGGGCACGACGATGAGCCTCAGCGGCACCTCCATGGCGACGCCGCACGTGGTCGGTGTCGCGGCGCTCTACAAGGCGACCAATGGTGACCAGCCGTCCGGAACGGTCGCGAATTGGCTCATCGCGAACGCCACGTCGGGCGTGATCACGGGCAACCCGTCCGGGACGCCGAACCTGCTGCTGTTCAAGTCAACTGAATAGCCAATCATGGAGCGCGCCCCAAACCCGAACATTTCCCGTAAGGAGGGAGGCCGCTCGATGAACCGTGTTCTGCAGTTGGTATTCACGGTGGTGGTGGTGTCGCTCGCGTGCGTCGCGACGGTCCCGGCTCAAGGTGTCCGCTGGGGCCTGGGCGGTGGGCTGACCGCCCCGCTGAGCGATTACAAAGACGTCGACAAGGTGGGCTGGCATGCCACGCTCAACGCGAACTTTGCGATCCCCATGTCTCCCGTCGGCGTCCGGGTGGACGGCCTGTACGGCCAAACCAGCCACAAGGATATCGGCACGACAGCGGTCACGGGGAACACGAAACTGATCGGCGGGCTCGCCAATCTCGTGTACCACATTCCCGTACCCGCACCGATCGTGAAGCCGTACCTGCTCGCGGGCGGCGGCGTCTACCACGTCCAGATCAAGGCCCAAAGCGGCCCGTCGGCGTCCATAGACACCTCCGAGACGAAGTTCACGTGGGATTTCGGGGGCGGTGCGACCTTTGGTGCGGGTCCGGCGAGCTTCTTCGCCGAGATCCGGTACGTGAGCATTCAGGAGAGCGGCGGCTCTACGAAGTTCGTCCCCATCACCGTCGGGCTCACGTTCGGCGGCGGCAAGAGCGGCAAGAAGTAGCCTGTAGCGGCACGGCGCGGCGGCGCTGGCTTGCGGCGGCGCCGCCGCTGTTTTTTCGCGCCAGGGTTTTACGACAGGAATTTGGGCGCGCCCACGATAATTCGGCGGGCGAACAAGACCACCGCCGCGGCGTACAGCACGTGCACCGGCCCGTTGCCGTCGTGCGCGCCAAACACGAGAAGACCCCATAGCAGAAGCAGGCCGATTGCAGCGGCGAGCGAAAGATTCATGTCAATACCCCACGATGTTGCGTGACGAAATCCGCGTGACGCCTTCGCTTGACGTATTCGGTCCACGTAGTATTGTACTTGCAGGAACGGGGAGAAACATTATTGAGCCAACAGCTCGATTGTGGACCCAGATACTGTGACCGATGTCATGCCCCCGCGTGGGGAAGGCAGACGCCATGGTGAGGGACCAGTCATGACTTTCGGGCTTCAATAATCCTCTCCGTTCCGGTCGTACCGGTCGGCCGGGCCGCGTTACAGCGGTGCCGGCCGATCGTGTTTCCGGCGGATCATCTCCCAGCAATACTGCGGCGCGAGCAGGACCTTGCGTCCGACCACGAACTCGGTCGCGAGCACCACCATCCATACCCCGTATGCGATCGCGACGATGTCGCGCAGGCCCGGCTGCAGGAACTGCACCAGCCACAACACGAACAGCACCGTCGCGTCGCGCCAATCGAACTCCATGTTCGCGAGCACCATCATCGCGAGGCCGGACTGCAGCAGGGTGAGCAGGATCTCGAGCCGCTGGGGCCCGTCGAAGTGGAAATCCAACCACACGCCATGATGGCGTAAGCTGGAGTAGCCGTACACAGCGGGATCATGGCGGCGAGCACGGTCCACTGGTTGATGTTGCTCGACACCATGTTCATGAGCGCCATCGGCGCGTGGGTGACGCGCCTGGCCCAATAGAACGCCGAGACCTTCTCCGGGAACTCGGATAGAAACGGCGCCACCCACTGCACCAGGACGAACTCGAGAAACGGGTGCGCCGTGACGTACAGCAGCGCGCCGCCGCCCCCGAGCAGCGCCGCGATGGCGACCGGCCGGCGCCAGCCGGGCTGGCGGTATGCCCAGCGGGACACCGCGGGGGCGTCCGCAGCGTGCTCGGCGCCGCGCGGCGCGTTGCGAAACAGGAGCCAGAGATAGGCGACGTACAGCGCCAGGAGCACCAGCGCGTCGACCCAGGTGAAGCGCTGCTTGAGGAGGATCACGCCGAAGTACAGGAGCGGCGGCACGAGCCCCATGATCTCGAGCGCGTGCTCGCGCTCGAGCCGGATCGCGGGGAGTAGGGGCGCAGCATGCTGCGCCCCTCCAGCGGCCCGGTTGCGGCTGGAGGCGGCGAACACGAAGTAGATCATCGGCCACCCGAGCCCGAGCAGCAGGCGAATGGCGCCGGTGAGGTTCGCGATCGCGAGATGCGCCCGCTCAGGCTCCCGCCCGGCGTCCCACGCGATCACGGCCTCGACGGCGAACTCGGGGAGCGTCTGCAGCCAGGCGAGAATCGCGAGCGCGACGCCCTGGGAGATGAGGAACTGGGCGGCTTCCGCACCCCAGGCGACGAGGAAAGCCGACGTGAGAATCGCGGGAAACGTCCACAGCGCGGACAGCGCGGAGCCTCCCGCCGTGGACAACAAAGCGAGTACCTTTACGTAGGGCACCCTCGTGATCACGGGAACATCTCAGGTCGTGGGCATGAGGTGGGAAGTCGAGACCCCCTGTTGATTGCGGTTCTGAATCCTGAAGCGTGCGGTCCAACGGCTAGGAAGCTCGAGAAGCTCGTCGAGGACGCCGCGACCGGGAGCACGCTGTCACGCGCGCCCGGCTTCCGCGCGCCCGGCGAGCAGGAGGATGGCGCTATGCGGTCCAACGGACGCGGCGGTAGCGTGAGCGGACAGACGTTAGGAGAAAAAGGCGACGTAAAATACGACGGGCCGGCCGATAGACCATCGGCGGGCCCATTTTTGAAAGCCGGTCAGTGAATTCAGACAGCGCTGAGTAGATCCTAGCTGTGTGGCACGCAGGCTGGTGCCGCCTGGAAGGTCCCCCGGTAGTAGACTCCATACGCGTCCGGCTTGACGCTATCGGTCACGATCCATTCCCACCCAGCGTGCGCACTCAGATCGATCGCTCCATTTGTGGCGTAATAGAGCGGGCGCGGGCCGTACAGTCCGGCTCCTCGCACGAGTTGCCGCTGCGCCATGACCGCAGCCGGTAGCCGGACGCAGCTGGTCGAATCGAACGCGACAACGTCGACGAGGCTCATGGTGTCCGGGCTGGTGATGCGGGGCCAGATTCCGACGTGGAGCTCCGGCACCGCCTGGGCCGGAGAGCAGACCGGGTTGCAGACGATCTGATAATGGGCGCGGTTCACTGTGCGCAGCGTTGGTGGGAGCACCCGAGGGCCGGCGCTCGAGCCCCCGCAGGCGGCGACGATTACCATCAGCCACGCAAGGCAGCGTCTCATGTGCAAACACTATCGCCGACGCGTAGAACCATCAAGTGATGTCGCTAAAGCGCACGGCCGCACTCGGAGGCGGCATGTGGCGTGCGCGCTACGGCGGCGGGTCTCAGCACCTTGATCGCGACCGGGCGGTGGTGTTTCAAATCCCGGGCGAGATAAGGCGGTCGCCATCCCGCTGCGGCCGAGCTCACCTCGATTCGTATAGCGCCCGGCGAGGGCGGCTTGGAGGGCGGACGAGGAGATCGGCCAGGCTAAGACTCGGGCGTTGTCGACTGCGGTCTCCTAACAACGGCTGGGAAGGTAGTGCCCCGTTGACGACGGTCCACCCCTGGTGATAGCGTTCTGGGTAGCCCGACACCGTTGCGTACGTGATGCGTACCTCACCTCAAGAAAGCGAGACCGCCTTGCTGATCCCCGCCGCTTCCTCCCGCTCGCGTGCCCGTGGTGGGCGCGCTCGGAGGAATGTGCTCGCGGGGTCGGTAGGAACCCTCACACGCTGACCTAGCAATGCGGTGCTCCATAGCCCCGCGTCCTCGTCGAGAGGATGGCGGGGATTTTTCCGTTCATACCCAGGAATGATTGAGGGGGCAGGATGACACGAGCGCAGAAGAAGGTGCACGACGACGCCGAGCGGTCTGGTCGGCTCAGAACGCTGGGGGCGGCAACCCTTCCACAGACCACGGCGCGACCAGACCGGCTGGTCACGGCCAACGTTGCGCTGGCCACGACGATTCGGGAGCTCGAGGCGCGCGTCGCGGCCCTCGAGCAGCTCGTCGAGGACGCGGCGACCGGGAGCGCGCAGCCATGACAAACCCCACCGAACACCGTCGCCGGATCGGCGATCGGCTCGACGAGAGCATCACCGGGCTGCTGGTCGCGCTCGACGCCGTGCAGCGCGCCGCGCGGCAGCCGCGAGTAAGCATCGATAGCGAGCTGGAGCGAGCCAAGAGCGCCCTCGTCGACGCGCTTCACCTGCTGAACGACGAGGACAATGTGAAATAGGCGCATCTGTTTTGGTATGGATCAGTTTCGGAAGTGGTGCGGCTCGCTGGACGGTCGGGGCGCGGAATGGAAAATTGGTAGGTGAAAGCCCGCCCCGACCCCCTCGCCGGTCTCGACACCATCCCACCCGAGCACATCGGGGCCGCGATCCTGCGCCTGACCGCGCGGTTGGTCGCGGCACCGCCGACCGCGGGCGACCGCGCCGCCGCCGCCGATGACGAGCCCCTGCTGTCCACGGCGGACGTGGCCCGGCTGCTGCGGTGCCCGCGCCGCTGGGTGACGCGCCACCAGCACGAGCTCGGCGCGATGAAGCTCGGCGCGAAGCTGTTCTTCAAGCGCTCGCGCATCACCAAAAATCTCGAAAGGAGAAAGGGAACATGAATCCGAAGCAGCCGAACCCGGCGCTCCTCGACGCCATCGTCGAGGCGGCGCTACTCGGCACGACTACCGAGGCCGAGTTCCAGGCGGAATGGACGGCGGCGGGCGGGACCATCACCGACGGTGGGCCGCTCGCTCAGGCCCCGGATGCCGCGCTTGCAGAGCTGTACCACGCCGCGCCGAAGGGGAAGGGCATGCGGCTCTATCTGGCCGCGCTGCTCGTGGCCCGAGGCCTGACGGCGTGCGGGTGCGAGACGTGTCAGATGGTCGAGACCGACGCCCGCGCCTGGGCGGCGGTCCTCGCCCGGAAAGAGGGGAAGGTATGCGAACCCTAGCGACCGGCGTCGAGGTGTTCAGCCGCCCCGGCCGGGAGCGCGTCCGCGTGTGGTGGCTTCAGCGGGGCGCGAAGGGCGTCACCAAGCTCTACGAGACGCTCCCCGGGATCGCGACCAGCGCCACGGTGCTGCGGCAGCTCACGAAGAAGGCCATCAAGCTGCGGGCGGCCCGGGTCGTCGCGGCGGAGAAGGGGGAGGTTACGACGCCGGCGCGGGTGCGGTTCGAGGACCTGATGACGGCGGTCGCCCTGAAGTACGAGACCAAGGGCTGGCGGTTGCCCACGCTCACGCGGCTGCGGGCGCACTTCGCCGGGTGGCGGGCGGTGAAGATCACGTTTGCCGCGCTGGAAGATTTTGTCGTGGCCTGCCAGCGGGGCGATGGCGACCACAAGCCGCTCGACAACGGCAGCATCTCGGTGATGCTCGGGTACTTCCGCTCCGCGTTCAAGGCGGCGCAGGACCGGGGGCTCGTGGGGATGATTCCCCGGTTCCCCTCCGTGGAGGTGGCGAACCGGCGCACGATCTGGTTCGAGGTGGCCGAGCTGGACGAGCTGGTGCGGCTGCTCCGAACGCGCGAGCACATGCCGCACCTCGCCGCCGCGTGCGAGTTCGCCTTCTCCACGGGCTGGCGGCAGGGGAACATCTTCGCGCTGTGCTGGCCGCATGTGGATTTCGACCGGGGCGTCGTGGTCGCGCCCGCCGGGACGACGAAGAACGGCGACCCGTTCATCACGCCGTTCGGGGTGGACTCGCCGCTGAACGCGATCCTGCGGGCGCAGCACCGGGCGACGCGGGGGCTCGGCAGGGTGTTCCCCGTGGAGCGGAAGTGGAGGCGCGCCTGGGCCCGCAGCGTCGGCCCCAAGGGCCTCAACAAGTGGGGCGACCAGCAGACGCTCACGGGGAGCAAGGACGTGCGGCCCCGGTTCCACGACCTGCGGCACTCGTTCATGCAGCACATGCTGCGGACCGGCGTCGAGTGGCAGACGACGAAGGCGCTCGGCGGCTGGCGGTCGGACAGCGCCGCCCAGCGCTACGGCTACGAGGATGAGCGGATCAAGCGCGCGGCCCTGGCGCGCCGGGACGCGCACGTCGCGGCCGAGCGCGCGGCGGCGACGACGGCCAAGCAGCAGGTCGTCAGCATCGCGAAGCGGAAGC
>QHUD01000048.1 GCA_003221085.1 Gemmatimonadota bacterium
TTACGGCATGAAGGCGGGGGACACCATCTGCTCGGCGCCGGTCGTCGGGATCGGCACGGGCGCGCCGCTCCCCGCCGACCCGACCGGCTGGACGTAGACCCTGAACACGTTCTTCTGCACCGCGACGACGAGCCCCAGGAGATCGCCGGCCGGCGAAACCGTAAAGTCCGCGACCACGAGGTCCACGCCTGAGAGCGGGCTCACCTTCCCGGTACCGAGGTCGGCCTTCACGACCTGCGTGACGGTGCGGCCGTTCTGCTTCTGCTCCACCAGATAGGCAAGCGAGCCGTCACGCAAGAAACGCGGCGCGGCTTCCTTGCTCTGCGGGCCCCGCGTCACGGGACGCTGGCCCGAGCCGTCCTTCGACATGAGCCAGATGTGATTGTTGCCTTCCCGGTTCGACACGAATGCGATGGTCTCCCCGTCGGGCGACACCGTGGGCTGTGAGTTGTCGGCGGGCTCCTGGGTGAGCTGTACCGCGTCCGAGCTGGTGATCGGCTGCAGGAAGACCTGGCGGTGCCCGGTACGTTGCGAGTGGAACACCACCGCCTGCCCGTCGGCCGTGAACGACGCGTCGTCGTCCGCGCCCGGGGAGTTGGTCAGCCGGGCGGCGCTCGTGCCGTCCGCGTCCATGACATAGATCTCGGCCTGCCCATCCCGGGTCGAGGTGAACGCGATCCGCGATCCATCCGGAGAGAAGGCCGGTTCGGTCGCCACCGCGGTATCGTCCATGACCTTGCGGAGCTGCGCCAGGTTGGCGCGCTCGGCCGAATAGAGCTGGAACCGGCCGGTGCGCGAGCTCGCGAGCACGATCTCACCCTGAACAAAAACTTCGGCCACGGCGCGCCTCCCACCGGGCCCCGTCGCCGTGATGTGGGCGTGGCCGTACGACGCCGTCGAGACGGTGCCGTCTTCAGTGACGGCCGCCACCGGCGGGTTGTCGGACGCCCAGGTGACGCCGGTGGCCGGACCGATCACGACCCCAGCCTCGTCCGCGAAGCTCGCTCTCAGCGGATATCGCCGGTTCAGGGGCAGGCCGATCCGCGCGGCGGAGAGCTTCAATCCTGCAGCGATGACACGGATCTGCCACGTGACGATCAGACCCGGGCCCGGGCCTTTCACCACCAGGGTCGTCCTCCCGGCGCGTTTCCCGCTGAGAGTGCCGGACGCCGGGTCGAAGCTCGCGAGCGCCGTGTCCCCGACGGTCCACCGGAAGGGGGCCTCGGGTACCGGGGTCTTGTCCGCCGCGAGCGCCTGCACCTGGAACTTCGCGGTGCCCTGGATGGGAAGTGGGAGCTCGCTCTTCGAGGTCGGGAAGACGGTGAGCGCCTCGACCGTCTTGTGCACCACGATGTCGACGGTCTTCGCTTGCAGGAGCCCGACGACGTTGAGCGTCGTCCGGCCTAGCGCCACGGCCGTGACGACTCCCGTGAGGCTCACGCGCGCGACCGCGGGATCGGCAGCGGACCATTGCAGCGCGAGCGGGCTGACCAGCCGCGCCCCTTGCGTCGGCACCATGACGTGCAGCGTATCGACGTCCCCGGGGGACATCACGAGGGGCACCGGTTCTTGCACGGCGATGTCGCTCTGCTGCACGACGACCGGGGCGGTGGCCGTGAGGCCGCCCGCACTCGTCACCTGCACCGTGCCCTGTCCCGGCGCGAGCGCGACAATCACGCCGTTCTGGTCCACGCTCGCGATGTCGGGGCGCAGAGATTTCCAGGTCACGGTGACGGGTGCGGCGGCGGAGCCGTCCTCCTTGAGTGCACGCGGGGTGACACGCGTATTCTCGGACGGCAGGAGGTACACCGTGGGCGGCTCGATCCGCAGCACCGCGGCCGGTCCAGACCCAACGACCTGACCGGCGAAAGGGTCCACGCCGGAGGGCGCCGGAGACTGCCCTCCCGCCTGAGTGGCTCCTCCGGCAGGTGCCCCGGTGGCGGGGACGGGAGTGGGGGAGGGGGCGCCAACCACCTGCACGGCGGCTTGGCCCTTCCGCACGCCCGCCCGAGCCTCGATGATCGCCACCCCGCCACCCACACCCGTGACCGTTCCACTGTTGTCCACCTTCGCGACCGCGACGTTGTTGGAGGACCAGATGACGCGCACGGTGGGGACGACATTCCCGGCTCGGTCAAACGCGGTGGCAAGCAGCCCGCTCCGCTCCCCGACCTTGATTGTGACCGAGGGGGGGGCCACTTGGACTTCCGCGATATTCTGTGCTGTCGCTCCGCCCGGAAGGCCGAGGACGGTGAGGAGGCAGATGCGTCGAGCCGTCATAGCGGCGCGAACTTAAGCGCGCGTAAGTGCCGTTGTCAAGCTAACTTGTCGCGAAATACGCGAGACCCTCCAACCGATAACGATCTTGTGCGCATCCACTTGCGTGGGAGCATTCCCGGCGTAAGCTATAGGCCACGCTCACGGACAACCAGCAGAGGAGAGATCATCCGATGCTCGCGCCAACGGATTTTTCGGAGAGCAGCTGGACTGGCTCCGGCATGATGGAGCCGATGTATCCGCCGGCACCCATGACGCCGCCCGCTCCCGCGCCGATGAGGGACGAGCCGATGACGGCGCCGCGGCCGAAACCGGCAAAGAAGAAAAAGCCGGCGAGATCCAAGGCCAAGAAGAAGGCCGGCAAGAAGCGGCCCAAAGCCAAAGCAAAGCGGGGCGGCAAGACGAAGCGGAAGAAGGCGGCAAAGAAGCGTCGCCGCTAGCGATCCTTCAGCGTCAGTGCGCGGGAGCGCCTCTTGGATGGCTCCACCATCTCTTGAGGCGCTCCCGCGGCACGTTTGGCATCCCCCGAGCGAACCGGTGAGACCATGAACACGCGTGTGGCGTGTTGGACCGGCGGCCTGGGCGCAGCGCTGTTGCTCGCCTGCTCTGCCCCGAAAATCGTTCCAGGAGATCCGCAGGCTGAGATCGCGGCGATGCTCGAGCAGAGCGCCGCGGCTTGGAACCGCGGCGACCTGAACGGCTTCATGAGTGACTACGCCAAGGACTCGTTGACGAGCTACGTCTCGGGCGGCCACGTGCAGTACGGCTGGCAGAAGCTGTACGACCGGTACCAGACCACGTATTTCGCGCCGGGCAAGTTCCGCGACTCGCTCACGTTCGGTGAGGTGCGCGTGCGCCCCCTGACGCTCGACCTCGCGCTCTGCACGGCGCGTTTCGCGCTGCGGCGGGGTGACTCGGTGACCGCGAGCGGACCGTTCACGCTCCTCCTCCAGAAGCGTGGAAATCGGTGGCAGATTCTTCACGACCACACGTCGTCGGATCCCAAGTGACGCATCGCGCATCCCGCATCACGCATCCCGGCTTCCTGCTGCTGGTCGCGCTCGCCGGCTGCGGCTCCTCCGGCGACGGCATGATCGCGCTCGAGGGAGCGATGCTCATCGACGGATCGGGCGGCGAACCCGTGCGCGACGCGCTCGTTCTCGTGAAACAGGGGCACATTGAGGCGGTCGCCCGGGTGAATGAGATCCCGGTGCCGCGCGGCGCGCGCGTCGTGACCCTCATCGGAAAAACGATCATCCCGGGGCTGATCGACGCCCACGCGCACGTCGAGCGTTGGGCCGCGGAGCGCTACCTCGCCTGGGGCGTCACCACGGTCCGCGACCTCGGCGCGTCGAGCACCGACTCCCTGATTGCGATCAAGAACGACTTCGACCTGGGCTCCGTACTCGGCCCGCGGATGCTCACCTCCGGGGCCATGATCGACGGGGCTCCTCCACCTATCCGGCGGCGACCGCGGTGAGAACGGCAGCCGACGTGCGCCGGGCCGTGGATCTGCGGGCGGTCGCAGGGGCAGACCACGTCAAGATCTACACGAAGTTCACTGCCGAGCTGTTGCGGCCGCTCCTGGACGAGGCAACCACGCTCCGCCTCCCCGTAGCCGCGCACCTCGGCAAGATCGACGCCCTCACCGCCGCGAGGGCGGGCGTCGCCTCGCTCGAGCACATGGCTGGCGTCGTGGCCGCGGCGAGTCGCGACCCCGGCCCGTACTTCCGGGCACACGACCAATTCCTGCGCGGCTGGACGACCGAAGAGATGGGCTGGGCCGCGCTCGATTCAGGCTCGGTCGCGCGCACGGCGCGGGCGCTCGCGGCGACGCGCGTCGCGATCGTGCCCACGCTGGTGGTGCACGAGATGCTCTCGCGCCTCGACAACCCGACGCTCCTGTCGCGGCCCGGGATGGAGGACGTCCCGGCAGGCGCCGCGAGCGTGCGCGACGTGGCGGGGCTCCTGCGCCGCACCGGCTGGCGTACCGGCGACCTCCAGGCATTCCGACGATCGCGCGCTCGTCAGAACCAGTTCGTCCGCGAGTTCAAGCGCGCGGGCGGGCTGATCGCGGCCGGCTCCGATGCCGCGAACCAGCTGCTCGTGCCGGGCCTCTCGCTGCACGAAGAGCTCAGCCTGCTCGTCGCCGCCGGGTTGACGCCGGTCGAGGCGATCACCGCCGCCACACGCAAAGGTGCGGAGCTGCTGCGGGCGGACTCCCTTGGCCGGGTGGGCCCGGGCAAGGTGGCCGACCTGGTCGTGCTCGACGCCAACCCCGCGACGAACATCGCGGCCACGCGCCGCATCGTCTGGGTCATGGTGCGGGGACGGATCCTTTATCCCGATTCGCTGAGGAGAACATGGGGAAAATAGGATTGGCTCTCGTTGCCGTAGCGCTCGTCGGCGCTTGCGGGAGACGGGAAACGGGAAACGGGAAACGGGCATACGACCTCGTCCTCAAGAACGGGTGGATCGTCGACGGCAGTGGGAATCCCCGCTACCGGGGCGACGTCGCCATCCGCGGCGACCGCATTGTCGCGGTCGGATTCCTGAACGGGGAGGCGGCTCGAGAGACGGTGGACGTGGGCGGGCTGGTCGTAGCTCCCGGATTCATCGATATGATGGGCCAGTCGGAAATCAATGCGCTGATCGACGATCGGGTGTTCTCGAAGATCACACAGGGGATCACGACCGAAGTGACGGGCGAAGGGGGCTCGGTCGTCCCGCTCACGGACAACCTCGTGGCGGACGACTCGGATGCCATGAAGAAATGGCACTATCGCGAAGACTGGCGCGACCTCGACGGATACTTCGCTCAGCTCGCTAAACAGGGCTCGGCCCTGAACATCGCCACGTTCGTGGGCGCGACCCAGGTGCGGCTCGCGGTCGTGGGCAAGGAGAACCGGCAGCCGACGGCGGTCGAGCTCGCGCACATGTCGGCCATCGTGGACACCCTGATGGCGCAGGGAGCACTCGGCGTCTGGACGGCCCTGGAATACGCCCCGGCGAGCTATTCCAAGACCGAGGAGATCATCGCGCTCGCCAAGGCGGCGCGGCGCCACGGCGGCATCTACGCGTCTCACATGCGGAACGAGGGCGTGCGGATCGATGACGCGTTGGACGAGGTGTTCCGCATCGCGCGCGAAGCCGACATCCCGGCAGAGATCTCGCACCTCAAGGTGTCGGGCCGGCAGAGCTGGGGCCGCATGCCCCGGGTGCTCGCCAGGATCGACTCGGCTCGGGCGGCCGGACTCGACATCACCGCCGACCAGTACCCGTACACCCGCGCCGCGACCGCGCTCGACGCTTCCATTCCGACCTGGGCGGAGAGCGGAGGGTGGGACTCCCTGCTCGCGCGGCTGCGGGATCAGGGGACCCGTGCCCGGCTGCGCGGGGAGATGCTCAATCCCAAGGGGCCGGAGAGCTTCTACTACGAGGCAGGCGGCGGCGCCGGCGTGCTGATCACGGGCACGTTCCAAGACTCGCTCCGCTTCCTGCAGGGAAAGACCGTCGCCGAAATCGCCGCGGCGCGGCACCGCGACCCCGTGGAGACCCTGTTCGATGTGGTGCTCGCAGAGGGCGGCCACCGCACCGATGCGGTGTACGCGGTGATGGACGAGCCCGATGTCCGGGCGGCGCTGAGGACGTGGTGGGTGGCGGTGAATACCGACTTCGGTGGCGTGGCGCCGGACGGGCCGTTCGGCACGCAGTCCGCGCACCCACGCGCCTACGGCACGTTCGCCCGGATCCTCGGCCGCTACGCGCGTGACCTGAAGCTCTTCCCGCTCGAATTCGCGGTGCACAAGATGACGGCGTTGGCCGCGCAGCGCGTTGGGCTGGCCGACCGCGGCTTGCTCAAGGCCGGAATGGCGGCCGACATAACGGTATTCGATCCCGCGACCGTGGCCGACAAGGCGACGTTCGAGCAGCCGCACCAGCCGTCGATCGGGTTTGCGTACGTATTCGTGAACGGGCAAAAGGTCCTGGACCACGGGAAGCTCACGGCGGCGCGCCCCGGCCGCGGCCTGCGCGGGCCGGGGTATGAGCCGCCGGAGCGGCGCGGCAGGCAGTGACATTCGGGCGGCTGGTGCTGGCGTGGATTCCCGTGGCGGGGTGGTTCGTGATCGCGACGCTCTCGATCGCGCGGCTCGTCGCCCGTCAGAGCGGCGCCTGGGCTGCCGCGCCGCGGGGATACTGGAAGTGGCCGATCAGCGAGGCCGGTCTGCTCACGTTGTTCGCGTCGCTCTGGTTCGATTCGTTGGGTAGTGGCGGCTCGTGGCTGGTGTTCGCGCTCGTCGGCGCCCTGGCGACCGTCCCCAAGTGGCTCCCGGGGCCGGACCGAGCAGTGCCGAACCGGGAGCTGTTCGTCGGCGCGTGCGCCGACCTGGCACGCTACGAGATCGCCGGCGCCCTCCTCGCGTGGAGGCTTGGCTAGGTCCGTTCCCGTCGGCATCTTCCGTGGTCCATGCGCACGCAACCCATGACCGCCATCCGGCTGACGCGCTACTCGCACGGCGCGGGCTGAGCCTGCAAACTCGGCTCAGCCGAGTTGGCGCAGGTCTTGCGCCACGTGCCGGTCGCGACGGATCCCCGGATCCTCGTCGACGCCTCGAGCCGCGACGACGCCGCCGTGTTCCAGCTGGCGCCGGATCGAGCGATCGTGGCGACGGTGGATTTTTTCACGCCCATTGTGGACGATCCCTACGAGTTCGGGCGCATCGCCGCGACCAACGCGTTCTCGGACTTGTACGCGATGGGCGCGACGCCGCTGTTCGCGCTGAATCTGGTCGGTTGGCCGCGCGACACGCTGCCGTTCGAGCTGCTGGGCGAGGTGATACGCGGCGGGGCGGACGTGGCGCGCGCCGCGGGCGCGTTCGTGCTGGGGGGGCACTCTGTGGATGACCCCGAGCCGAAATACGGAATGGCGGCGATCGGCGAGGTGCACCCGGACCGGATCGTGACGAACGCCGGCGCGCGACCCGGCGACGCGCTGGTGCTGACCAAGCCGCTCGGCACCGGTGTGTTGACCACGGCGCTCAAGCGCGACCTCATGAGTGAGGCCGACGTGGCGCCTGCCGTCACGGCGATGACCACGCTGAACGCCGGCGCCGCGCGCGCCATGCTCGGCGTCGGGGTGCACGCGGCGACCGACGTGACCGGCTTCGGCCTGCTGGGCCATCTGCGGACATTGCTCGAGGCGAGCGGGGCGGCCGCAGAGGTGCGCGCGGCGGCCGTGCCGCTGCTGCCGCGCGCGCGTGAGGCCGCCGAGCGCGGGGCCATCCCCGGCGGCACCGAGCGAAACGCCGCGAGCGTCGCCGACACCGTGAGTTTCGCCGCCGGCGTGGACCGGACGGCGCGCCTGCTTCTCGCGGACGCTCAGACATCGGGCGGGCTCCTGATCGCCGTGGCGGCGGAGCGCGCGGACACGCTCGTGGCGGCGCTCCGGCGCGAGACCACCCCAGCGGCGGCCGTGATCGGCCGGGTCGTGACCGGGAAGCCCGGCACTATCGCCGTGGTGTGACCGAGCCGTGAAGAGCGCCATCCGCGAGTTCCGGACCCTGACACCCGACGCGCTCGATGCGCTCGAGCAGGCGGTGCGGGAGCGGCGGCGAGTGGCGTTACGTCGTCGCGGGACGGAGTATGTGGTCGTCGCCGAGGGGCTGAACACCGTGGCACGCGACGAGGCGCTGGAGGGGAGGCTGCCGATGACGGGTGAAGTGCTGGCGTTCCCGCTGCGCGAGCTCGAGTCATTCGCGGTGCTGCCGTAGCCCGTGTTCACGCGTCTGCTGGTGGGACTCGACGGCAGCCCGCGGGCCGATGCGGCGTTCGAGCAGGCGGTGCTGCTCGGGAAGCGCTTCGGGAGCACGATCATCGTGGCCCATGTGCGTGAGCGCCACGGACACGAAGCCGACGGCTTCGCGATGCTCGACCGGGCGCGCGAGCGGGTGGTGGCAGCGGACTTGAATGTCGAGGTGACCGCGCTGACGGGTGACCCGGATGTCGAGCTCGCCGAGCTCGCCAAGACTGTGGACGCGGTGCTCGTCGGGCGCCGCGGGGTGACCACCAAGGGCGGCGCCCTCGGTCCGACCGTCGTCTCGCTCATCAAGATCGCCGAGCGGACCGTGATCGTGTGCGGTGGCGTGCCCTCGCCCATGCAGTCGATCGCGGTCGCCTTCGACGGACGCGATACGAGCCGCCGGGCGCTCGAACGGGCCATCCAGTTCGCGAGCGTGGCCGGGAGCACGGTTCACCTCATCCATGCGAGCGACGATCACGACGCGGGGCTCAAGGTGGTGGGCGTGGCGGAGGCGACGCTGTCGATGCAGCGCGTCGCGTTCGTCACACACGTGGAGGCGGGAACCCCGGGGGAAGTCGTGGCGCAGGTGATCAAGCGGATCCGGTGCGACGCGCTGTTCGCCGGGGCGCACATGAGCCACGTCGAGGGCCGGCCCAGCGCTGTAGTCGTGTCCCACGCGGAGGAAATCCTGCGGCACACCGACATTCCGGTGGTCATCCAGCCCTGACGTGGCCGGCACGCCCGGGGGGGGACCCCGCGTCCTGGTCCACGCCGATGAAAGCTGTCTGGGCAACGACAGCTCGAAGGCGAGCCCGGGCGGGAACGCCGCGCTGATCGAGGCGCCGGCGGGCGACAGCTTCGCGCGGTGGGACTTCTATGAATCGTCCCCACAGACGACCAACAACAAGATGGCCCTGGCCGGGGCGATTGCTACCTTGGAATGGATCCGCCGCCAGTGGAAGCGCGCGCGCGTCGTGTACGTGTCCGACTCGCAGTACCTCGTGAAGGGGATGAGCGAGTGGGTGGCGGGGTGGGAGGCACGCGGCTGGAAGCGCAAGGGCGGCGTGCTGGAGAATCAGGAGCTGTGGCAGAAGCTGGTCCAGGCTGCGGCGCCGCACGCCGTTGAGTGGCGTTGGAACGAGGGCCATGCGGGACACGCGAAGAACGAATACGCCGACGCGCTCGCCACCGGGGCTGCCGAGCGCCAGGAGCGCTCCAACGGCCTCGTCCCGTCGGGGTTCGACACCTGGCTCTCGCAGGAGCGCGCCCGCGGGCGCTATACGGACTACGATCCCGATCAGGAGCTGCATGAGTGTCTTTAAGGACGGTGTGCCGGCCAACACGCATTTCCTCAACGTCCTGCCCGACGGCGCCGCGGCGCCACCGGTCGACCGCATACCGTTGTACGAGGTGTACATGCGCATGGCCGAGGAGCTGGCCAAGCGCTCCACCTGCGCGCGGCTGCAGGTGGGGACCGTCGTGACCGACCAGGTGCTCGAGAACGTGCTGGCGATCGGCTACAACGGCAACGCGCGCGGGTTACCCAACAAGTGCGATTCCGCGGTGCCGGGGAGCTGTGGGTGCATTCATTCGGAAATGAACGCGCTCGTGAAGGCGCCGGGCAGCGTGCGCGACAAAGTTGTGTTCGTGAGCGCCTCGCCCTGCGTGATGTGCGCGAAGTTGATCATCAACTCGGGCGTGACGCACACATTCTATCGTAAGGCCTACCGCGATCCCTCCGGCATCGAGGTGCTGCAGCAGGGAGGCGTCGTCCCGGTGCTGTACGACACGTGGGTGCGCGAGTGGCGGTGAATCGAGTGCGGAATAAGGTCGTTCCCACAACAGGGAGGTCCGTCATGAAGCGTGGTTCGTTGGCTTTCCTCATGCTCATTGCCGCCTCGCCGCTCGGCGGGCAATCGCTGCTGTACCGTCCCCCCAACCTCGGCGGGACGTGGGTGCCTGACCCCGCCGTCGTGCAGTTCAATTTCGTGCACCGGTTCTATGTCACTTCGGGACCCTCGCACTCGGTCGTGAACTTTCCAAACTTCACGCTCGCCCTTGGTCTCGGGCATCAAGTGGCCCTCGGGGCCCAGTTCGCGACACGGTCGCTGCTTGTTGCCACGGGCAGCGGCGCGCAGTCGAGCAATGAGACCCAGGTGTACGCCCGCTGGCGGGTACGCGGCGCCGAGGGTCGGCCGGGCTTCGGCGTCGCGCTGACGCCCGCGTACAATCTACTTGCGAAGAGCGTGGACGGTGAAGTCAGCGTGGACTGGACGCGCGGACCCCTTACGGTACACGGCGCGGCCCGTGCGATGTCACGCCGTCTCGGCGAGTCGGGCAAGGGCGCAGCGGCATTCGCCGGTGGGCTCAACGCTCGTGTGAATCAGTACGTCGCCCTCAGCGCCGACGCTGGGTCGTTCGTAAGCCCCACGGTGCGCGCCGCGTGGAGCGCCGCGATCAACTTCTTGATCCCGGGATCCCCGCACACCTTTTCGCTTCAGGCGAGCAACGCCGGCAGCGCAACGATTCAGGGTGCTTCTCAGGGCATCACATCTCCCAAGAGCGTGCTCTACGGGTTCGAATTCACGATTCCCCTCCACCTCAGCCGCTTCGCGCCCTGGTTCCACCGCTCTCCCAAACCCGTCGCGCTCGGCGCATCGGCCGGTGCCGCGATCGCGGCTGAGGTCCAAATGGCCGCTCTCAAGTTCGCGGGCGAGACCGTGACCATCTCCACCGGGCAGGCGGTGCGCTGGACCAACCGCGACCCCGTCGAGCACTCCGTCACGTTCGATGGCGCCGAGCAGGGATCGCCGATCATTCCGCCGAATGGCTCCTACACCCACCGCTTCGACAAGCCGGGCACGTACACGTACCACTGCACGCCGCATCCCTTCATGAAGGGGGTCGTGATCGTGAAATGACGGACGACCTCGACCGGCTGTTCGAGCGGTTGGTGGGCGTGCTGGCGGACGACGCACCCGGTCAGCTGGCCGTGCCGTTCCCCGCCGCCGAAGTGTACGAGCGGCTCGTGCCCTATCGCTCCAACCGCTCGATCCTCAAGGTCGCGACGCATCAAGACTACGAGATGGCGGTGCTGCGGCTGCTCGCGGGCGAGCGGGGCTACGCATCGCTCGAGCCGGCCGAGGTGCAGGACGCGCTGCGGCGCGAAGTGGGGGAGTCGAATCCCGACACCGCGCTGTTCCGCCAGTTCCCCGATGCGATCCTCAGCCTCAACCGGCTCGCCGCCGAGCGGTCCCTGCGCGGCGACCGGGCATACGCGCCGCCACCGCCGCCCCCGCTAGCGCCACCGCCCGAACCGGGCGAGGTCGCCGATCGGGAGGA
>QHUD01000049.1 GCA_003221085.1 Gemmatimonadota bacterium
AGATCCGGCCGTGCACCGCGTCCTCCCAGGCGATCTCACCGGGCGGCACGCGGAACCGGATCGCGCCCTCCTCCATGTATGCTTTGCCCTCGGCGAGGAGGCGATCGGCGATTTCCTGGTGGCGCTTCACGCGGGCGCCCTGGAATACGAGCTCCTCGTCCCAGTCGAGTCCCAGCCAGGCGAGACCGTCGAGGATCACCTGCGTGTGCTCGTCGGTCGAGCGAGCCTTGTCGGTGTCTTCGATGCGCAGCAGGAACTTCCCGCCTTCGTGGCGGGCGTACAGCCAGTTGAAGAGGGCCGTGCGGGCGCCACCGACGTGGAGGTAGCCGGTGGGGGAGGGGGCGAAGCGGACGCGGATGGGAGACAAGGTGTCAGGTGTCGGGTGCCAGGTGTTAGGTGTCTGGCAAGGGTGCCCTGACACCTGACACCCAGCACCTGACACCTGTCTTTCCACGGAGAGGGGGGGATTCGAACCCCCGATAGGGGTATTAGCCCCTATAACGGTTTAGCAAACCGCCGCCTTCAGCCACTCGGCCACCTCTCCAACGTACTGTGTCCGTCGGGCGGAACGTAGCCGCGCCCGAATGTGCGGGCAAGCCGATTGCACCTCAGTAGCCCCGCTCCATCAGCTTCACACGCTCGGCAAGGTCGGCCGGCTCGGTTCTGACCAATTGGCCGAGCGGACTGATGTAGATCCGCACGGTGGGAGCTCCGGGGATGAGGGTGGGCCCGAAGGCGAACCGCCATACTCGAGGGTGTCCCGGAAGCTCGGGTGCGCCTTGCCAGAGCAAGTCGGTCGTTTGCGTGCCCATCTGGGGTGGGGGAGCGCCCAGCAGATCACCCAAGGTGTAAAAGGCGGCGGCCCACGAGGCTCCGAGCAATAGGGCGCCTGCGAAGGCGACCATGAGGGTCATCCAGAACAGGCGTGCCATGTTTGAGTTCCCGGTTGGGGGGCGATCCGTCCCACAACATACTTTGCTCGTTCCTAGGCTTCATGCGGCGCCGCCCTGCAGGGCGGGATCGCGCGCCAGCCCCCGCCCAGGTATGCAGCGAAGGTGTCGCACCAGAGCCACAAAACAGGGCAGTTGCGATACGCTCCCTGATGTGGTGGGACGCCCGTGAGCCCAATCACGGTGCGGCTTTAGCGCAACGTGGCGTACGTGTGGCACCGACCTTGCCCTTAGCGTGCGCATGCAGCGGATTACGGCAGTTCTCCTTGCGGCGACCGCCGTCGGCGGATGGCTCACGCCATCGGCCGCGCAAAAGGCCTCGAGGGTAACTGGCTACAGAGCCGCGTCCTACGCGCCGAGCGTGGATCGTCGAGCGCTGCAGATCGTTGCGGAAGCGCTGCCCGCACGGGTGTCGTGGAGTACGGCGCACCTCACACGGCTGCCGGCCCGTGTGTCATGGACGCCATCGCACAGCGCGCTGGCGAGCGCCTTCCTCGTCACCCTGATGATCGATGCCGCACAGACCCGGCAGCTTGCCCGCCAGGGCTGGGTCGGCTTCCGCGAATCGAACCCGTTGCTCGGCGAGCGGCCGAGCGTCGGCCGGGTGAACAGCTACACCACGCTGGCCGGTCTCGGCGTGCTCGGCGCGGCCGCGGTGGCCCCGCCGCGCCTGCGCCCGTGGCTGCTCGGCGCTGCGATCGCGGTGCAGGCGTTGACGATCGGCAGCAGCGTGCGCCAGGGCCTCCCGATCAGATTCCCCTAAAGCAGAAGCGGCCGACACGCGAGTAAACTCGCGGCTCGGCCCTTGCCCGTAAACGGGCCTTGCCGTGCCGCTTCGGCGGTCACGCCGAGTCGCGGCTTGAGCCGCGGATTACATTCGGCGAATGACCCTCGATGCTCCGTCCACCCTTCCCGCCGTTAACCGTTCGATCGTCCGCTGCACACGCTGCCCGCGATTGCGGGCCTATTGCCGCCGTGTCGCCCGCGACAAGAAGCCCGAGTTTCGCGACTGGCAATACTGGGGGAAGCCGGTCCCGGGCTTCGGCGACCCCGAGGCGCGGCTGCTCGTCGTCGGGCTCGCACCCGCGGCGCACGGAGCGAACCGCACCGGCCGTATGTTCACAGGAGACTCGAGCGGCAACTGGCTGTACGAAGCGCTGTATCATCACGGGTTCGCGAGCCAGCCGCAATCGACGTCGCGCGACGACGGTCTGACGCTGCACGACTGCTACATCACAGCGGCGGCGCGATGCGCGCCTCCCGGTAACAAGCCGAGCCGCGTCGAGCTGGACCGATGCCGCCCCTTCCTCGCGGCCGAGCTGCGTTTGCTCCCGCGGGTGCGCGTCGTCGTGACGCTCGGTCGGATCGCGCACGACGCCTTTCTCAAGGCGGCGGGGTGGTGGGAGCGGCTCCCGCTGCGGGCGCGGCCTCCGTTCGCCCACGGCGCCGCGACGACGCTCCCCGACGGCGTGGTCGTGATCGCGTCGTATCACCCGAGTCGGCAGAACACCAACACGGGCAGGCTCACGCCCGCGATGTGGGATCAGGTGTTCCGCACGGCGCGTCGGCTGCTCGGGTAACCGAGGCTTTAGGCTAGGGTCGTTCTTCGGATGACGGTTCGGGGGGCCGGACGGGAAGGCCAATCTTCCCAGCCCATTGGTCGGTCAGCTCGAAGGTCTTCCCCATATCGAATCGCTGCACCCAAAGCCGGCGGGCCAGGTCCTTCAGCGCCCAGATGACCGTATGCTGCACTTCGACCGAGGACCACTGGCCGAACTCATTGTGGCTCAGGTCTGCCTCCAAGGCCTGGGCGACCTCCGCCGCGAATCGGCCGTGGGGCTCCTGCGCGGTCGGCAGCATCGGCTGCCCTTCAGGCTCATCCCGCGGAGGTAGACGCGGGGTCGTCTTGGAGGCCTTTTGGGGCGTTGCGCCTTCCCCCCATAGCAGCCACTCCAATGACACACCTGCCAGGCCACGCTCTTTCGCCCTGGTAACGATCAACCGGGCCACGTCGGACGGGAACTTCTTGCGTTGCGGCCACTTCTTGACGGCCGCCTCTGTGACCGGCGGACCTAGCTCGGCGGCGAACTGCCGATAGGTCAATGAAATGCCGTCCCATGGGCTAAAGACGTCCAAGAGGATGGGGAGCCGGTCTGCCGTTGTCCCCCGCAAAGGCCCTTTTCCAGCCTTGACAGATCTCAAATAGTCCCTACTTTAGTGACGTGACGCGTCCCAAAAACACCGTGTGGTGGGACGCAACTAGGCCACAAAGTGCGGACCATGACCGCCGCCGTCAAGACGCCCGTGCGTGGGAGACCGTGAGAGCACTCCGCCCGTTGGCAGTCGGGCTGGTGGTCGGCGCGCTCGCATTCGCGTGCGACCGCTCGCCCACCGCCGTGCCGACCCTCTCCCTGTTGGTGCAATCCAGCACAAGCAAGTACTCGGCCCTGGTGCCGTGCTCCCAATCCTACGACTCCGTCACCGGGGTGATCGGGCCTGCGGGGGGATCCTTGGTCGTAGGCCGTCACACTCTGTACGTCGACGCGTTGGCGCTTACCAACACGGTGAGCATCACCGCCGTGGCGCCAGCGGGCCCCGTGAGATGGGTTCGCTTCCAGCCCGACGGCCTGGTCTTCCAGACCAACCCCAAGGACGGATGGGGGGCGGTTCTCTACACCAGCTACAAGGACTGCGGGGTGCTGACGAGTGTTACGCCGCGGATCGCCCAGGTCACCGACTCACTGACTGTCCTGGGGTACCTCGCAACATCTGTCAAAATCAAAAACAACCCCTGGAGTCAAGGGCAACAATTTGTCGCCGCGGTGCTCCCTCATTTCTCCAACTACGCAGTCGCCTGGTAGGACTCACATGGCCTCGGAGAATCGCATGTTCGTTCGCCGCTCCCTGATCCCGCTCGCGCTCGCGCTGCTCGTCGCCCGATGCACCGACGGGTCGCATCCCACGGCGGTCGATCAGCCCGCGGCCCCCGCGCCCCATTTCCTCCGTTGGGCCGGGGGCTCGCCTCCGCAGTTCAGCGCGACCGGCGCCCTCTCCGGTTTACCCGGGGGCGGGACTCTGCGGGCCGCTCTGTCCCCGGGGCTTCATCTCGATCGCTACACGGCCTCGTTCTGGGCGGTCCGCGGCGAGCCACGCTCCCTGCAGATCAACTACCTGAGCTCCACCGGTGACACGAGCTCGGCGTTCTTGCGGCTCACCACCACTGATCCGGCCTATGTCCCTGGTGTCGGCGATCTTGCGCCCGGGGACTCGGTTCTGATCACGGTGACGATCGACCCGGACAACATCAAGGTGTCGCTCGAGCCGACGGGATTGCTGTTCGGCGAGCCCGCCCAGCTGCAAGTCTCCTATGGCGGCGCCGACGGCGATCTGAACGGCGACGGCGTGGTAGACAGCACCGATGCCTACATCGAGAGCCAGCTCCTGGGGCTGTGGTATCGCGAGGGCACGGGTGCGGTGTGGGAGCGCATCCCGGCGGTCCAAGTGCTCTCGGACAAATCGTTCGTCAGCGTGTTACCCCATTTCTCCGAGTACGCGGTTTCCTGGTAGCCGCGGGGCGAGAGTGCCTATGCATTCGCCATCAATCGTAGTGGACACGGCCCGGCAGCTCGCCGCCGCCGGACGCCATGCCGAGGTCGTCGAGTACCTCGGCGCGCAACCGGCGAGCGAGCTGGCGGATTCGCCGAATCTCGCGCTGCTGTTCGGAACCGCGCACGCGCGGCTCGGGCGGCACGATGAGGGACAGCGGTGGCTCGATCTGGCCCTCGACCTGGCCCGCAAGCGGGACGAGCAGGCGGTCGAGCGTCACGCCCTCAATGCGCGGGGCGCCATCGCCCTGGTGAGCGGGCGGATCGACGAGGCGGCGGACTACTTCACGCAGGCCCTCTTGGCCGCCAGCCGGGACGGGGATGCCGCCACCACCGGCCGCTGCTCCAACAATCTGGGGATCATCAGTAATCTGCGGGGACGGCACGCGGAGGCGATCGGGTCGTGGGAGCTCGCCGCGGCTGCCTTCGACCGCGCCGGCCTGCAGCGGGGCGTCGCCGAATGCCACCACAACCAGGCGATTGCATATCGGGAACAGGGGGCCCTCGACCGGGCGCTGGCAGCGGCCGACCAAGCCGTCGCGCACGCGGAGGGCGACGGAGATCGGACTCTTCGGGCGCTCACCCTCCGGGGGCGTGCGGAGATCCGGGTGGTCCGCCGCGAGCTGGACCAGGCGCGCGGCGAGCTCGATCGGGTTCGGGAAATCCGCAGCGGGCTACTCGATACAGTCGGGGAGGCCGAGGATCTGCGGGTCACGGCGTCGCTGCTGGTGGCCGAGGGCCAGCTGGCGGCCGCCGAGAGCGCGTTGCGCGAGGTGATTGCGCGCGCCGAGCCGCACGGGAGGCCGCAGCTCGTGGCCGAAGCGACGCGTGACCTCGCCATGGTCTTGCGGCGGAGCGGGCGGACCTCCGAAGCCCAGGCGGCCGCGCGGCGCGCCAGGGCGGTCTTTGCCCGTCTCGGAGCCGAAGGTCAAATCCGCGACTTGGCCAACCAGGACTGGGACGACGATTTCGCGGCCGAGCTGCGCGGGTCGCTGGCGCCGCTCAATGCGGCGCAAGCGCTGGCCGATGCCGGACTCTACGCCGAGCTACTCGCCTATCTGAGTAAGCGCTCGCCGGACGAGCTCGAGCAGTCGCCCATGCTGACCCTGCTGTGTGGTATCGCGCACGCCCGGCTCGGTCGGCTGGACCTGGGCCAGCAGTGGGCCATGGTCGCGCAGTTGCGCGCGCGGATGCTGGGCGATCGGACGCTGGAAGTGCGGGCCCTCAACGTGTCCGGCGCGATCGCGCTGGAGCGGGGCGGGATCAGTGAGGCGACGTACTTCTTCACGCGGGCCCAGGAAAAGGCGATGCAGGACGACGATATGGCCACGGTCGGCCGGTGTGCCAACAACCTCGGCGTCATCGCCAACATGCAGGGGGACTACAACCGGGCGGTCGGAGCGTACGCCCGCGCGATCGCTGCGTACGAAAAGGCCAGCGTCGACCGCGGCGTCGTCGAGTCGCAGCACAATCTCGGGATCACCTACCGCGAGCAGGGGCAGCTGGACCGCGCGCTGCGAGCCGCCGATACGGCGCTCCGGGAGGCCGAGCGACTGGGCGACGGGGCGCTCCAGGCCCAGGCACTCGCGGGATTGGCCGAGATCTGGATCGCTCGGGGTGAGCCGCAGCTCGCGATCCAGGACGCGGAGCGAGCCCTGGCGGGGCACCGTGAGCTGAAGGACGCGGTCCTCGAGACCGAGGACCTGCGGATCCTCGCCGTGGCGCTCGGCCTCGCGGGGAAGGCGCAAGACGCCGAAGCGATGCTCCGCCAGGTGATCGACCGCGCGACCGAGCACCAGCGCCCGCTGCTCGTCGCCAGTGCCCAGCGCGATCTCGCCCACCTGCTGGCCCTCGTCGGCGACGTCGCGGCCGCGAAGCAGATCGCGCTGGCGGCGCGCGCCACGTTCGACAAGCTGCGCGCAAAGGTCGAGACCGAGAAACTGGACGCATTGCTGGCGATTCCGGATCTACTGGCTACAAAGAACCCGGGAATGACAGGGCCCACGCAGGAAATCCCCATTACCCCGCGCCCTCGGGAGAGAAAGGTGAGGTCATGAAGGCGTTTCGCTGGCTCGTCATCGCATTGGTCGTCTCCGGGTGCACCGACCGGGGCCTGATAAGCGCTCCCGAGTCGACCCCGCCCACCCCCGAGGCATCGCTCATCGGAGACCTGCTCGGGGCCACGGGGCTCTTGCAGTGCTCCAACCTCCCGTACGCGTCGGCGACACAGACGATCGGGTCCGCGGGCGGCACGATTCGCGTCGGACCGCACACGCTGACGGTCCCGGCGGGAGCACTGTCCTCCCCGGTGGCGATCACGGGTGCGCTGGTGACGGGCCGCGGCGTCAACGCCGTCCAGTTCGAGCCGGAAGGGCTCAGGTTCCAGCGGTCCGCATCTCTCACGATGAGCTACGCGAACTGCAACCTGCTCGGCCGGTTGCTGCCGAAGCAGATCGCGTACGTCGGCGACGCGCTCAACGTCCTCTCGTACCTGTTGTCGATCGACAACCTGTTCGCCCAGCAGGTCACGGGGCGGGTGGATCATTTCTCGAACTACGCCGTCGCCTGGTAGCAGCCGGGTGGCGACGATCCCTAGCTCAGTCTCTGGTCCGGCGGGCTCGTGCCCGCCGGCGCGCGCGGCGGCGGACCTGCTGCGCGACGCTCGCGCCGGGGAGCGGGCGGCCCGTATCCCCGAGGCGATCGCGTCGTACGAAGCGGCGATCGCCGCGGCGGAGCGCGCCGGAGAGCCCTTGGTGCTGGCGGAGGCGCTCCGGCGCCTCGCCGTGGTGCGGCACCGCCGGGGTGACTCCGCCGACGCGCGGGGACTGTGCCGCCGGAGCCACGCCGTGGCGCGCGACGCCGGCGACACCGCGCTCGCCGGCGAAGCCCTCAATACGCTCGGCGGGATCGACCTCGAGACGGACGCCATCGGCGATGCACGCCAACACTTCCTTCGCGCCCTGGCGCTGGGCGGGCAGAGCCGCGAGCTGCGCGCGCGGGTGGAGCAGAACCTCGGCATCCTCGCGAACATCCAGGGCGACTTCGACGACGCGTTGGCGCGTTACCGGCGGTCGCTCGACGCCTACCGGGCGTCGAACGACGAGCACGGTTGTGCGATCGCCTACCACAACCTCGGCATGGCGAGCGCGGACCTCCAACAGTTCGACGAAGCAGAGCGCTACTTCCGGCAGAGCTACGAGATCGCCGAGCGCGCGGGCGATGTGCACCTCCAGGGGCTGTGCTTGGTCAACCACGCCGACGTGCATCTCGTGCGCGAGCGCTACGAGGACGCGCAGCGCAACGCCGAGGCCGCGCTCGTCACGTTCGATCGGCTTGACGCGCTGAGCGACAAGGCCGACGCGTATCGCGTCCTGGGCATGGTGTTCCGCGAAACCGGCCGGCCCGCGCTCGCCGAGGCGCGGCTGCGGTCGGCGATCGAGCTGGCGGTGAGTGCAGGTGCGGTACTGCACGAAGCGGAAGCCTCGCGCGAGCTGGCCCTGCTGCTCCAAGCCATGGGGCGCAACCAGGAGGCGCTGACCCTCCTCAACGCCGCACATCGCCTGTTCGGGCGGATCGACGCGCGCCGCGAGCAGGTCAATGTTGATGGGAAGATGGCCGAGCTCGAGGCCACCTACCTCACCGTGGTGCGCGAGTGGGGCCAGTCCATCGAGTCCGCCGACCCCTACACGTTCGGCCACTGCGAGCGCGTGGCGCGGCACGGCGTGGCCGTGGCCCGGGCGCTCGAGATGGACGAGCGCGCCCAGACGACCGTGCGACTGGGCGCCCACCTCCACGACCTGGGAAAAGTGCGCGTCCCGCACGAGATCCTGAACAAGCCGGGCCCGCTGACACGCGACGAGTTCGAGGTCGTGCAGATGCACCCGATCTGGGGCATCGAGCTGCTCGCGAGCGTCGAGTTCCCTTGGGACTTGAAGCCCATCATCCGTGGGCATCACGAGCGGTACGATGGCACCGGATACCCCGATCGCCAGCGGGGAGACGAGGTCCCGCTGTCCTCGCAAGTCGTCGGGATCGCGGACGTCTACGATGCGCTCACGACCGCGCGCCCCTACCGGCCCGCGTTCTCCCGTGCGGCGGCACTCGCGGAGATGGCGAGTTGCCGCGGGTTCTGGTCGGACGCCGTGTACGGCGCCTTCGTGGCCTCGCTGGACCATCTCCCAGCGGCTGAGCGGCCCGGTCGGTCCGGCGGGCGCCTGACTCTCGATCCGATCGCAGCGCTGTTGAGGCAGACCGCGGCCGCGTAGTTGCGTCTCCGCCACAAACACCCCGTCGCCAAAGCACCGTAGCGCGCGGCACCTCTCTTGCGGCCCCGCCGCAACCGGCCCGCAGCATTTCCGGTGGGGTCGATCACTCGAGGGGGGATTCCAATGAAACGTTGGCTACTCGCTGCCGCACTCGTCGTGGGCGCCGCGTGCGATACGCAGCGCGACGCTGCGGCACCGCACCGCACCGTCGATCCCACGCTCAGGGCGGCACTCGCCACCGCTACTCCAACCGACCGACTGGTGGTGATCGTCAACTACGACGAAACCGTTACCACGTCGGATGCGATGAGTGCGGCGATCATGAACGTGGGATCCGGCGTGATCCAGTTCAACAACCTGGACCTCGTGGCCGCCTTCGCCACGCCTTCCGAGATTACGACGATCAGCGCGCTGCCGGCGGTGCAGGGGGTGTACGCGAACAAGCAGCTCAGGTACTCGATGCTGCACGAGAGCCTCCCGACGATCCACGCGGATGCGGTCCACACGCTGGGCATCACCGGCAAAGGCGTCGGGATCGCGATCCTGGACTCCGGGATAGATGGGCTGTACAACCCCGATCTGCATTACCCCGACCACACCGTTCAGAACATCAAGGTCATCGCCAACCTGAACGATTTGTTCACCTTCAAGGGCTCGCTCCAGAAGCCGGCGAAGGCGGCGAACCTGTTCGTCGAGAACCTGCCCAACAGCGAGACCTCGGTCGGCCACGGCACCCACGTCGCGGGTATCGCGGCGGGGCTCGGGACCGCGTCCGCGGGCTACTACACGGGCGTCGCCCCGGGCGCGAAGCTCATCGGTCTCGGGACGGGCGACGTCCTATTCATCTTCTGGGCGCTGGCGGGTTTCGACTACATCCTCGACCACCAGAGTGCGTACAACATCCAGGTCGTGAACAACTCCTGGGGGACGAGTGGTCCGTTCGATCCCAAGGACCCGATCAACAAGGCGACCAAGAAGGTCCACAATCGTGGGATCACGGTCGTGTTCGCGGCCGGCAACGATGGCCCCGACCAGAACACGCTCAACCCGTCCAGCGTGGCGCCGTGGGTGATCGGCGTGGCCGCGGGGTGCAAGCTCGTCAGCCCCGACCGGACCAACTCGGCCATCCACTGCGACGACCCGACCGGTCAGAACCGCGCGCCGATGCTCGCCGACTTCTCCTCGCGCGGCATTCCCGGCGACAAGCTGTACCACCCCGACATCACCGCGCCCGGCGTGCACATCGTCTCGACCCGCGCGTCCACCGGCACGGTGCTCAACGCAGACGACGCGCCCCATGACTTCGATCTTACCAGCAGCTGCGCCATCAGCCAGGCGAACTTGCCGTACTACACCTGCGCGTCCGGCACGTCGATGGCGACGCCGCACGTGACGGGCGTGGTGGCGCTGATGCAGGAGGCGGCGGGGGGGCGGCTGACGCCCGATCAGGTCGCGACGGTCCTCACGCAGACGGCGCGGCCGCTCCCCGGGTTCGCGGAATGGGAAGTGGGAGCCGGGTACGTCGACGCGCTGGCCGCGGTGAACGCGGTCAGGAACTAACGCCAGCTACAAGGCGGCGGGAACGGCCTCGGAGGCTCCGGGGCCGTTACCCAAGGGGCCGCAATGGACTCCTTGGTTATCCACGGCTTGAAAGGGAGCCAATGCGACCGTCATCGCCACACGACGACACTGCGTTTGTGCCCTATCTCGACAAATCCGACAGCTTCGCCCTCGGTGTCGAGCTCGGCGAGTTCCTCGGGCCTGCGACGCACGGCATCGAGGTCATCGAGGGGGAGTTCAGCGGGCGCCTCGAGGCGCAGCTGCTCGTCGCCGCCGGGAGGCTCGGCTACATGCGTAAGGAGTGGCGCCGGCTGAAGAACGGAAGCTATTACGGCCTCTTCGTGTCGCGCGCGTGTGCGGCTGGGCACGCCGACGACTGAACTGGCAGCGCGGCGTTACTTCGCGAACTCGGCGAGCCGGCGCAAGCGTACGGTGGGGTCGCTGGCGAAGTCATGTTGGAGCCAGCCGTGGCGTCCGGAGCCGAAGATGACCAGGATGCGCTCGTTGGGAGAGTCGGCGAGCTGCATGACGTTGCTGTAGATCCTTACATTGCGCCGGAACCAATCGGCGACCAGGTCCGCGCCGGCCCAATCCCACGCCTCTCCTGTGCCTTTACCCTCACGGCCACGACAAGTTGACGCAGAGCGTAACGAAGGCGCCGAACAGGACGATGAGTGCCAGCCACACGAGCCGGCGGCCTCCGGGTGAGGGCTGCGGTGTGGTCTGTTCCAGGTCCTTCAGGACTTGAAGACTGCGGTCGTAGTCTGCGTCGTCCTCGATCACCACGCTGATCGCGGCGGGCGGAAGACCTCCGAGATTCCCGTTGCGTAGGAACGCAGGGATGTCCTCGGCGTCGAGAGCGATGTGGAGGCTCTCGGCCAGTGAGATACTCGAGGTGCGAAGGATCTCTCTCATCGCTTGTTAAGCGGCGCTACCATCCCCCGGATGCGTCGACGAAGGTAGCGGAGCGGAATTCGGGGGACTTAGTATCTGCGCTGCAAGAGCGTCCATCTGGCGCCCGCGCAGACGCGCCCACCCTGGTAACCGAAGCGCGCCGTTAGCAACCATTCCGGTACCCGTTGCGAGGAGAAGCACGATTCCTGGAATAGCGTCACCCAAGTGCCCACCGATTGCGCTCGCAATAGCTACACTCGCCGCGACAGCGAGGGCCGCAAACCCGGCTCCAATAGACGCGCGGGCCGCGCCGTGCAGCGTCCTGAAACGAAGACGGTGGCCTGTGTCGGTCGGTTCGAGGAGAACCTGCAGGTTCCCGTTGGTCCACTGCCGCAAGGAGCCGTCCGAGCGCGTCGTGCCGCGTGCAGTGAAGACCTCGCGCAGCCGGACGACCAGTTGCTCCCACTCATGATCGGTGAGCCGCCGATTGAGGTTCACCGTACGCGCCACACCCATCGGAAGGCCAAACCACGTCCGCGACGCAGCCCCTTGACCGATATCCAGCGCTCGGGCGGCCTGCGCTACGGCGGCCGGCGAGATGTCGACTTCACGCCCGATGGCTTGCAGATCGGTGAGCGTCAAGCCCTCCTCAGGTGGCACTTCCCGCTGAGGGGTCTGAAGCCCTTCAGCTGCGGCGCGGAAGATTGCCGCAATCTCTTTGTCGTTGTATCGTCGCTCGGCCATGTCAGCAAAGTATCGCTAGAGCATGAATCCGAGGCAAATGCGAGGCAGCACGGTGCACGTGTCGCGACGATCCACCCTGCAGCCGCCCGATAACTGCAGCTCTTCAAAACTGTAGCGACAGGGCGAACGCGAACCCGCCTGCGCCGGTCGGCAAAGTGCTCACCTGCCAGCGGCTCGAGGGCACCGCCTCCCACGTGTCGGTCCTGTGCGCGCCGATACCTCCGCCAACCAGCATCCCGGCGACGCCCCCAATGCCGGCCCCCAGCACCACGGCAAGTGCCCCCAATTCGTCACGTCCATTGAGGCAGCCGTTGCAGGCGAGAGCGCCCACCAGCGCGCCGGTGCCGGCACCGGCAAGGAACCCGAGCCCGACGCCAGCGGCGACATGCCGTTTGCGTCCTCGGCTCACGTCGAGTCCTGATATCTTCGCCAGGGAATAAGTCGCCGTCGGTCCAAGGCCGTCCGGTCTCAGGATGACTGTGTCCGCGGTCGCCGTGACGACCGTTCCTGAACGCTGCCTGCTCTTGCCCGCTTCGCGTTCGGTGATCCGGATCCGGGATCCGGGAGCAATCGCAGGTGGCTCCTGCGACCATGCGGCTATTGGTGACAGCAGCAAGGCAATGGTGCTAAGCCAGATGAGATCCGCGTGCACAAGTCGCTTCGGTCCGAACGTCATGAACGCTCCTCTCTAACCCCGCGCAGAATCGAAGACGCCTCGGGGATCAACGCATCTGAGGGTTCCAATATGCACCAGGGCCCACGGCGCGCCAGATGGCGGCGGGGATCTCTGCTATCATGGCCGGGCGGTCGGGGGCACAAACGGGGGCACAATCGGGTGGGAATGCTCGTGCGGCGGCGCGCGAACTGCAGCCGCGACGCACCAGTCCCTCGATCCCCAAAGCGCGAAGGCGCCTGGCCTCCGTCTTGCGTCATCGGGGTGACACAGGCGGGCGGAACCTCGGCGCCGCCGCGGATCCCGTGGGAGTCAGTGACGGAGGTAGCCATGTCCAGCTTCCCTCGCGGACTGGCGCTCTTGTGCGCGATCCCGTTCGTGTTGCAAGCGTGTGGTGGACGCGACACCGCGCCCGCCGGGCCCGCCGCCAAGCCCGCCAAGCTCGCGAACGCGGGCACGACAGCCGCCCAGCTTCAGGCGGTGACCGCGCCGTTCGAGACGGACGCCTTCCAGAACTTCGCCGCGCTCCAGCAACATTTCGGCCCCGCTGGTTTCGCGCCCGTGGCAACCCTTGCGTCAACGGCGCCTGCTCTTGTCCCGTCCCACGCCGTCGTACCTGGCCCCCTGAGCACCGACGCGGCGACCAGAGTGTGGCGTGGCGCGCTCGCGAACCCGCCGTTCGCGACCGCGATTTTCCGGGACACGGTGCGCGGCAAGACGTTCGTCTGGGACACGACCGCGGCTCGGTATGTTGCGTCGACCGCGGCCGGCGCGCCCGCGAACGGCGTGCGCTTTGTGCTCTATGCCACCCGCCCGCCGACGAGCGAGCCGTCCCGCCCGTTGACCGCGATGGGGTACGCCGACCTTACCGACCAAAGCACGGCCAGCGCGGCCGTGCTCGGTGTCGTCATCCTGGGGGGGACGGGGCCGACCCTGGTCACGTATGCGAGCTACACCGTCGCACGCTCTGCTGCTCCGGCGCGGGAGTGGGCGCTCGCGGGCTTTGTGACCGACGGCACGACCCTGCTCGATCTGACGTCGGGTGTGACGAGCACGTCCACGCTCACCGTGCAGACCGCAGTGGATGATGCGACGGACGGGACGCACGTCAGCGAGACCGGCACGCTGTCCCGAACGTGGGAGAACGGCGCGGATTTCAGCCTGACGGGCGGCGCCGACACGGTGCGCGCCACTGGCAGCGTGGCGCTGGACACGACGGGCCACACGTGGGGGAGCGGGAGCGTGGCGGTTACGGTGAACGGACAGGCGTTCGCGACGATAACCGTTGGGCCGACCGGCCCGAGTTACTCCGGAGCAAGCGGTGTGCAGCTCACGTCCGCTGACGAGACGGCGCTCGCGAACCTGTTCACCGCTTCGTTCAGCCTGTTCGGGGCCGTCACGGTATTGACCGACGCGGCGTGGGTGCTGGGTCTGTGACGGGTCACGACGAACGGAGGGCACAGGACTCGAACCTGTACGGGCTTGCGCCCAGCGGTTTTCAAGACCGCCGCCTTACCAGTTAGGTCTAGCCCTCCCGATCTCGAGGCAAACCTAGCCGGGCGGCCGCGCGGCGGTCAACGATCGGCCGGCGGGATCAAGCCGTAGCTCGTGTTCTTGAACACCGAGTCGGCTACGAGCAGGGCGCGGTTCGCCTGAGCCGGCTTGGTCGGGCGCAGCGCTTGCGACAGGGACTGATACAAGAGCCCGTAGGTTGCGAGAATCCCTTCCGACGGTCGATCCACCCAGCCCCGGGGTCGACGGCGGGCGGCGGCGTCCGCGTGATACACGCCGAACGCCAGCGCTTCGGTGCGGGGCAGGTTCACGAAACCGAATACGGACAAGAGCTTGAGGCTGTCCGACTCGGTGAGCGGTTGCCGGCGCAGCTTGCGCGCAAAGCCTTGTCCCTCGAGGTACCCCGTGAGCCCGAACTGGTCGGCGTAGGGGCCGACGGTGCGCGAGTAATAGATCGGCCGCTTGCCGATCTGGTCGTCGATCGCCTTCAGGACGACCACGTCCGCGCGCTCGAGATACTGGCGCCCGAGCTGCTGGGGATCGAGCGTGATGGTGAGCCCGCCGAAGTTCACGTAGCGCTTCTGGTCCAGCCAGTACACCGGCTCGAGCTTCGCCACCTCCTCGTCGCTGTAGCTGAGCAGCTTGCCCGGCGGCTTGGGCCACGCCCGGCCGCGGTACATGGCCGGCGCGCTCGAGGAATCGAAGGTCACGAGCGGCCGCCGCTGCAGCTGGCGCACGTACCAGTCGGTGTTCGCGAGCGACAGGTTCACGACGGTCACGTCCTGGCGGACGTGCTCGACTTCCTGGGCGTACCACAGGGGGAACGTGTCGTTGTCCCCCGCCGTCACCAGGACGCCATAGGGCTCGACCGACTGCAGCAGGTCGAACGCGAAGTCGCGCGCCAGCGTCTCGCCCTTGCGCGACGCGGTGAAGTGATTTCCCCACAGCGGGATCAGCGCCAGCAGCAGCACCGGCGTCGCAAACAGCCAGCGCCGGGCACCGTCGGGCTCCCGGGCCTCGAGCGCCTCGGTGATCCACTCCATCACGGTCGCGAGGCCCATCCCGACCCACACGCCCCACAGCGCGAACGAGGCGATGAAGAAGTAGTCGCGCTCGCGCACCTCGCGCGGGAGCTGTTTGTCGGGCTGCCACGAGTAGCCGTACTTGAAGTTCAAATAGAAGATCAGCAGCAGCGTGAATGTCGCCATGAGCACGGTCATCGCGATCGCTCGGCGGCGGTCCGCCAGCCAGTGGCGCACCGCGCCGAGCACGCCGAGCGCGCCGAACACCACCGCGAGTCCGGCCTGAAACGAGGCGGGAAAATCACGCCCCCACTGCCAGCTGAAGTACTGAAACCACATCCCGAGCTGCGCCCAGAGCGTCGCCTGCCGTTCCCACACCGGCGGCTTGCCGTACTGCTGGCGCGTGAGCACGTCCCAGAGCGCGTTCAACGTGGTCGGCTCGCCTTCGTTGATGGGTGGAAAGTGTGCCGCGCGAATCGGGAGGAACAGATAGACCGACACGCCGACGATTGCGACGAGCAGCACCGCCAGCGCGAAATCCCAGTTGCGTGCCTGGAGGAATGCGTACCCCATGGCGCCGAGGAACAGCAGCGCGGCGAGCTTCAGCGGCCCCGAGCTCTCGAGCCCGCTCGCCACGATCAGGGCGTACCCGCTGCAGAACACGTACCACTGCGACCACTCCACGCGCCGCGCCGCCTCGTCCGCCGGGCGCTCGTTCTTGAGGAGCGGGAACAGCAGCACCACGACCGCCGGTCCCACGAGCACGCCCATCATGTGGTTCGTGGACGTCAGCGCCAGGAGGAACACGATCATCAGGAGATGATGATCGTGTCCCTCGCCGGCCGGCTGGTCGTCCCAGCGCACGATGAGCCACAGCACGAGGGCGATCGAGAGCAGGGACAGGGTGTAGACCTTCTCGTTCACCACCGACTGGTTCCACACCGTGAACGCCGTGGCCGAGGCGAGCGCTCCCGCCACGGCGGCGAGGCGGCGCGGCAGGCGCGCGGGGACCCACTCGCGCATCCAGCGCTCGCTCACCAGGAACCAGCATCCGGCCGCGATCGCGCTCGTGACCGCCGCCAGCAGGTTGATGCGCATCGCGTACCCTGCCGCGAGCGGCAGCAGACCCCAGGTGTGGGCGATCAGCACGAACAGGGGGTTGCCCGGCGGATGCGGGATGCCGAGCACGTAGGCGGCGGCGATGTATTCCGACGTATCCCAGAACTGCGTGGTGGGCGCGAGCGTCAACACGTACAGCACGAGGGCGCCCAGGGCCACGAGGCCTGCGACCAGATAGGGAGGCCGCTCGGCTAGGACGGCCGGTGTCTGTGGGTCGGTCATGCTCGCTCGGCTGGGGGGATCAGGGAGATCAGGGGGATCAGTTGTCGAGGGCGCGCCCGCCCGAGGGCGCGTATGTCGTGTTGGCGAGGATCGCATCCCGCAGCGCCACCGCCCGCGCCGCCCGTGCCGGATCGCTCTCACGCAATGCGGCGGCGATCGTGTCGTACGCGAAGACGTATCCTATCAGGCTGTTCTGCGAGGGCACGTCGATCCAGCCGCGCGGTCGCGGTCGGGCGGCGGTCTCACCGCCGCGATACACCTGGAACAGGAGCGCGGCGGACCGCGGCACGTTCACGAAGCCACGCCCTTCGAGGAGCCGCACGTTCGCGTTCGCCGCGACGGGCCCGGGCACGACCCGCCGCACCAGACCTTCGCCGACCAGGTAGGGAGAAAGACCGAGCTGGTCCGGGTAATTGCCCGTGGAGGTGGAGAAGTAGATGGGACGCTTGCCCAGCTCATCCTTGATGATCTGCAGCACCGCCAGGTCGGACCGCATCAAGTACGGGCGCCCGATCCTGCCGGGGTCGAGCGAGACCGCGATCGACCCGAGGTAGCCGGTGGCGGGCTGCGCCAGCGGCACATAGTCCGGCAGCGTGTCCGCGGGACCGCCGAGATAGAAGCGACTCATCCAGGGTGTGGCCGGCCGCGGCCAGGCGTGGCCGCGGTACAGCTCGGGCGCGGCGCTGGCGTCGAATGTCGCCGGCGCCCGCCGCTGCAGCTGGTGCAGATACCAGCCCGTGTTCGCGAGCGATAGCACAAGGACGCTCACGTCCCTGCGGACACCATGAGCGTAGTCGCGCGCCAGCGTCTCATCGTTGCGAGGCGCGGTGAATCGGTTGCCCGCGAGGGGCACGAGTGCCAGGCGGAGCACCACGGCCGACGGCGCCCACAGTCTCGCGCGTGCGGGTGGTCCGGCTCGCCCGGCGACTGCCTCCTCCATCCACGTCATCAGGGTCGCGATCCCCATTCCGACCCACACGCCCCACGCCGCGAACGACCCGATGAAGAAGTAATCGCGCTCGCGCACCTCGTGCTCCAGCCCGGGTCCACTGAAAGGCTGGGAATAACCCCACTTGAAGTTGAGGTAGAACACGAGAGCGACGGTCAGGGTCAGCATCAGCGTCGTCATGGCGAGCGCGGCCCGCCGATCGGCGCGCCAGTGGCGCCGCGCCCCCAGCAGCCCTAATGCGCCGAACAGAACCGCCATCGCCCGCTGCAATCCGGGGAGCCAATCCCGGCCGAATTGCCACGTGAAGTATTGGACGTAGTTGAGAAGCTGTTGCCCGTAGAGGACGAGCGTGTGGCCCGGGTTGTCGGGGCCGGCCGGATACATCGGGTTGTCGAACACCGAGGGCTTGCCGAACTGCTCGCGCGCCAGCACGGCCTTGAGCGCCGGCCAGGTGGTCGCCTCACCCTGGTTGAGATAGGGGTCGAAGTGCGCCCGAATCGGGATGAAGAGATTGACGCTCGTCCCGACCGCGACGACGAGCGCCGCCGCCACTAGGAACCGGGGGCGGACGAGCGCGCGCGGGTCGGTGGCGAGCACGTACACGAGCACCGCCGGCGCGGCGAGCACGCCCATCAGGTGGTTGGTCGCGGTGAGGGCGAGCAGGTACACGATCAGGACCAGCGCATGATCGCGCCGGGTGCTCGCCGGCTGGTCACCCCACCGCACAGCGAGCCAGATCACCAACGCGATCGTCAGCACGCTCAGGGTATAGACCTTCTCATTCACAACCGACTGGTTCCAGACCGTGAACGACGTGGCCCCGACCACGGCACCCGCGGCCGCGATGAGCCGTCGCCGCCACGCAGGCGCTACCATAGGCCGCAACCAGCGCTCGGCGATGAGAAACCACAGGCCGGCGGTGGCGGCGCTCGTCACGGCTGCGAAGAGATTGATGCGTCGGGCGTAGTCGACGCCCAATGGGAGCAGACCCCACGCGTGCGCCAGGATGACGAACAGCGGGTTCCCCGGCGGGTGAGGAATCCCCAGCGCGTGCGCGGCGGTGATGTACTCGGAGGCGTCCCAGAACTGCGTGGTGGGCGCGAGGGTCAGCACGTACAGCACGAGGGCGCCCAGGGCCACGAGACCCGCGAGCAGATAGGGAGGCCGCTCGGCGAGGATGTCCGGGGGCTGTGCGTCGGTCATGCGGTCATCCCGGGTTAGTGCCTGAACTGTCGGATACCGGTGAACACCATCGCCAGGCCTGCCTGATCGGCCGCCGCCACGACCTCGGCGTCCTTCACCGAGCCGCCCGGCTGGATGATCGCGCGCACGCCGGCCCGGGCGGCCTCTTCTACCCCGTCCGCGAACGGGAAGAACGCGTCGGAAGCTAACACGGCACCCGCGGGATCGTGACCCTGCTGGCGCGCCTTGTGGATCGCCAGGAACGAGGCGTCCACGCGCGACGTCTGTCCCGCGCCGATGCCGATCGCCGCCTCGGCGCGGGCGAGGAGAATCGCGTTCGACTTGACGGCCCCCACGGCGGCCCAGGCGAACCGCAGGTCGCGCCACTCGACGTCGCTCGGGGGGCGCTTCGTCACCACCTTCCAACTGGCTTCATCCATGATTTGGGCGATGCGGGAGCGCTCTTGGGCGAGGAACCCGCCCCGAATCCGCTTCCAGTCCCAACCGGCGGCCTCGCCGGCGGGGAGGCGTACCACGCGCAGGTTCTTTTTCTCCCGGAAGACGGCCACCGCCTCGTCCGCGAACGCCGGCGCCACCACCACCTCGACGAACAGCTCGCGCATGGCCTCGGCAGTCGGGCGATCGACCGTCACGTTGAACGCGATCACCGATCCGAAGGCGGACGTGCGATCGGTGGCGAGGGCGCGCTCGTATGCCTCGTGCGGTGACCGGCCCCGGGCGATGCCACACGGCGTGGTGTGCTTGATGATGGCGCAAGCGGCGCGATCCGCGCGGCCCGAGCTCCAGGCCGCGACCGCCAGCAGCCCCGCGTCCAGGTCCAGCAGATTGTTGAACGACAGCTCCTTGCCGGAGAGCTGCTCCAGATCGCGGATACCCGCCTCGGCGGTCGCGTACAGCGCCGCCGCCTGATGCGGGTTCTCACCATAGCGGAGCTCTTGGCGGCGCTCCAGCGCGAGTGTGATCCGCTCGGGCCAACCGGGCGCATCCTTGGTCAGATAGCCGTGGATCGCGGCGTCGTAGGCGGCTGTATGCGCGAAGACTTTCGCGGCAAGCTCACGGCGCATTCCCGGGCTCGCGCCCGGGGTCAGTTTGTCCGCCTTCAGCGCAGCGACCACCCGGGGATAATCGTCGGGATCGACGACGACGAACACGTCTTCGTGATTCTTCGCGGCCGAGCGGAGCATCGAGGGCCCGCCGATATCGATCTGCTCGACCGCCTGCTCGAAGCTCACGCCGGGCTTCGCGACCGTCTCGCGGAACGGGTAAAGGTTGACGACCACCAGATCGATCGGTGTGATGCCGTGCTCGGCCAGGGCGGCGCGGTCGCCGGGGTGGGCGCGGCGGGCGAGGAGGCCGCCGTGCACCTTGGGGTGCAGCGTCTTCACGCGACCGTCCATCATCTCGGGGAATCCCGTCACCTGCTCGATCGGGATGACGGGGACGCCGGCCTTTCGCAACGCCTCGGCGGTGCCGCCGGTGGACACGATCTCCCAGCCGAGCGCGACGAGCTCCCGGGCGAGCTCCACCACGCCGCGCTTGTCCGACACGGACACGAGGGCTCGTGGCTTCACCAGGTCTCGGCCACAGCCTGGATCAGGTCGGCGAGGCTTACCACGTCCTTCAGGTCGATGACCTCGGCGGGAGAATGGGAGTAGCGCAGCGGCCAGCCGATCGCCACGTCTACCACGCCGTATGGGGTGAATACGGATCCGTCGTTGCCGCCGTTGGTGGTGCCCACTTGCAACGCGACGCCGCGCGCGCGCGCGACCTGAGCGAGCGAGTCCACGTAGGCCGGGGGCGTGATCGACGAGTTGTCGACCGCCCGCGCCACCGCTCCCCGCCCGATCGGCGCCACGGCGAAATTGGGCAGCTCGAGCGGTGAGTCCGCCGACACGAAGGTGTCGATCGCGTGCACGCGACGCGGGGTCGTGCCGAGCGATGCGGCCGCCACCGCCGCGCCCTCGAGTCCGATTTCCTCGCGCACGCTCCAGATGAAGATCACCTGGTGCTTGAGCGCCGCACGGTCCAGGCGGCGCAGCGCGAGGAGCTGCGCGGTGCAGCCCACGCGGTCATCGAACGAGCGGCCGGTCGCGCGGGTGCTGGCGAGCCGGACGTATTGCTTGGGCATCGTCACAGTGGCTCCGGGGCTCACGCCGCGGGCCACCGCCCCTGCGCGCGATGTGGCGCCCACGTCGACGCGCAGCGGGGAAGGGGTGTGGCGGGTGAAGCCGGAGTCGCGCGGCTTGAAGACCCCGGCGACGAGGCCCTTGTCGGTGTGCACCAAGGCCGGCTGCGCCTCGAACAGGGAGGAGATGAATCCGCCGCGGGTTTCGAGCTCGAGCGTGCCGTCGTCGCGGATCCCCGTCACCCGGAAGCCGATCTCGTCCAGATGCGCGATGAACACCACAACGGGACTACCCTGGCCGACCCGCACCCACAGGTTGCCCGCGGTGTCGGTCTCGCTCTTGGCCCAGGCGGGGAGCAACCGCTTCACCGCCTCTCGCACCGGGCCTTCGGCGCCCGAGACGCCGTAGGACTCCACGAGGGGGGCGAGGACGGATTGCGCTTCGGAGATTCGAACGGAGTCTTGGGCGGACAGGCGGACCGAGGGACTGGCGGACAGTAACGCCATTGCCGCGATCCCGACCGCCCGTCCGCCCGTCCGCCCGTCCGTCGTCATCTCCCCTCCATCCACTGCACGATTTCCCGGACCAGCCGGTCCGCGTCGGCGAGCGCCACGGTCTCCACCGCCGTGTCCGCGTAGCGCGCGGGCAGGGCCGCGCTCTTGATGTCGTCGAATGGCCCGAGCAACGCTTTCACGCTCGCGAGGCCCGCGTTGCTCGCATAGAGGCTCTGCACCGTGAAGGCCACCACGACCGTGCCTTTCACCTTGGGCTTCGCCTGGACCGCTGCGGCGAGCGCGGCGCAGGCGGCGCGCCGTCCGGCGGCCGGCGCGGCGAGCAGCCGGTCGCCGTAGAGCTGCGGCTGCTTGGCGAGCGACACGGGCGCGAGCGCCGCGATCCCGAGGCCCTGCACCTCGGCCGCCGAGCTCGCGCCCACGTCCACGTAGGCGTTGTCTACGGTGAACACGGGATCGGGCGCCCCGGGCCCCACCCGGCCGCGCGTCAGGTGCACAGACTTCACCGCGACCACACCCGGCACGGCGCCCCTGATCCCGAACACGGTCACGCGGTGACCTTCGAGCTGCTGATCGAACAGCGGATAGGCCGAGCGGGCTCCTCCCACGCGCCGCAGGAGCAGGAACCCGTCGGGCAGAATGTTGCCCACGACATAGCCGACCTCGTCGAGCGGACAGGTGTAGAGTCGCTTCGGCGAGCCGTGACCCAGTGTGAGCGTGACGTTGCCCACCCGATCGCGCGTGCTGCCGGGGAAGAGCGCGCGGAGCGAGTCCGTCATCGCCGGCTCGAGACCGGTGACGGCGGTCATGGAGGCGAAGCGGGCGGCGAGGTGGTCGAGGTCACCCTGGGCGGACAGGCGGACCGGTGGAAGGGCGGACAGCAACACACACGCGACCAGCCCTCTCTTAGCGGTCCGCCCGTCCACCCGTCCGCCCGTCCGCCGCAGAGTCGAGATCGACAGCAAGGTTGTCTCCCGTGACGAATGCCGAACCTCTCCAGGAGAGCCTGACCGGCCGCTCCGGTACGCCCAGCCGGGCCAGCGCCTCGACCACCTGCGGCAGCAACCGATGCTCCACCTGGAGCACGCGCGCCGCCAACGTGTCGGCCGTGTCGTCCGGACGGACCGGCACGGGCCACTGCGCGATGATCGGACCGCGGTCGTACTCCTCGTCCACGTAGTGGACGGTCGCTCCGGAGAGCGCGGCGCCGCTCGCGAGCACGGCTTCGTGGACGCGGCGGCCATACATCCCGGGCCCGCCGAACGCCGGGAGCAGCGCCGGATGGATATTAATCACGCGCCAGCGCAGCCGCGCGACCGCGGCGGCCGGGATGCGCTTCAAGTATCCCGCGAGCACGACGAGCCTGGCGTCGCCGGTGGCCGTCACGAGCTCGGCGGGATCCTCGGGGTCCGTGAGTACGGCCGTGGGCACCCCCGCCCGCCGCGCCCGCTCGAGCGCGCGCGCGTCAGCGCGGCTTGCGATCACGCGCGCGACCCGGGCCGCCGGCGAGTCGCGCAGCGCGTCGAGCAGCGCCAGGAGGTTCGTGCCGCCGCCCGAGACCAGTACCGCTACCGGAACGGGCGTCACCGATCGCAAGGGGCGAGCGAGCGAGGCTTGCGTCCGGCGACGACGGTGAGCATGAACGCGCCGGTCGCGAACCGCTCGCTGCTCGTCACCACGATGAAGTAGTCTCCCGTTCGAGGCAGTCGCACGGTGAGCCGGGCGTTGCAGTGGCCGCCCGAGTCGTCGTCCTGGGGCGCGGCGGTCTCGAAGCCCGGGCCCACGAGGAACGCGTACGCGTCGAACGCGGTCGCCGCGAGGTCGATCGTGACGGTTTGGCCGGCTCGTCCTGCGAGCCGCCACTGTTGCGCGTAGGTGCTCTCCGCCGGAAGGAGCGTGTCACGGCGCGAGAGCGAGTCCCGCACCGTGTCCCCCACCGCGATGGTCCGGTTTCGCTGCGCGGCGAGAACGCCCGGGCTCATGGCGAGCACGACGGCCAGTCTCCACGGCTCCATGTCGGCCCGCAATCTGCCGGCCCTAGCCGCCGCGCACAATCTCGGCGGCGGCGGCCGCGAGGTCCACGACGACCGGGATGCCGAGGGCGCGCCCTTGGGCCGCGTGCGCCGCGCCGCGACCCGTTCTCACCAGGAAAGCGCGCCCCCCAAGCTGCCGCGCGGGCTCGACGTCGCTCAAACGGTCACCCACCCAGACCGAACGGGCGAGGTCGAGACCGAGGGCGGTCCCGGCCTCGCGGAACAACCGCACTCCCGGCTTGCGGCACTCGCACGGTCCCGTGAAATCGGGATGGTGTGGGCAGAAATAGGCGCCGTCGAGCCGGGCGCCGTGCGCCGCCAGGAGCTCGGCGAGGCGGCGCTGCACGGCGGTATACGCGGCCGCGTCGTACAGACCGCGCGCGATCCCGGACTGGTTGGAGACGGTGATTACCAGCCAGCCTGCCTGGTTCAATCGGTGGATCGCCGCTCCGGCGCCGGGCAGGAGGCGAACCTTCCCGGGCTCGCGCAGAAATCCCGGGTCCTCCACGATGGTTCCGTCGCGGTCGAGAAAGACGGCCCGGCGCGCGGCCTCGACGCGGGCGTCAGGCATCGAGCGCGGCCCGCACCGCGCGCGCCACGACCTCCAGGTCGTCGGGGAAGATGGTGCGCGGATCGAGCACCACACGATCGTCGGCGATGCGGGCGATGACGGGCGGA
>QHUD01000221.1 GCA_003221085.1 Gemmatimonadota bacterium
CCAAGGCCGGAAAAACGATCATGCTGCAGGCGGTAGCGGAGGGCGTGGCGCTCAACCATCCCTCGGCGATCCTGGTCATCCTGCTCGTGGACGAGCGGCCCGAAGAGGTGAGCGAAATGGTGGATTGGGGCCGGGGTGAGGTGGTCGCTTCGAGCTTCGATCTGTCGCACGAGCGGCACGTCGCCGTGGCCGACATGGTGTTCGAGCACGCGCGCCGCCAGGTAGAGCTCGGCAAGGACGTGGTGATCGTGCTCGACTCGCTCACGCGCCTCGCGCGGTCCCATAACACGACGGGGCGGGGGAGCGGGCGCACGATGTCCGGTGGTTTGGACGCGAACGCGCTGGCAAAGCCCAAGGGGCTGTTCGGGGCGGCCCGCGCCGTGCCGGAGGGCGGGTCGCTCACCGTGATCGCCACCGCGCTGATCGAGACCGAGAGCCGGATGGACGACGTGATCTTCGAGGAATTCAAGGGGACCGGCAACTCGGAGCTGCGGCTGTCGCGCGCGCTGGCGGACCGTCGGCTCTACCCTGCGGTGGACGTGGCGGCCAGCGGTACGCGGCGTGAGGAGCTGCTTGCGGACCCCCCGACGGTGGCCGCCAAACAGCAGCTCCGGCGTGGCCTGGTCGCGCTCCCGCCGGAAAAGGCGATCGACGTGCTGCTGGCCCAGCTGCGGCGCGCCAAGACGAACGCCGAGCTGCTCGCCAGCGTCAGCTAAGCCGTCAGTTGCCGCCGCCTACGATCTGCTTGTAGCTCTCCGGCTTCCAGCGGGGCCGCTGGGATGTGTTCGCGACGGTCAGCCCTAGATAGAACACGAGTCGGGCGAACCGTGCCTCCTTCTCGGCGTCGATCTTTTCCGGGGAGTCGCTTACCTGATGGTAGTCTGGATGCAGACCGGTCGTGAAGAAGAGGATCGGCACGCCCTTCTTTGCGAAGTTGTAGTGGTCCGAGCGGAAGAAGAGGCCTTCCTGCGGCCAGAGATCGCCGACCGGTTTGATGTTGAACTCGCGGTGGACCGCCGCGACGCTGTCGAGCGTCGCACCGAGATTGGAGTGCTCGCGGCCGATCACGGCGACGGTGTCCTTTGAATTGCGTCCCACCATGTCGATGTTCAAGTCCGCGATCACATCGACGAGCGGGACCGTGGGATGGTCGGCGAAATACGCGCTCCCCCACAGGCCCCGCTCTTCACCGCTCACGGTCATGAACACCAGGGAGCGCTTGGGGCGCTCGCGCGCCGATGTGAACGCTCGCGCCAACTCGATCACGGCCACCGTGCCAGAGCCATCGTCGTCCGCCCCATTGCAGATCGAGTCGGCGCCGCGGGCCGTACAGCCCTCCCCGGCACTCGGCGTTCCGATGTGATCCATGTGCGCGCTGAACAGGACGTATTCCTTTTTCAGCGCCGGGTCACTGCCTTCGAGAATCCCGATCGCATTGGGAGCCGACGCGTGTTGCACGCGCCCGCGCACATCCACTTGGAGAGTGACGTCGGTCAGGGGACGCGCCGCGAGGGGCCGGTCGCCCCACGCCCGGAGCGAGTCAGGGCTTACGCCCCCTTGTGCAAACAGCGCCGCGGCGGTCGCCGTCCGCACCACGAAGACCGCGGGGACGGCAGGCCCGTTCTCGGAGTTCGGATTGCGCACGCTCATGCTCGCCGCGTGGCCGGGGAGTTTGGCCCAGATCGTGTCAGGGAACGCGGCCACCAGCATGAGGGCGAGCGGCCGGAGCGCGAGCACCTTCGGCGCGATCGCGTTGAGCCCGGGTCCGTAGCCCAGGAAGACCACCTTCCCGGTGACGGTTGCGGAATCGAGCGCGCCCCCGGCATCGGCAGAGCCGGTGATCACCACGGCCGTGCCAGTCACCGCGCCCGGCGGCGGCTGTCCCTCCACCAGGAGCACCTCCTGGCCCGAGCGCCAAACCCCGGGCGTATGGCCGCTGATCCGGACGGTCGAGCTTTCCGGGTCGAGCCGCCACACCTCGAGCGGATAGTGCTGGAAGTACGTACCACTGTCGCCGCCAGGCTTCAGGCCGAAGCGCTGGAACTCGCCGGCGACATAGGCCGCCACGGCGTCGAGCTGAGGGCTCGGGGTGGCACGCCCGAGCATCGAGTCGTCGGCGATGATCCCGATGCGACGTTGCACGTCCGCCGCGGTAATCGAAGCCGCCCCACGGGCGGCCGGTACCAGCCGCTGCGCGGCGACGGGTGCGGGGAGCACCGCGAGCAGCAGCGCCAGGCGGTATCGCATCGCTAAAGCCTCGAGAGAGGGGAAGGAAAGCTAACGCGCCCGACCGTGGTCAACTACGGTCGGGCGCGCTCGCCCTGCCGACTCGATCACGGCTTGCGTCGCTTGAGCTCGGGCTCGGCCCGCGGCTTCTCCTTCGGCGGCTCGCGCGTCGGTTCGGCCCGCGGCTCACTGCGCGGTGGGGGAGGGGGAGCCTCGCGCCGCGGCTCGGCGCGCGGTGGCGGGGGCTCAGCGCGCCGCCGCTCTTCCGGGGTCGCGCGGCGCTCCGGTTCCACCGGCCGCGCGGGCTCGGGGCGATCGGGCTGCTGGGGCCGATCGCGTCGCTCGGGACGGGGCTGGTCCCTGTGATCGGGTTGATCAGGCCGATCGCGATGATCGGGCCGGTCGGGCCGGTCGCGAAGATCGGGCTGAGCCGGCCGGTCGCGATGATCGGGCTGATCGGGCCGGTCGCGACGATCGGGCTGGTCGGGCCTGTCCCGATGACCGGGCTGGTCGGGTCGGCGGCCGTGCCCAGGATCGTCATTCCCCTGGTCCTCTGAGCCCGGGCGACGCCGCGGTGGCTGAATATTGGGTGGCGGGATGACGCCGATGCCGCCCAGGTCTCGACCGCGCACCCCGACGTCGCGCCGGCGATTGTCGTTCTCGGGCCGCTCTCGTACGCGCGTGATGAATGCATCCGACGCCTGGCGGTCCTTGAAAATGAATCGGGGTTCCGGCCTGTACGGACGCGTGAAGACGACCCTGGTGCCGCCGTAGTACCGATACGGGTAGTAGTACGGATCGTCGAACACGACGATCCGAAAGCGCACGCAGGTGTAGTCGTACGGGCTCCAAGAGGAGTAGCTCACGTACGTGTGGCAGTCATAGCACAGGAACCGGGGATAATCGTAGTGCTGTTGCACGTAGTACGGCGCGATATCGTAGTCCCAATCACTGTAGCCGTCGGGCACGATGCGCTGTGCCAGGTCGGTGAGGGCGACGTACGGATCCCCGCGGACCCGCCCGTCGGCGATCGTCCGATAGTCCCAATGGTCCCTGCTCTGGATGCCGTCGTAGACGAACGGGTCGGCCGAGGCTATGGCGAACAGGTAACCGACGCCCGGATAGTCATCGATATAGAAGGCGTCGCGGTCGTATCCGCCCTGCAGCTCGTAATCGCGACTGCCGCGGGCGAAGTTGTCCTCCCACGGCTCGCGCGGAAACAGCACGCGTACCCGGCCGTCGGTGTCGACGCGCAAGACAGTCACGAAGGCGTCCCGGTCGGCGCGGTAGTGCCCGCGCCGCCGGCTCGATCGTGGGACTTCCGCCTTGCGCCGTGACCAGGCCGAGCAACCAGATTGTGGTCAACATGGGGTCTCCGTTCGCCCGGACAGGGGGCAGGTTGCATGCCCAAACCATCGCTCCGTCGTCTAGGGGCTAAGTGGCTATGAAGCTTGAGGTTCGACCGTTCATTGACGTGGATCACCAGGCCTCGTCTGTCCTCTACCCGGGACATTCTGCTGTTCATTAGCTTCCGCGAGTCCATGCCCGACGTGCAGCGCATCGATCTCCTGGATCCCGCCGAGGTAGCTCGCTTTGGCGGGATCGAGATTGTGGCGCGGGGAGTCGTTGAGGGCTTTCTCAGCGGGATCCACCGCTCGCCGTTGCGCGGATTCTCCGTCGAGTTTACGGAGCACCGCGCCTATCAACCCGGTGACGAGCTGCGCTACCTCGATTGGAAGATCCTCGCCCGGGCCGACCGCCTGTTCGTGAAGCAGTTCGAGCAAGAGACCAACCTGCGCGCGATGATTCTGGTGGACGCGAGCCGCTCGATGGCGTGGCGCGGCTCGCCCAACCGGCTCACCAAGCGGGCCTATGCCGACCGGCTGGCGGCGGCGCTCGCGCTGATCCTGCTGCGCCAGCGGGACGCCACTGGGCTGATCACCTTCGATGACGTCGTGCGCGAGGTCGTGCCGGCGCGAGTGAAGGCGGGACAGTGGGCGCGACTGGTGCGAGGTTTGGTCGACACGCCGGAC
>QHUD01000050.1 GCA_003221085.1 Gemmatimonadota bacterium
CGCGGCGCGCCGCGGTCCACCCTTCGAGGTACGCAATCTGTGCCTGTTGCCCCCGCTTGAAGGCCGGGTTCCCCCCCTCGTCACCTTGCTGCAGCAGTAACGGCTCGAGCTGCTGCAACGCCCGCTCCGCGGCCGCACGGTTACGCGTGTGCGTCGCGATGACGACGACGTTCGTGAGCGCGGCCACCTTGTTGGTCCTGGGATCGGGGACTCCCAAGCCGTCGACCGACGCGACCAGCCGATTGAGCTCATCGATCGCGGCCGCGGGGTCGCCGGCGTACACGCTCACGTAGGCGCGGAACGGGGCGTAGGCGGCCTTCTCGTTCGCCCGGCCGACGGCCATGGCCGAATCGTAGTCGGCGCGGGCGGCCGCGTAATCGCCCAGGAACGTGTTCGCGTGTCCCGCCTTCACGAGCAGCACGGCATTGCGGGGGTCGAGCTCGTGGCCCCGCAGGTATTCGTCGCGTGCCTGCTCGAGGTTGTGCTGCGCCCGATAGGCATCGCCGACGAGGAGATGCGCATTGGACTCATCCGGCGCCAGCGCCTCTGCCTCCTGCATGTGCGCGAGCGCCTTCGTAAAGTCGTGCGGCTCACCGAAGATGTAGTCGTTCCCCAAGGTGGCGTGTGCGACGTACAGCTTGGGCGAGATCTCCAGCGCCTTCACGATCGAGGCACGCGCGTCCTCGTTCTTGTTCAAGCCAATCTGTGCTGCGGCGAGGGCGAGCCAGGCGCGCGGACTCTGGGGGTATTGCTGGACCAGTCGCTCCCCCAGCGCCAGTTGACCTGCCAGGTCGTTGTCGAACCCTTTTCGGGTCATCTGGATCTGGATCCGCTCGGCGTCGGACGCGCCGGCAGCGTGCTGTTCCGCGAACGCCAGGTTGGTCTTGAAGTCGGCGAGCGAGTTGGCGGTGTTCGCGACGTTCAGGTAGGCGAACGCGAAGTCCGGGTCGGCAGCCACCGCGGCCTTGAAGTGCACGTTGGCGTCGATGAAGCGGCCGAGATCGAATTCCCGCAAGCCCTCGAGAAAGCGCGCCCGCGCCTCCGCCGAGGAGGTGGTGATCGGATGGTTGATCAGCGCGCTCGTGATGGGATCGAGCGCGGCACGCGGGCCCTGCGCGGCGGCAGCGCGGGAATACACCCCGCACGCAACGACCACCGCCACGGCCGCACGGATGGACGCATTGCTGGCACACTGCATCGTCGTCTCCGATGTGGGAAGTGTAGGTGAACGCTGGCGGCAGGCGACCGGAGGTCGGGAACGTTCCCTGAGGAGGCCGAACATGCCGGGCCGCCCCGGACCCCACAAGAGGATCCGCCCAACCTTGACAGCTCCTTGACACTTGGCGCGGCGGGAACTCCCACACGCCCTAGTTCATTAGTGAAGTATCTCACACTGGGGGATGCGGGGATGCGGGGCGCCGTCGTATATCAGCTCGTGGCGGCCATGGTGATCGCTCAGGCCGGGGCGGCCGTTCAGGCACCGGTATTCCAACCACTGCTGGCCGACCCGAAGGAGCCGCGCTTCTTCGCCGGTTACCTGTGGGCTCGCTCTCCGCGGCTCGCGTCGCGGCTTGGCACCGTAGGGTTCGGCGAAACGATCGGACTCTTGCGCGGGCGAGACTGGCAGCTCGGGATTGCCGCCGGCGTCTTCTCCGAGTTCAACATGCAATCCTCGACCACCGATCTGCTGAACACCGACTACCTCGTCGGGCTGCCGCTCACGTACCGCCGCGGTTCGCTGGCCACGCGGCTGCGAGTATATCACCAAAGCTCCCACCTGGGCGACGAATACATGGTTCACACCAATGCCCGGCGGATCGACTTGACGTTCCAGGCCGTGGAGCTGCTCGTCGCGCGGGAGACGTCGCGCTGGCGCGTGTATGGCGGCGGGGACTACGTCTTCGCGCACTCACCGGCCGATCTGAAGCCCGCCGTGCTGCACGGCGGCCTGGAGTTCCGTCAACCCGGCTCGTTGGTACGCCTCGGCCGGATGGCCGCCGGCCGCTTCGTGGCGGGCTTGGACGTCAAATCGATGCAGGACCGCAGCTGGCAGGTCGGCTGGAGCATGGTGACCGGTCTCGAGCTGGGCGACCCCCTGGCCGATCCGCGTTCTGCTTGGCGTTGGAGCGTCTTGGTGAAGGCTTATAGCGGGCCCGCGCCGTACGGGGAATTCTTCCGGGACTACGTCTCGTCCCTCGGCGTCGGTGTCGGGTTCACATTGTGACGCCGGCCCCGCCGGTTTTCAGGGGGTCGTGGGAGGGAACAAGGTGTCGAACACCGCGGTGACCCGGCGGCGTAGCGCCTCGGCTGCCTGAGTCGGCGCGCTCCACGGGGCGCCGACCGGCTCCACGCCACGCCGCACCGTCCCGCGTGCCGCGTCGATGACCTGCACGTGGAAACGAACCGAGTCGCCTTCACGGTAGTATGCCCCCGACACCACGGTCCCCGCCCCGGTCTCCGCGGCGAGCGCGCGAATGTCCGCGGCGTCGAGATGGCCCGTGGCGGCGCCTGGCACGACGTCCAGCCCACCGCGGCGCGCCAGTGCTTGCGTGAGCCAATCAGCGGCGAGGTGACCGAGCGGGGCGAGCGTCGGATCCCCCGTGAGGTCTTCGAACCCCGCGACGACGACCCGCCTCGGGTCGAGCGCCCGAGGCCGCTTCCCGAGCAACAGCACGCCGGCCGTGACGAGCGCCGCCGCCGTTGCGCCCGCCAGTAGCGCAGCCTTCCACCCCAGCCGGGGCCGCCTGAGTCCCAGGATTGGCCGCCGGCTCACCGCGTCCCGGAGCCCGGCCGCGAACTCGTTCACAGACGCGAAGCGCTCGTCGGGCTCCGCCGCGAGCGCGCGCGCGATGGTCTCCTTGACTAATCGCTCAGTGCGGTGGCTCAGGCCTTGTGCGCGCAGCACCGTGTCGAGGGCGGTGCCGCCGCGCGGCGTCCCGCCGCCGAACCCCACCAAGGGGGGCTCGCCCACCAGCATTTCATAGAGCACGCCCCCCAGGCTGTACACATCGGTGCGCGGATCGATGGCGCGGCTGCCCATCAGCTGCTCGGGGCTCATATAGGCCAGTGAGCCCACCGGATGCCCCCCGGTCAAGGTGTGGCCCCCCGCGGCGCTGACCGCGCGCGCGATGCCGAAGTCCGCCACCCACGTCTGATCTCCGGACAAGAGGATGTTTTCGGGCTTGATATCGCGATGGATGATGCCGTGTCCGTGCGCGTGGGCGAGCGCGTCGCCGACTTCGAGGGCGATGCGTACCGCCTCCTCCAGCGGCAGGCGTTGCTCTCGCTCCAGCCGGGCCCGCAGCGACTCGCCCTCGATGTACGGCATGACGTAGTAGCACAGCCCGTCGGGTCCATCCGGCACGAAGAGGCACTCATCTGCGGCGAGGATCGGCACGATGTGCGGGTGGCTGAGCCGTGACGTGAGCTCGACTTCCCGAATGAAGCGCTCGCGAAACTCGGAGGTCGAGACCTCCGGGTTCATCACCTTCACGGCCACCTTGCGGGGCGGATGGCGTTCGGCCGCGAGGAACACCCGTGCCATGCCCCCGGCCCCGATCTCCCGTTCGACGGTGTAATGCGGGGCAAGCCCCGCGCGCAGGGCGCCTAGGACGTCGAGCATGGGCCGCAAACTACCCGGGCGACCGTCACGGCGCGACCGTGCGGCTCACGCTCGGTCGGTCCATTTCTCGAGCGGGTAGCCCGCCTGATACCAGGCGGGAATGCCCCCCTGCAGCGCGGCGACCTTGCGCTCGTCGTATCCCGCCGCGATCAGCAGTCGTGCCCGTGGCCCGCTTGGATCGCGGAGAGCGGCAGTGACAGGGCGCCCGCGGCGTGCGCGTTGTCAAATAGCCGCGCGTCACGGGTGTCGACCAGCACGGCCCGACCGGCCGTCACCAGCGCGTGTGCCTCCGCCGCCGTCAGGCGCGACACTGCCGGCTCCTCGCCCGGAGCGGCGTTCGGCGGTTCGTGTACGAACGGTGGCGTCATGGGTCCTCCTCTTCACGATCCGACAACAGTTCATCAATGAACCAATGATCCGGGCGGGTCACCAGGTTCCCGGGAACTTTTCCAAAATACAGTTCATTCATGAACTGTCTACGGTCGTCATTTCAGGGTCTCGGATTCAACAGGAGTTGGCGGAATGCTACAACCCGCGACGATCGCATTCACGGTCCAGCTGCCGGAAACGCTGTACTTGCTGCGCTTGCGCGCCCTGGGCGCGTGGTGGCGCCTTGGCTCGAGCGCGATCGAGCCGCGATTGCTGACGGAGTTTGAGCCGGAGCCCGTGCGAGTGATCCGCGAGGCGGGGTTGTGAAGTCGCCGTCGCGGCGGGGGCTCGCAGTCTGGGGGCTGGTCTGCCTCGTAGCGACCGGCGGTGCCCCGGCGCAGCGAGGACAACTACCGGCCTTGCGGGCGCTGGACGTCGAGCCGGCCGGCGGCATCTGCGAGCTGCTGTCTCCCGCGACGGTCGTGGTTCCGGCGAGCGGCGATCCCCTGGCGCCCCGGGCCGCGCGCTCTCCGTACCTCCGGCTTTTCCATGACCGGGGCAGGCACGAGCTCGTGATCGATGTGGGGCCGGTTGATCTGCCCCCACACTCGATGGCGGAGCACAGCGAGGAGCTCGTGTACCAGCTGATGCACGTTCCCTTTGACGCCTGGGTCCATGGATACCGGGCGGAGCTCAGCGACGCGCAGGGCGCCCGGGTGCCGCGCCGCGTGCTGCACCACATCGACACGACCAGGCCCGCCGCCCGTGATCTGTTCCTTCCCGTCGCCCAGCGCTTCGTGGCACTCGGCGCGGAGAGCGAGGCGCAAAATCTGCCGGCATGGCTCGCCGGCGTGCGCTTGCGTCGCGGCGAGCCGCTGCTCGTGAGCACCATGCTCCACAACCCGACCGCGACCCCCTACTCGGGCGTTCGCGTCCGTCTGGTCCTGCAGTACACCGAGACGCGGCCGTTGCGCGAGGTCGCGGGCTTTCGGGTCGATGTGATGTTCCCGACCGGACCGATGGAATTCGATCTCCCGCCGGGGCGCACGGTGCGCTCCTGGGACGGCAGTCCGGCGGTCCCGGCGCGGATTCTCGGCCTGTCGGGGCATCTGCACAGGTACGCGGAGTGGATGGAGCTGCGGGACCTGACCGCGCGACGGGTCATCTGGAGAGCCCGGCCGCGCACCGACGCGTCGGGTGAGGTGACCAGCATGCCGGTTTCCCTTCCCCATCTCGGCCTCGGTCGCGTGGTGTACCCGACGCACCGCTACCGGATCACGGCGAGCTACTTCAACCCCACCGGCCACACCATCCCCGAGGGGGGGATGGCGAAGGTGGGCGGGATTTTCACGCCAGTCGCTCCGCTCCCGGAGGTCGCGGTGGGAGACCCGCTCTACCAGGCCGACATCCGACACCTGTTGGGGCTGCGGTGCGATCCCGGCGGGATGGGCGGCATGATGGCTCACGCCGCGCACAGTGAGTGATGTGATGTAGTCCGTGCTGTAAATGTAAACCCTGAACCCTTGTGGAGGACTGTATGTCGAACCGTTCGTTGTCCCTCGTCACCGCGGTGCTCGTTGCGGCGATCACGCCCCCCGTGCTCGGCGCCCAGAGCAGCACCGCGTCCCAGGCCCCGGTTCAGTCCTGGTCCAATCGCTTCACCCTGGGCGGCGCGTTCGGCGGACTGTCGGGCGCGGGCCATCTGAACCCCGCCGGCACCGCCGACTGGCGGCTCGGCTGGATCGGCTCGATCGACGCGACGGTGTGGCTGCAGCGGAACGTGGGCATCCGCGCCAGCGGCAGCTGGGCGCAGGACAGCCTGCGCGGCGCCGCGCTCCCGGGCCGCGGCAAGTTCAACAAATTCACCTATGACGCAGACCTGGTCCTGCGTTATCCCATCGAGTCGGGGTCGGGCACACTGACTCCCTACCTGCTCGGCGGGGCGGGTGCCATCAGCGTGCATCAGCTCGGCGCCAGCGACACCTGGTCCAAGTTCGCCGGCAATTTCGGCGCGGGGCTCGAGTACCGCTTCGGGAGTGTCGGCCTGCGGGCGGAGGGTCGCGACTTCGTCTACAAGTTCGACCAGTACGGCTACAACAAGACCCAGCACGACATCGCTTGGCAGGGCGGTCTCACGCTGTCCTTCTGACCGACCATCACGCCGGCCGGCGCGCGATTTCGGCGCCGGCCGGCGTGATGCCCCGAGGAGCGCTCCCCTGATGCGCACGTGGACTGCCGCCGCGCTGATCATGTTCGGCTCCTGCCTCGAGCTCCAGAGCCAGAGCCCCGTACGTCCGGTGGACGACGGCTTCCCGCGCTATTCGGTCGCTTCGGTCGAGGCGCAGTATGCGGGGTTGTGGCGGCAGCGCACGCTCCATCCTTATGTCTGTCTCATCGGCCGGGTCGCTCTCGATTCGAGCGCCGCCACCTACGTTGAGGTGGACAGTCTGCGGGTGGCGGACGAGCCCTGGAGCACGTGTAACGATCCCGCCGTGATGGGGATGGTCAAAATGGTCGATGAGATTCCGACCGGCACGACGGCGGAGGCATGGGGCGAGACGATGCTGGGACAGCTCGTCGCGGTGGCGCTGCGGCAGCCCAACTGGCGGATCATCGGCGTGATGTTCGCCGTCGCCACCGTCACCCTTCCCGACACGACCGCGATCACCGCGGGCGGCGATTCTCTTCCGCGGTCCCTGGTGCCGGGCTTCCTGTGGTGGCCCCGCACGGCGGACAACCTGCGTGCGCTGGATCAGCTCATCCCGTCAAACACAGACAGGTGATCCGAGGCAGTCGGTCTCGGGCCACTGATGTCGCTCGTCGGCAGCTTCATCCACCAATCGGGTGGTGGAACCCCACCCAAATGGGGGAGCTCGGCTTCAGGTGACGAGCTCGCGGGAACCTTGGGGATTGATTGTTCATTGGTGAACTATCGGACCAGTGGTCATCATCACCTTTTCCGACGGGTGCAGAGATGAAGCATTTGCTCAAACCAGCTCTATGGGCCGGCGCGGTAGCGGTCGCCCTCCTTCTTGTTGTCGGTGCGGCGGCGGCGCGTCGGCGAGCTCCGGTCGCCCCGGCTGCGCCGCCGGCACCTGACGTATCCGTGCTGACGGTGGTTCCCGAGACGGTGAGCGCGCGCTACGAGTACGTCGGGCAGGCCGCCGCCTCGCGCTCGGTCGAGGTTCGCTCGCAGGTCACCGGGGTGATCGTCGCGCGTCCCTACGCCGAAGGCACGGACGTTGCGAAGGGCACGCTGCTCTTCCGGATCGATCCGACCACGTACGAGGCCGCGTACCGCAGCGCCCAGGCCCGGCTCGCCAATGCGGACCGTACCCTGGCGCGCCTGAAGCCGCTGCTCGCGGCGCGCGCGGTCGCGCAGAAGGACGTGGACGACGCGCAGCAGGCGTTCGATCAGGCGCAAGCCGCGGTCGATCAGACCAAGAAGGACTACGAGGACACGTTCGTTCGCGCCGAGATCTCGGGGCGCGCCGGACGCGCGCTGTTGGAGCTTGGCGCGCGCGTGACCGGCCCGGGTAATCTGCTCACGACCGTCGAGCAGGTGGACCCGATCTACGTGAACTTTAGTCCGTCCGACGAGGACCTGCTGGGCCTGCGGCGCGACCTCGCGAACGGCCGGCTACTGATGCCGGCCGCGCCCCGCGCCCTCGCCGTTCAGGTCACGCTGGCGGACGGCAGTCCCTTGCCTGCGGCGGGCGAGCTGAACTTCGCCGATCTCGCCCTTCAGCCGGCGACGGGTACGCAACAGTTGCGTGCACAGCTCAGGAACCCACAGCACATCCTGCTCCCCGGGCAGTTCGTGAGGGTCCGCCTGCTCGGCCTCAAGCGGCCGGGCGCGATTCTTGTCCCGCAACGCGCCGTGCAGCAGGGCCTGACCGGGGCGTTCGTCTACGTGGTGGGCGACAGCGATAAGGTCGCGGCGCGGAACGTAACCGCCACCTCCTGGGACGGCGGCTCGTGGCTGATCGAGCAGGGGCTCCAGGTCGGTGATCGCGTGGTGGTGGAGGGGGTGCAGAAAGTCGCGCCCGGGCGGCCGGCGCGGCCGGTGGCCTATCGGCCGACGGCGGACAGCGCCACGGCCGGGGCCCAGGACAGCGCGTTGCTCGCTCCACCCGCAGCGCCCCTTCGGATCAGGAGCCGCCCATGAGCGACGCGCCGCAGATCCGCAACCTGTTCATCCGGCGCCCGGTTTTTTCGGCCGTCATCTCGATCGTGATCGTGTTGCTCGGGCTGTTCTCCCTGACCCGGCTCGCGGTCGAGAGTTATCCGCCCCTCACGCCGCCCGAGATCCAGGTGCAGGCCGTCTACCCTGGTGCGACGGCGCAGGACGTGGCCGATGCGGTGGCCGCCCCGATCGAGCAGCAGCTGTCGGGCATGCAGGGCCTCCTGTACTTCAAGTCCTCGAACTCGAGCGACGGGGTCATGAACCTGTCGGTCTACTTCGACATCTCACGCGACCCGGATCTGGCGGCGGTCGACGTGCAGAACCAGGTCGCCCTCGCCCAGCCGCAGCTGCCCCAGGAGGTGGTGCGCAACGGGATCACGGTGCGCAAGCGCCAGACCGCGTTTCTGGTCGTGCTCGCGCTTTCCTCCGACGATCCGCGGTACGACACCGAGTATTTGAACAACTACGCCAAGATCTATATCGACGATGAGTTGAAGCGTCTCCCCGGCGTGGGCGATGCGAGCACGTTCGGCCAGCTCGACTTCTCGATGCTGTTGAGCCTCGATCCCGACCGCATGGCGCAGCTCGGACTCACGGTGTCGGACGTCGCCGCGGCGGTCCAGGAGCAGAACGCTACGAATCCGGCCGGCCGCATCGGGCGCGAGCCCGCTCCGCCCGGCACCCAGTTGACGATTCCCGTGATCACGAGCGGGCGCCTGAAAGAGGCGAGTGATTTCGAGCGCATCATCGTGCGGGGCCGGCCCGACGGCTCGCTCGTGCACCTGTCGGACATCGGGGACGCTCACCTCGGCGCGCGCAACTACGACCTGGCCGGGCGGTTCGACGGCGCGCCCACCGCCCTGACGCCGGTATTCCTGCGTCCTGGCGCCAATGCGCTCCAGGTGAAGCAGGAGGTCGTCGCGCGGATGGGCGAGCTCGCCAAGAACTTCCCTCCGGGCGTCCACTGGACGATCGCGTTCGACACGACGCCGTACGTCACCGAGTCGATCAAGGAAGTCGTGAAGACGCTGTTCGAGGCGCTGCTGCTCGTGACGCTGGTCGTATTCATCTTCCTGCAGAGCTGGCGGGCGACGCTGATTCCGGTGGTCGCGGTCCCCGTATCGGTCATCGGTGCCTTCTTTGGGATGCAGGTGCTTGGGTTCTCGGTCAACCTGCTCACGCTGTTCGGCCTGGTGCTCGCGATCGGGATCGTCGTGGACGACGCGATCGTCGTGATCGAAAACGTGGAACGCATCATGGAGCAGGAAGGGGTGCCGCCCGCCGTCGCCGCCGACAAGGCGATGCACCAGGTGAGCCGGGCGCTGATCGCCATCGTGCTCGTGTTGTGCTCCGTGTTCATCCCGGTGGCGTTCCTTGGGGGCATCACCGGCCTCATGTACAAGCAATTCGCCATCACCATCGCCGTGTCGGTGGTGCTGTCGGGCATCGTCGCGCTGACCCTGACCCCGGCGCTGTGCGCGGTGCTGCTGCGGCCCGTGCCGGAGGGAGCGCCGGTAGTGGTGGAGAGCGGTGTTCTGGCGCGAGCCTTCAACCGGTTCTTCGGTGGCTTCAATCGCGGCTTCCGCTCGGTCACCGAGCGCTATCTCGGCGCCGCCGGGCGCGTGATCGACCGCCCTCGTACATTTTTCGCCGCCTTCGCGGTGGCGGTCGCCCTGCTGCTCGTCCTCGTGCGGGCCGTCCCGAGCGGGTTCATTCCCAGCGAGGACAAGGGGTATTTCGGGATGCTGGTCGAGCTCCCCGACAATGCCTCGCGTCAACGCACGGAAGCGGTGGTGAAACAAGTCGAGAGCTTCCTCAAAGCGCAGCCGGCGGTCAATCACGTCGTGGCGCTCGTGGGCCTCAACTTCATCCAGAACGCGAACCAGACGAACGCCGCGATCATGTTCGTCATGCTGAAGCCCTGGGAGAAGCGGAGTGCGGCGAAGGACCAGCTTCCGGCAGTGCTCGGGGCCGTGAACGGCTATCTGTTCCAGCTGCAGCAGACTCGCGGCTTCGCGTTCAACCTCCCGGAGATCATCGGTCTAGGCACGACCGCGGGCCTCGAGCTGAATCTGCAGGACCGCGGGGTGAACGACGTAACTCGGTTCGCCGGCCTGACGGGCGAGTTCGCGGCCGACGCCAACGCGTTGCCCACGCTGCGGGGCGTGTACCCGACCATCCGGGTAAACACGCCGCAGCTGTTCGTGCAGGTAGACCGCGAGAAGGTGAAGGCCCTGGGGATCTCGCTGTCGGAGCTGTTCCAGACGATGCAGGCGTCTCTGTCGACGCTCTACATCAACGATTTCAACCGGTACGGCAAGACCTACCGGGTGCAGGCCGAGGCGCAGGCCCGCTTCCGCCAGACGCCCGAGGACATCGGACGGCTGTACGTCCGAGGGCCCAATCAACAGATGGTGCCCGTGTCGGCCCTCACGCGGACCGAATTCCGGGCCGGCCCGAGCGTCATCACGCGGTTCAACGGCTTCACGTCAGCGCTGGTAGTCGGGGCCCCGGCGCCCGGGAAGAGCTCCGGGGAAATGCTCGCCGCTGTGGAGCGGTTGGCTCAGGACAAGTACGCCGCTCGCGGCATCGGCTACGCCTTCAGCGGGCAGTCCTATCAGGAGCGTGCGTCGGGGGGGCAAGGCGGTCTGGTGTTCGCCCTCGGCCTCGTGATGGTGTTCCTGGTGCTCGCAGCGCAGTACGAGAGCTGGTCGATCCCGTTCGCGGTGCTGCTCGGTGTGCCGTTTGGCACGCTGGGCGCGCTGCTCGGCGTGTGGCTGCGCGGGATGGCGAACGACGTGTACGTGCAGATCGGCCTGATCGTCGTGGTGGGTCTTGCGGCCAAGAACGCGATCCTGATCGTCGAGTTCGCGAACGAGCTGCGCGCCCAGGGGCGATCGATCCGCGAGGCGGCGCTCGAGGCCGGCCGGGAACGGTTGCGCCCGATCCTCATGACCTCGTTCGCGTTCATCCTGGGCGTCACGCCCTTGCTCACGTCGAGCGGCGCAGGCGCCGCGAGCCGGCACTCGATCGGCACCGGCGTGTTTTTCGGGATGCTCGTGGCGACGCTGGTCGGCGTGTTCTTCATCCCGCTGTTCTTCGCGTCGATCCGCAGCCTGAGCGAGCGGGGCCTGGTGGGCCGCAGGGCAGGTGCCGTCGTCCCGCCGACCGTGGCCCTTCCGGCGGAGGGCGACTGACATGCGACGCATCGCCCTCGTCGCCCTGATCGCTTTCGCCGGGGCGTGCGCCGTGGGGCCGGGATATCGCCGTGCCTCCCTCGGCATGCCGGACGGCTGGCGGCGGCCCGCGACGTCCGAGGATTCGCTGCGGTCGTTCTACGACTCGTTGCGCACCAGCCGCGATACCCTGTTGCCCGCCGGGGCCGACACGGCGCGTGTGCCGTTCGGCTACGACACGTCGTCCGTCCGGGCGGCCGGCGACTCCGGGGCAGCGCTGCGCTGGCTCGACCTGATCCAGGACTCCGTGCTGCGACAGCTCGTGGACACGAGCCTGCGGGCGAACCGCGACATGCGCACCGCAGTCGCCGTGATCGACGAGTTCCGCGCCCAGTACCGGGCGACGCGGGGCGCGCTCCTGCCCCAGCTGACGGCCAACGGTCGGGCGGGCCGCAACCAGACGGTGTTCGGCACGTTCGGGTCCTTCACCTACAACGTGTACCAGGCCACGGCCGACATGAGCTGGGAGCTCGATGTGTGGGGCCGGCTGCGCCGCAGTACGAGCGCTGCCCGCTCGGATCTCGTGGTGCGGGAGGAAGACCGGCGCGCGCTGCAGTTGTCGCTGATCGGCGATGTGACGACGGCCTACTTCGACCTGCGCGCGGCCGACCTGAACCTCGCGATCGCGCGCCGCACGCTCGACTCGCGGCGCCAAACGCTGGCGCTCGCCCGCCGGCGCCTCGACCAGGGCCTCATCTCGGAGCTCGACGTGCGGCAATTCGAAGCCGAGGTGGCGAGTCCGGCGGCGAGCGTCGCCGACTTCGAGCGACAGGTGGCCCAGCAGGAGAACGCCCTGAGCGTGCTGGTGGGACACAACCCCGGCGCCATCGCCCGGGGCCGCGCGCTCACAGAGATGGCGGCGCGGATCCCGGTCCCGGCCGGCGTGCCCTCCGCGCTGCTCGGTAACCGGCCGGACGTGCGGGGCGCCGAAGCCTCGCTCCGCGCCGCGACGGCCCGGATCGGCGCGGCGCAGGCCGCCTACCTCCCGACCTTCACGATCACCGGGCAGTACGGCACTCAGAGCACGGAATTTTCCAAGTGGTTTGGGTCGGGGACCAACATCTGGCAGGCCTTCGCCGGGGTCTCGATCCCGCTGTTCAAGGAAGGCCGGCCGGGGGCGGGCGAGCAGGTCAACATTGCCCGGGCGCGGGCGTCGCAGGCGCGGTCGCGCTACGAGCAGACGGTCCTCGTGGCGCTGCGCGAAGTGGAAGACGCACTCGTGGGCCTGCGCACCGCTCAGGATCGGAGCGCGGCGCAAGAGCGCCAGGTGATCGCGCTGCGCCGGGCCCTCGAGCTCGCGGACATGCGGTATCGAAACGGGGTGTCGAGCTATCTCGACGTACTGGAGGCGCAGCGCGGGCTGTTCGGGGCCGAGCTGGCGCTCACGCAGGCGGAGCGGGACCAGCTCGTCGCGGCGGTGCAGCTGTATCGCGCCGTCGGCGCCGGGTGGCCCGCCGCCCAATGAGCCCGGCTTGCCGCACGAGCCGGACGGTCCCTATGATGTGGCCATGAGAAAACGGTCCCGCAAGCGGGTGAGCCGGCCGGCGAGTGAAGCGCTCGTGTTCTCGTTCCTGAGCGCGGCCGACGCGGTGGAGGCACGCCTCGAGGCGGCTTTGGACCCGACCGGGTTGTCTCTTGCGAAGCTCGCGGTGCTGCAGTTCCTGGCCGAGGCAAAGGAAGCGTTGCCTCTGTCCGATCTCGCCGCGCGCCAGCACTGCGTGCGCTCCAACATCACCCAGCTGGTCGACCGCCTGGAGAAGGATGGCCTGGTCCGTCGGCGCGCCGCGGCGGACGACCGCCGCAGCGTGCTGGCCGAGCTCACTCCGGCGGGCCAGCAGGCGCATGCCAAGGGCATGCGCGCGCTGGCCGACGCGCAGCGTGCAATCGTCAAGGCGCTCAAGGCGGGCGAGGCGACGAGCCTCCAGAACGCCCTCAGCGCGCTGACCTCCTGACTCGCTCCTTCAACTAGAAAGGGGATTCCCGTGCTCTACCTCGTCCCCGTGGGTCGATTCCTTTATTCCGCGATCTTCCTGATGACCGTGTTGGGGCACTTCTCACCCGGATATGTCGCATACGCGACCCAGCAGGGAGTGCCGGCCGCGGGGTTCCTGGTGCCGCTGTCTGGTGTGATCGCGACGGTCGGAGGGTTGAGCGTGACGTTCGGCTACAAGGCCAAACTCGGCGCGTGGCTGTTGGTGCTGTTCCTGGTCCCCGTGACGATCAAGATGCACGCCTTCTGGGCGGTGCCCGACCCGATGATGCGCGGGGTGCAGATCGCGATGTTCATGAAGAACGTGTCCATGCTGGGCGCCGCGTTGCTGATCGCGCACTTCGGGGCGGGCCCACTGAGCTTGGACGCTCGGCGGGCGCCGCTCGCGTAGACCTCAAAGAAAAGAAGGAGGGCGGCCTATGCCGCCCTCCTCCTCCCAAACAGACGAATCCGCGTGACGCGGACCAGTCGACCTTTAGCTGCGAGCGGCGATCTTGTGGAACGTGGAGTTGGACACGTCGAAGCTGGCCACCTCGGGCGTTCCCTCGACCACCTTCGCCAGACCCTTCAGCACTTCGGGATACGTCTCGCGCGCATAGGCTTCCGCGCTCTCTTTGCGGTCCCACAGACTGATGGCAAGTGCTTCCTTGCCGTCCTGGGCAACGAACGTGATCTCGTCCGCGAACCCTGTGCGCTTCCGAAGCAAGGGCAGGATGTCCTTCTCGAGCGTCTGCGTGAACTCACCTGCCGTATTGGGCTTCAGGTGCATCGTGACGTTGCGTGCGTACATATTGGCGACTCCTTAGGCAACTACATGACCTCGGCAACTCACTGACACTTCCTCAGCTTGCACAAGCTACCTGACTTTACTAAATTTGTCAAGTCACGTTTTCACAGTTGCTAGTTGCTTTACCATTCGCTGTTAACGCGCAGTGAACGAGTTAGGCGGAGGAGGAGTCGCGTGGACGTGCCTTTTGTGATTCGTCACCGGTTGGAGGAATTGGGGTTGGAGCAGCGCGATCTCGCCCGCGCCGCCCGCGTGACCGAGTCCTACATCTCCCAGCTACTGACCCGGCGCAAGGCGCCCCCGGCCCCGAACCGGACCGACATCTACGAGCGGATGGACAAGTTCCTGCGGCTGCCGAGTGGGGAGCTGGCGAAGCTGGCCGAGCTGCAGCGCAAGGAGCAGCTGAAGCGGGAGCTGGGCGAGGAGCCCACCGCCCTCCTCGGGGAAGTCCGCGAGCTGATCTTGCGCAAGTGCGCCCCCGCCGCGGAAGCCGAGATCCGCGCGATCTTCGAGCGGCAGCCGCTCGGCGAGCTGGAGCGCCTGGTCACGTCCAAGGTGTTGGAGGTGGCGAAGCAGGTGGCCCGACAGGAATTGGACAACGAATATTGGGTCCGGATGATGGCGCAGCTGGGCGGCCGCAGCTACGAAGAGATGCGCGTGATCGTGCTCGAATTCCTCGATACCGACATCTTCCACGTGTCGGCCGAGAACTGCGTCTCGTTTCTGGATCCGCTGATCGTGAGGCGCTTCGAGTTCGTCGAGCAGGAATTCGATGAGCGCATCACGGAGGAGCGGGGGCTGACCGAGTTCCTGCGGGATCCTGCCTTGAGCGGTACGGCGACCGCGGAGGAGATTGCGTTCCTCAAGCGCCTGCGCTTCACCGGCAAGCGACCTACACCGCTCTTTTACTACCGGGAGCTCCAGAGCTTGAGAGACCCTCTGCATTTTCCGACGCCGCCGGGGCCGGACCGCCACTAACGACGGCCGGAGCGGCGCGCTCGCTCTCCCGCACCTGCACGTATGCCCGGTATCCGCAGCCGCAGGATTCCGTCGTCCGACCCAGCCGATCGCTCCCGAACGCGAGGCGCTGAGTGCAGTGGGGGCAGCGGGGCGGGCCGCCGTCTTTGACGAGGCCCGTCCGCGCCAGCGCCCGGTTCACTTGTACCGGTAGGTGATACGGCCGCGTGTGAGGTCGTAGGGGGATACTGCGAGCGTGACCCGATCACCCGCGAGCACCCGGATCCGAAAGCGCCGCATCTTGCCCGCAATGGTCGCGAGCACGTAGTGGCCGTTCTCGAGCAGGACGCGGAACGTCGTGTTCGGCAGCACCTGCTCGACGGTGCCATTGATCTCGATCGCTTCTTCCTTCGCCATCGGTCCGCCCGCGTGAGGGGAAGAAACGAAAGGCGGGACCGGCGCATTGGCCAAGTCCCGCCTTGACGTGCAACGCTCGATGAACGCTAGCGGGCGGGCCGGGCGAAGTCAAACAGGAAGTTCCAGGATCGTCCGGGCGGCGCGCAGCACGATCGGCGCCACGTGTGCGGGAGTGCGCTTCGGGCCCGCGAGCATGTCGAACGTCTGGAAGCTCGTGAGCGCAAACAGCAGATCGATGGTCTCGTCCTGAGCCTCGCGGATCCGTCCCACGATCCTTCGTAGCCCTTGCCGTCGCCACTCCTGCCGAGCTGACAACGCTCGGTCGAGGCCGGTGTCGAGTACCCCCAGCGCCGACAGCCGCCGATGAATCGGGCGATGCGCGGTCCAGAAGCGGCCGAACGTCGCGATGAACCGAGCCAAGGCCTCCTCGGGATCGGGTTGGCGAAACGCATCGGCCAAGTCCCACATCCCACCCTGCCGGGCCAGGTCGTCGAACAGCGCCTCCAACAGCTTGGGTCGCGAGCCGAACTGCTGATACACGGTGGGCCGCGTGACGCGCGCCCGCTGCGCGACTGCTTCGATGCTGAAATCCGTGTTCCCGCGCGCGACCAGCAACGCGCGCGCGGCCTTGAGGATCCGGGCCCGGGTCCGGTCGACCGCCGCCTGGCGGCGGCCCAAACGGTAGGGGCGGGGAGTCATGGACGCGCTGGCAGGAACAATTTAATCATACAGTCCGTATAGTCAAATATACTTCTGCGGAGGTGGTTTGTGGTCTGGCTGCGCTTGGTGCACATCGTGGCGGGCACCGTCTGGGTGGGCTCCGCCGTCTTCGCCGCCCTGTTCCTCTTCCCCACGGCCCGGGTCGTGGGCCCCGACGCCCGGGGCTTCATGGAACGTCTCCGGCAGCGCATGGGCCCCGCGCTGGGCATCGCGATGCTCCTCACTGTGATCCCCGGGTTCATCATGTACGGCCGGCTCTCCGCCGGCTTCAACCGCGCGTGGGTCACCTCGCGGCCCGGGCTCGCGCTCGCCGCGGGGGCCCTCGCCGCGCTCGTCGCCGTGATCATCGGGGTGGCGGTGAACGCGCCCGCCGGCGCGAAGCTGGCGGCGCTGCGGACGGGCTTCGAGACCCAGGGTGGTTCCCCCACGCCGGAGCAGGCCGCGCAGGTCGCGGCCCTGCAGGCGCGGGTCGAGCGGGGAGCCCAGCTGGCCGCCGTACTGCTCGTGATCGCCGCGGGCGCGATGGCGGTGGCGCGCTACTTATGAGCGCGCTCGATGGCAAGGTCGCCCTCGTCACCGGCAGCTCGCGCGGCATTGGGGCCGCGATCGCGCACCTGTTCGCGCGACATGGCGCCAGGGTAGCGGTCCACGGCAGGGATCTGGCGGCCTTGTCTGCCGTGCGCGCCGACATCGAGCGCGCCGGCGGGCAGGCGATCCAGGTCGCGGCCGATGTCACCAGGTTCGCCGAGATTGAAAGCATGCGTCATCAAATCGAAGGACAGCTCGGTCCGATTGACATCCTCGTGGCGAACGCGGGCGGCAGCTTCACGAAGCCCGGGCCTCTCGAAGAAACGAGCGAGGAAGGGTGGCAGGCATCTGTGGACGGCAACCTCACCGCGACGTTTCTCACCATCAAGAGCATTTTACCCGGCATGAAGCAACGCAAGGCAGGCAACATTATCACGATGTCCTCGGCTGCGGCGCGCCGGCCGCACCCTCAATCACCTATCCCATACGCCGCAGCGAAGGCGGGGATACAGATGCTCACACAACACCTCGCCACCCAGGTCGGTCCCTTCGGCATCCGGGTGAACTGCATCGCTCCAGAAACGATCCTGACCGAGCGCAACCAGCAGCGAATACCCAATTCGCAGAAGCAGGCGCTCGTCGACTTGCACCCTGTCAAGCGCCTGGGCGTGCCGGGAGACGTGGCCCGGGCGGCTCGGTTTCTCGCTTCCGACGATGCAGATTGGGTAACCGGCATTGTCTTGGACGTTGCGGGTGGAGCCGTGATGGTATAAGCGAAAGCCCCCTAAAGGAGGCTGGATGACACAGAGCGAGCAGGACCGGCGGGTCGACTACATCGAATTCGGCGCGACCGACGTGGGCCGGATCAGGGAATTCTATGAGAAGGTCTTCGGCTGGCGGTTCCAGGATTACGGACCGGACTACACGAGCTTCCAGGATGGCCGTCTCAGCGGCGGCTTCACCAAGGACGCGCCCGTGCGTCCCGCCAATCCACTCGTCGTGATTTACGCCGTCCAGCTCGACGCGATCGAAGCGAAGATCAAACAGGCGGGCGGGAAGATCGTCCGGAAGACCTACCCATTCCCGGGCGGCCGGCGGTTCCACTTCAGCGATCCGAGCGGGAACGAGCTCGCCGTGTGGACTGACCAGTAGGCGCGCTGACACCGCACCCCCACTTCCTTCGTACGGATCCCATCCCTTTCACTCGACACGGCCGGCCATGGTCAAACCGTTCCTGCAGATCACCGCCCTCGGCGTCGCGGGCTTCGCCCTGTGGAAGATCGCGTCGCTCCTCTTGCTCCCGTTTCTGATGTTCGCGTTTAAGGTCGCCCTCATCGTGGGTGTCGTGATGCTCGCGATCTGGTTCTTCAAGCAGGGCGACAAGCCGAAAGACGAGGCGGCGGGCGGGTAGCCCTCTTCACCCGCTCGCGCCGGAGTATCGCCTGAGCGCCGCGCGCCACAACGCTCGCGCGAGGGCGAACACCAGCCCAGCGACCAGGACGGCCGCGAGCCCGATCTCCGGTCGCAGCCGTCCGGTGAGCGCCGACGCCGGGACGGTCGTCGTCCAGGCGATCGGGATCAGGTACACGAACAGGAAGCGCAGGGCTCCGGGGTACGCGGAGACGGGATAGCGCGCCCCCTCGTACACGGCGTCGAACAGCACGGCGATGTTCTCGACCGACACGAACCAGAATGCCAGGCTCATCAGCACCACCCAGAGTGCGTAGACGACGACGGCTGCAGCCGCAAGGCTCAAGCCAAAGGCCGTGAGTTGTGCGAGGGATGGCGCGTGGCCCATCCGAAAGAGCGCGTATCCCGCCAGCCCGAGCCCGAGTACGACATCCGAGAGGCGCCAGATGTCGAGCTGCCGGAACGAGACGAAGCCCTGGGCGTCGACGGGCTTCACGAGCACCAGATCCAGTTCACCGCTCCGCACTTCACCGGCGAGCTGGCCGATCCCGGGCCGCAGTACCGCCTCGATCACGCCGGTGAGCGCGTTGAACACGCCGAGCAGCACGACGATCTCCCAGTAGTCCCAGCCGCCGAGCGTAGTGGTGTGGTGAAAGAAGAGCGCGAGCGTGAGCAGCGCGGTCGCCATGTTGAACAGAGTGCCGAGCACGCTCGCGATGAAATTGGCGCGGTATTGCAGCTCCTCGACGAGGTTGAGGCGCCAGAAGGCCGAGAGCATGCGGAATGCGGAGTGCGGCATGCGGAGTGACATGATGAGTGTCAGCCGCCCACTGCGCCGTATTTTCGAATGCCGCGGCTCCACGCGATGCGGTACGCCAGGATCCAGAAGCCGAGCCAGACGATCTGCTCACCGAGCCCGCGCAGCACCGCGTCGGTGCCGTGCACGGCGCCGGTGAGGAGATCCACCGGGAAGGCGAGCATGGACCGGAACCACAGCGCGCCGGCGCCCCCGGCCACGGCCGGCGGCAGCAGGGCGAGCGGCGCGATCCGGCCGGCGAGGAAGAGGGACACCCCCGCATGGAGCTCCATGATCGCGGTGGCGCGCGTGGTCCAGAACGCCAACAGTCCCGTGGTGAAGCTGATGAAGAACCGCATCGCGGCCGCCAGCAGCACGGCCACGGCCGTGACCGCCCAGCGTCCGGGGGCGAAGGGCAGGCGCACCGCGGGCCACGCCGCGGCGACGAGCAGCCACACGACGAGGATGACGCTCGCGGTGCGCGCCTTGTACGCGATGTTCTCCGCCACGGCCTCGTGTGCGGGATGCAGCGGCCGGACGAGTCGGTAGTTGAGCTCGCCGTCGCGGATCCAGTGGTCCAGGTACCAGGAGTCCCAGGCGATGGTCAGCTGGTTGATGAGCATGACGGCGAAGAAGTAGCGGGCGAAATCGGCGCGTGCGTATCCGGCGATCTGCCCCTCTCCCGCGATCGCCCACCAGATGCCCAGCGCGAT
>QHUD01000222.1 GCA_003221085.1 Gemmatimonadota bacterium
TAGCCGCCTAGCATAACTCCCATGTCGGACCTCCGCGATCGTCTCCAGTCCGCCTTAGGCGACTCCTACCGTATCGAGCGCGAGCTCGGCGGCGGCGGCATGAGCCGCGTCTTCCTCGCCCAGGAAGTGCGGCTCGGCCGACAGGTCGTGGTGAAGGTGCTGCCGCCCGAACTGGCCGCCGGCGTGAGCGCCGAGCGGTTCGAGCGGGAGATCCGCCTCGCCGCCGCGCTGCAGCATCCCCATATCGTCCCCCTCCTCACCGCGGGATCACAGGGCGACCTGCTCTACTACGTCATGCCGCACATCGCGGGCGAGTCGCTGCGCGCGCGCATTGCCCACGAGCGCGAGTTGCCCGTGGGCGACACCGTGCGGATCCTGCGCGACGTGTGCGATGCCCTCGCCTACGCGCACGGCCACGGCATCGTCCACCGCGACGTGAAGCCCGACAACGTGCTGCTCTCGGGGAAGCACGCGCTCGTGACCGACTTCGGCGTCGCCAAGGCGGTCTCGAGCTCGAGCGGCGGCGCCACCCTGACCTCCCTCGGCATGGCGCTCGGCACGCCGGCCTACATGGCTCCCGAGCAGGCCGCCGGCGATCCCAACGTGGACCACCGCGCCGACGTGTACGCCGTCGGTGCGCTCGGCTACGAGCTGCTCGCCGGTCGGCCGCCGTTCAGCGGGTTGTCGCCCCAGGGCATGCTCGCGGCCCAGGTGACGGCCACGCCGGACCCCGTGACCCAGCACCGCGCCACCGTGCCGCCCGCCCTGGCCGCCTTGATCATGCGATGCCTCGCGAAGCATCCGGCGGACCGGCCGCAGAGCGCGGAGGAGCTGCTGGGCCAGCTCGAGGCGATGGCCACGCCGACCGGCGGCATCACCCCCGAGCAGGCCCCTCCTGGCATCTCTTCCGGTACGGCGGCCGCCATTCGCCGCGGGCACCCCATCCGCGTCGCCACGCTGTTCGGCTTCGCCGCGGTCGGCATGCTCACGGTCGTCTATCTGCTGGTGGACCTGCTCGGCCTCCCCGACTGGACATTCGCCGGAGCAGTGGGGCTCGCCGCCGCGGGTCTGCCGATCATGCTGTGGACCGGAGTGATCGAGCGGCGGCGGGCGCTGGCGGGGGACACCGGGCGGGCGGCGGTGCCAGCCGGTGTGCAGCGCTGGGTCACCTGGCGCCGGACCCTGCTCAGTGGCGCGGCGGGGTTCGGTCTCCTGGGGCTCGGCACCGCGGTCTACATGGCGATGCGACTGCTCGGCATCGGGCCGGTCGGCACGCTGGTCGCGAGCGGCGTGCTCGGCCATCGCGATCGCCTGGTGCTGGCGGACTTCGAGAACCGCACGACCGACTCGACCCTCGGGCCGTCGCTCACGGAGGCCTTGCGGGTCGACCTCGCGCAGTCGGGCATGATCCGGCTGCTCGACGCGGCCGCGGTCGGCCAGGCGCTCGGCCGCATGGGCCGGGCGCCCGGCACGCCGCTCGATCCGACCCTGGCGCGGGAGCTGGCGCAGCGCGAAGGCGCCAAAGCGGTGGTGCACGGGCAGATCGACCCGCTGGGCCGCGGCTACCTGGTGTCGGCCGAGCTGGTCTCGGCCGCGGACGGCTCGGCGCTCGTTGCCTTGCGCGAAACCGCGCAGGACGACGGCGCGATCATCGCGGCGGTGGATCGCCTCTCCCACAAGCTGCGCGAGCGCATCGGGGAGTCACTGAAAACCATCCGCGCGAGCGATCCGCTCGAGCAGGTGACCACCAGCTCGCTCGAGGCGCTGCGCAAGTACTCGCAGGGCGTACGCGCGAGCGACGCGGCCGACATGGAACGGGCCGTCGCGCTGCTCGAGCAGGCGATCGCCCTGGACACGACGTTCGCGATGGCGTACCGCAAGCTCGCCGTCGTGTTGAGCAACTCGGGCGGGGCGCAATCGCGCATCGCCGCGGCCGCGACGCAGGCGTTTCGCCACCGCGACCGGCTCACCCCATTCGAGCGCGACCTGGCGGAGGCGTATTACTACACCCGGGTCGAGTACGATCCGGCCAAGACCGAAGCGGCGTACCGGGCCGCGCTCGATCAGGAGCCGGACAACGGCGTGGCCTTCAACAACCTGGCGCTGTTGTTCAATAGCCTGAGGCGATTCGCCGAGGCGGAATCGCTCACGGTGCGGGGGCTCGCCGTCGCGCCCACTCAGTGGGCGCTGTACGTCAACGCGATGCAGGCGCAGATCGGCCAGGGCAAGTACGCCGACGCGGCACGCACCGTCACGCGGATGGAGCAGCGGTCGCCGAGTAACCCGTTGCGGCCCTTCCTGCGCGCCTTCCTGGCGGCGTCGCACCGTCACTACGACAGCGCGGAGGTCGCGGCCCGGGCGCTGGCTCAGGCCTCGCGCGACCCCACCTGGCAGTCGAGCGCGGCGGGTGCTCTGGCGGCGCTCAACCTGGTGCGCGGCAGGCTCGGCGCGGCCGAGGCCCAGTTACGCCGGGCGATGGTGCTCGACGAGCAGCGTGGCGTCCCGGGGAAGTCGCTCGAAGACGCGATCGGGATCGCCGTGATAGACGTGCATTACCACAACGCGCCCGAGGCCGCCCGGCGCGAGGTGGAAGAGGCGCTGCGGCAGCACCCCCTCGCCTCCATTCCCGCCGAGGACCGGCCGTATCTCGGCCTCGCGTGGCTGTACGCCGATGCGGGTCGGCCCGACCGCGCCCGGCAGGTGCTCGCCGAGTTTGAAGCCACTGTTCCCGAGGGCGCACGGCGCGGCCAGCCGTTCCGATATGGCGCGGCAGCCCAGATCGCCTTCGCGGAGGGTCGGATCCAGGACGCGATCAAGGGATACCGCACCTGGTACGACGAGGACGGGTGCGCAGTGTGCGGGCTGTTCCTGCTGGGCCGCGCCTACGAGAAAGCGGGCGAGCGGGACTCAGGCGTAGCCGTGTACGAGCGCGCCGTTAACACACCCGGGTACTTCCGCGCGTTCGAAGAGAGCGCCACGCTGGGACCGACGTACCGGCGCCTCGGCGAGCTATACGAGGAGCGCGGCGACAAGGCCCGCGCGCGCGACTACTACAGCCGGTTCGTGGAACTATGGAAAGATGCGGATACGGAGCTGCAGCCGAGCGTCCGGGAGGTGAGGGCGAAACTCAGTGAACTCAATCGGGAAACGGGAAAGGGGAAACGGGAAACGTAACCGGGTAGGGGCGCAGCATGCTGCGCCCCTACACCTATGCGCTGCGCCCCTATACTGATTCGCTTACCACTTCCCCAGCGTCACCGCAAACATCGCGACCAATCCCAGCCCGCCAGCGATCGTCGCGGCGAGGATCTGGCGCTTGCGGAGCATGGCAAACGCCTCCGGCAGCCCGCCCCGCGCGTCCAGCTGGAGCCGCGCCAGCTTCGCCGCCGTCGGCACGCTGATCGCCACGGCACCGAGCGCGCCCAGGATCCCCGCCACCATCATCACACCCAGCCACGCCGGCACGGCGCCCGAGCGCATGTACGGCTGACCGAGGATCACGCCCGACAGCACGA
>QHUD01000223.1 GCA_003221085.1 Gemmatimonadota bacterium
ACACGCGGCGTCGCTGCGTCAGCCTTTCGGCCATTGCGCAATATTCCCCACTGCTGCCTCCCGTAGGAGTCTGGGCCGTGTCTCAGTCCCAATGTGGCTGGCCATCCTCTCAGACCAGCTACCCGTCGTCGCCTTGGTGGGCCATTACCCCGCCAACAAGCTGATAGGCCGCGAGACTCTCCGCCGGCGCAACCTTGCGGCTGCTTTCCTCGCTCAGGGATGCCCCCGAGCGAGCGGATGCGGTATTACCCGGCCGTTGGGCCGGCTATCCCCCGCCGACGGACAAGTTCCTCACGTGTTACGCACCCATCTGCCACTGAACCGGAGTTGCCCCCGGTCCCGTTCGACTTGCATGTGTTAGGCACGCCGCCAGCGTTCGTCCTGAGCCAGGATCAAACTCTCCAATGATTGGAAGAATCCGAACAGCTCATGCGAACGACTGCGTTTCGTATGTCGTCCGTATATCACGTCAGAGTCAAACCCTCGCGACGCGCGTCTGACCGCGCGCCGTTCAAACGGGTCCGCACTCCACACGCTCAACCATCAGTTCTCAAAGAGCCGCGCGCCAAAAGTTCTTGCGCATCCGCCAATACTAGCCGGTGTTCCCGACCCGAGTCAAGGGGGTCTGCCACTTGAAGATACGGGCCCTCCCCCGCCCGCTCCACCACCCCCACCCAAATGGATTGCTAGCTCTCGCCCACGGCGCATGTCAGATTTGCCCCCCATGGAGCTCTCGCACGCCGATCGCCGCCTGCCCACCGATCGCCGCATCACGGCGGACCGCCGCCGGGTCGTGACCGTGGTCGTGCAAGAACGCCGCTCCGGCGCGGAACGTCGCGCGCAACCCGAGCGACGCGCGCCCGAGAGCGCCGGCGAGCACATCCGCAACGCCCTGCAACTCCTCACCAACGTCGCCGAGTCGGGCACCCTCGACGAAGAGAGCTTGCGAGATTTGGATGCGGCGATGTTCCGACTGCGGTTTGCGCTGGACCGACTCGAGGCGCGCGGCTAAACCAAGCGAAGGCCTAGGGCGCGCCGCGGGCGGCCCTCCCGGGCGGCTCGGCAGGCGAGCCGGACGGAGCGCGCGGCACACCTTTCAGGATGTCTTCGACCTCACGCCACAACGTGTCCAGCGAGAGGGGCTTCAAGACGAAGCGCTCGGTCTCCATGAAGAGCGACAGGCTGCGCGGCTCGGGCAAGGGCTCCGACGCGATCAAGATGAACCGACCCCGCAGCTCGGGGCGCAGCATCAGGGCCTGACGCCACAGCCACAGGCCGCCGCGCTCCGGCATGTTGAGATCGGTGATCACGGCGTCGAACGATCGCTCCTTTAACACCTGCAATGCTTCGACGTCGCCCGCGGCAGTCGTGACACGGCAACCGCGGCGCGTGAGCGAGCGCGCCAACGCCTCGCGCATCGCGGCGTTGTCGTCGACCATCAGAACTGAATACAACGCGGAGCCGGTCATCGTGCAGTCCGTGGGTGTACCCAGGTACCTGCAGTGTCGTTCCGGCGTCTGACGTTCGCAAGTGTTGCAAGGGTGCAGCAGAATCGTGCTGGTTTATTTCGCTTCGGGCGTCCCACGCTCCTTGACGTAGACCGTGGTACCGGGAGGCCCACTGCCCCACGCCGTCATGCCAAGCTTGGTCGCGATCGAGCGCGCGCCGTCATTCCCGTCGCCAATGCAGGCAATGACGCGCTCGAGCTTCAGCGTATCGAATCCCCAGGCCATGACGAGCGCGCAAGCCTGCTTCGCCAGGCCCCGCCCTTGCGCCTCGGATCGCAAGGCACATAGCACCTCGAAATCCTTTCCTTCGAGTGCCTGAGATCTGACGAGCCCGGCGACTCCCAGACTCGTCTTCCCGTCGACGATCGCGAACAGGTGGTGGGGATTTTCCTCGTCGGGCAACGGGAGGGTACCGACAAATTCCCACACGTCGTCCTGCTGCTCGAGCGCGCTGAGCAGCTCGTCGTCGGATGGGGTGAGGGGTCGAAGCTCCATGCGCTCAGCCGCGGTCCGCGTCGTCGGGGATCCCGATCTCGTCCGCTGCCTCGAGCAACAGGCGCACCCATTGGGTGCGGTGGGGTTGCGTGAGTTGACGGTCGAGATGGCGGGAGATCATGTGGGGATGCCCGCCGCGCTCCTTGGTGTAGAGCGTCGGCCCGCCCAGGACCTCGGCGACGAAGTGGGCCACGTGGCGCGGATGCTCCGCGTTCATGTGGGCGAAAAGCGGTGCGAGAACGCCATCCTGCCGGACCTTTCGATAAAAGGTGTCCATCAGACGCTCGATGGCGGGCATCCCACCTATCCATTCGTAGAGCGTGGGCGGCGGCTTGGGCGGTGACTCCGCGGGCACGGTGGCGTCTCCCTAGTCTCTCGGCTTCCTGATCAAAGACAGTAGTAGGGCACGCATCTAGACCCTAGGTCCACAAGCTCACGATGATCGGTATCACCAAGAGCTTCACGAGCCAGTCGCCGGCATGGATCGCGGCCACTTTCCACGGGACGTTCTCCCACAGGACCGATCCTGTGAGCAGGATCAGCGGGAACCCGATCCACAAGAAGAGGCCGAAGTGCACCGCGCCCATCCAGCCCGTGACGCCGAGCAGGGCCATGAGGCGCGCGATCACGTAGGCGAGGACGAGGCACCGCACCAACTCGATGAGGAGTTTCCCGGCGGGCATCTTCGCGCCGGCCATCGCTGCGACGGGGTCCATACCCCGCAGCCGCATCCAGGGCTTGAAGAACAACAGCGGACTGTACCAGAGCCAGCCCAGCACGAACACGGCGACGGCTGCCGCGAGGACCGCCCAGTAGTTCACGCGCACCATGGTTCACCTTTTCCTTTGTCGTGCAGTCTTCGAATGCGCCCGGGAGGATTCGAACCTCCGACCAACAGCTTAGAAGGCTGCTGCTCTATCCACCTGAGCTACGGGCGCGCGCTTGTGCGGCAACAACTTACGGCGCAGTGCTTCATCGCGCTTCCAAACAGTGCCACAAACAGTGCCAAACTTAATCCTTCCCTGCCCCGAGGCGCAGGGCTGCGAGCTGCTCCTTCAAGACCTTCTTGTGCTGCTGCACGCGATACTCCACCACTTTCGCGCGATGCCGCACCGTGCCCAAGTGCCCGTATATCCGCTTGACCAGCGCTTCGCTTCCATGGCCAAGCTCCCGACTCACCGTGAAGATGGACACAGGTGCCCCATGGTCCATCGTCTGCAGCCGAGCGCTCGCATACGAGTGCCGGAAGATCTTGGGCGTGAGCTCACCCGCCTTCCAACCCGCTCGCACCGCGACGGCGTCGAGCAGCTTCCGAAAATCTGTCAGCATCGTCTCCGCACCGGTCCTGAACGACGGGAATAGGAGGCGGGCCGGCGGCCGGTCGCCGAAGACATAGGGTCGGAGGATCTGCTCGAGCTGCGGCCACAGCGGCACCACGCGGTGCGAGCCCGTGGTCTTCAACCGCCGCCACTGGTTCTCCCGGAACGTGACCGTCTTACGGTCGAAGCTGACATCGTCCATCTCCAGCCCCAGCACTTCCGCCCGTCGGCCGCCTGTGAGCAGGAAGGCCGCGATGAGCGGATACGCGAACGGCATCCCGAGGTCGGCGCGCGTCGGCCGGTAGCGCCGTGCAGCCTCAAGTAGCAGCGCGCCGTGGTGCACCTCGAGCCAGCGCGCCTCCTCGCGGCGCGCGCTCGGTTTCTCAAGCAACGCCGCGACGGGGTTGTATCCTGGGACGACCCTACCCTCGCTCTGCGCGCGCCGGAACAGGTTTGACAGCGTGAAGATGACGTGGCGCTGACTGCTCCCGCTCAATCCCTCGGCCGCGAGGCGACCAAGCCACTGGCGAACGTCCGCCGTGGTGATCGTGGAGAGCTCGCGCTCACCGCCGAACTCCGAAACCGCACGTTTCAAGTGACGTTCGCACTGCACCAGCCAAGCCTCGGTCGACTTTCCGCCCTTCGCTTTCGCCATCAAGTGCTCTGCCGCGAAGGCCGCTAACGCCGCGGGCTGGGGCAGTCCGGCAGCGCCGCGCAGGCGAGCCTCTCGGAGCGCCGCTGCACGCTTCTCGAACAATACGTCTGCCAGTTCGGGATCCGTGACGCCGCGCTTGGTGCCCGGCAAGCACAGCGCTTCGCGACTGCCGCCGAGGAACCTGAAGTCTCCGTACGCGCGGGAGGCTCCACCCTGCTCGCGCCAGATTATGGGGCTGCGTGATCGTTTCATGTGTCTCCTCCTCGGGTGCCTACGCGTGGACGCTGCAAGCTTGTTATGCGAACTATAGCGCGCAATCACTTGGCGGTCCGCACCGCGCGCCACGCGCTGAGTCTAACGAGCGGCTCCTGAGGTTGTCGACGCTGCCGAGCGACGAAGGCGTTCACCGCCGCCTCCGGGATCCGCCAGTCGCGACCGTTGAGCTTGTAGGCGCCCTCGAAGCGTCCCTGCTCGCACCAGTCGCGGATCGTGCTCGGGCTACGGTGGAAGCGCCCGGCCAGTTCAGGCACCGTGAGTTCGGGCGGCGCATTAGCGTGGTCCGACCGGTCCCCGCTCTCCGCGGCAGCAAGGTCAAGGAGCGCGTCCCGGGTGAGCGTCAGCGAGCCACCAGGCGGGAGACGCTCGGCCAGCTCGCGGAGGCGGTCAGTAACGCTTTTCACGTCCCCCTCCGGGCTCTCAGGCAACCTTGCGAACGGGGAACGGTGTAGCGGACTTGGGTCAGATCGGGGGCGGGGTGGCGTCGCATGTGAGTTACGGGCCTCCGGGGCAGCGGGGCGGCATTGAGATAGATCCCCTCACTTATAAGTAGTCCCCGAAGGGGGCGAGCGTGTCAACGCGGCCGTCCAGGGGGCGTGGCCGGGGATGAGTGGGTATTCCGCAGCGGGCTCTGGCCCCTTGAGCGCCCGCAGGGCGCGAATGGGGCGGCCTGGCGAGATATCGAAGTGCGCGTGCACCAGCACGCGCACCGATATCTCGCCACTTGCTTGCACAAGCGAAAGCACCACGTGCCCTCGTGCAGGAGGTCGCTGAGCACAGGTTTCGCGGGACTCGAAACCAA
>QHUD01000051.1 GCA_003221085.1 Gemmatimonadota bacterium
TGTGACCACACCGCGCTCAGTCGTGAGCGCCAGAGCGGCGAGGTTGAGCGGCAGGAGCACGCCTATCGCCTGCAGCACGACCCGGTCGCGCACCAGCCCATGCCCCAGCACGAAGTGCACCAGAGTCCGATCCGCGAGGGTCAGGACCAGCAGGGCGAACAGCAGCCGGCTGCGATGGAAGCGCCAACCCAGGAGCACGCCCGCCCCGAAGACGGCGTAGGGATAGAACGGAGCGAGCCGGGCGAGCACGTCCTGGAGCCACTGGGAGTGGGTGTACAGGAGCGCCGCGAGGATGATCGGGGCTTCGGGGAGGCCGTAGGAAAGGAACTTCCAGACGGCCTCGTAGGGATGCGTCTCTTGTGGCGCGGCTCGCGGCACGGTTCGCTGGCTCCCGAGGGGACGGCGGCGGGTTAAGGGTACGCAGAACCGGGCCGGGGTCAACCGTCGGGTTGCGTGCGGTGCAGGCGGCTGGCGATATTTTTCCCGCCGTGGCGGTATCGTCTAGGGGACTAGGACGGAGCCCTCTCAAGGCTCAAACACGGGTTCGAATCCCGTTACCGCTATAAAGTCAAAGAGGCGTCAAGCAACGGCGTCACGTTCTCTCGACGTTCTCGCGCGACGTCTTTGCGAGACGTTGTTAAGCGCTTAGCCCCCATCGTCTAACGGTTAGGACACCACTCTTTCAAGGTGGGAACAGGGGTTCGATTCCCCTTGGGGGCAGAGGCAAGAAGACGTCGAGCGGAGGCGTCAAGCGGAGACGTCACGCAACGACGTCACGCAAAGGCGTAGGACACGACGACCACGGTTTCCGCGAGACGTATTTGCGTGACGTATTTGCTTGACGTTGTTACTTGACGTCTTTTTTCTGTTAGGGCCGATAGCTCAACTGGCAGAGCAACTGACTCTTAATCAGTAGGTTCTCGGTTCGATTCCGAGTCGGCCCATTCGGCAGGTCACGCAGGCAGCGTGAAGCAAAAAGTCGCACCCTCGTCGACCTTCCCCTCTGCCCAGATCCGCCCGCCGTGCCGCTGGATGATGCGCTGCGCCAGCGCCAGGCCGACCCCCGTGCCCTCGAACTCATCGGGACGATGCAGCCGTTGGAACACGCCGAACAGCTTGTTGGCGTACTGCATATCGAACCCGACGCCGTTGTCCTTCACATAGTAGGTGACTTCTTGTCCGTTCTGCTCAGCACCGATTTCCACCTTCGGATGCGCCCGCTTCGCGCTGAACTTGAAGGCGTTGCCGATCAGATTGATGAGCACGTTGCGGAGCAGCGCACCATCCCCGCTGGTGGGGGGCAGGGGCGTTAACAGCACGTCCACGGCGACCGGGCCCTGGGTCTGGCGCAGCTCCGACACCACGTTTTCGGCCAGCGCCGTGAGGTCGACGGGAGTCCTCGCGAGCGCCTGGCGTCCCACGCGCGAGAAGTTGAGGAGCGCGTCGATCAGCTGGCCGCCCAGCTTCGCGCTGTCGCGGATCACCGCCAGGAGCCGCTTGCCCTCCTCGTCGAGCTGGGCGGCGTGACCCTCGACCAGCGCTTGTGCGAAGCCGTTGATGGCGCGGAGCGGCGCCCGCAGATCGTGGGATACCGAGTAACTGAAGCGCTCGAGCTCCTGGTTCGATTGCGCCAGCGCCTGTTCGACGCGGCGCCGCTGCGTGAGATCACGAGTAACCTTGGCGAAGCCCACGAGCCCGCCGTGCGCGTCTCGCATGGCGCTGATTACGGCGTTGGCCCAGAAGCGCGTGCCGTCCTTGCGCACACGCCACCCTTCGTCCTCATGACGGCCCTCCCGCTCCGCGATCTCGAGCTCCCACCGCGGCTTGCCTTGCGCCACGTCTTCCGGCGGATAGAACGTGGAGAAATGCTGACCGAGGATCTCTTGCGCGGAGTACCCTTTGATGCACTCCGCGCTGGCATTCCAGCTCGCGACGCGGCCCTCGGGGTCGAGCATGAAGATGGCGTAGTCCTGAACGCTCTCCGTCAGCAGCCGGAAGGTCTGTTCGCTCTGACGCAGCGCGTCCTCCACGTTCTTGCGCTCCGTCATGTCGCGAGTCACCTTTGCGAACCCGATGACCGCGCCATCCGAATCCCGCAGGGCCGTTATAGTCACGTTGGCCCAGAAGCGGGAGCCGTCCTTCCGAACTCGCCAGCCCTCGTCTTCCGCGCGCCCCTCGCGCGCGGCGAGTGCGAGCAGCCGCGCCGGCTTGCCCGCCGCGACCGCCTCCGGAGGATGGAAGCGAGCGAAATGCTGCCCCACGATCTCCTCCGCCCGGTACCCCTTGAGGCGCTGCGCTCCCCCATTCCAGTTCGAGACCCGACCCGCGCCATCCAGCATGAAGATCGCGTAATCGCGGACGCTCTCGACCAGCAAACGAAAGCTGTCCGAGCCTTCCCGCGTGGTGGCAATGGCCGTCTCTGCACGCTTCGCCAGCATCACGACAAGTTTGGCAGGCCGTACATTCCATGCAAGCCACTCGTAACGGAGTGGCCGTCGCGGCACCGCAACACTTAACGACAGCGTGGAGGATAAGGCTTGCCGCTGCGCGAACATGTGCCCCTTGCTCCGTACACGACGCTCGGGCTCGGCGGGAAGGCCCGCTACTTCGTCGAGTGCGGTACCGAGGACGAGGTCCGCGCGGCGCTCGCCTACGCCGCCGAGCGGCGCCTGCCGGTGTACGTCTTGGGCGGCGGCAGCAACGTTGTTTTCCTCGACTCTGGTTTTCCCGGACTGGTCTTGCGCATCACGGTCGGCGGGATGGAGCTCCGCGACGGGCCCAGTCCCGAAGTCCGTGCCGGCGCCGGTGTCGATTGGGACACCCTGGTCCGGAGCGTGGTGGAGCGCGGCTGGAGCGGGGTCGAGTGCCTATCAGGCATTCCGGGGACGGTGGGCGGCACGCCGATCCAGAATGTGGGCGCGTATGGGCAGGAGATCGCCGAGACGCTGGTGAGCGTCGTCTGTCTCGATCGTGAGACCCTCGAGCGCCGCGCGTTCACCAGAGAGGAATGTGGCCTCGCCTATCGGGACAGCCGGTTCAAGCGTGCCGACCGGGGGCGGTATGTCGTGCTCGAGGTCACGCTGCGCCTCGCGCGCGATCGGACGCCGCGCATCCGCTATCCGGAGCTACAGCGCGCCGTGGTGGGTCTCGGCGGGCTCGAGACCATTGCCCCGACTGAGGCGGTCCGTCTCGTGCGAGAAGCCGTGCTCACCCTGCGACGCAGCAAGTCCATGGTGCTCGATCCGGCCGACCCCAACACCCGCTCGGTCGGCTCGTTCTTCACGAATCCGGTGATATCGGCCGCTGCCTTCGCGGACCTCGAGAAGCGCTGGAAGGGGATCCCCTCGTTTCCAGCGGACGGAGGCGTGAAGGTGCCGGCGGCGTGGCTCGTGGAGCAGGCGGGCTTTCCTAAGGGATACCGCGACGAGGGAGGCGGTGCGGGGATCTCGACCCGTCACGCGTTGGCGCTCGTGAATTTGGGTGGCACGAGCGCGGAGCTTCTGGCGCTGGCGGAGGAGGTTCGGGCCGGCGTAGAGAAGCAGTTCGGGATCCGGCTCGCCTACGAGCCGGAGGTGGTCAGTCTGCCTTTCCCGCCACCTTCCCGATCGCGCTGATCAGGTCGTTGAAGTCGTAGGGCTTCATCACGGCGGGCTGGCCGCACTCCTCGAGGAAGCGGCGGGTCTCGTCGCGCGCGCGGTCGCCGGTGACGAAGACAAAGCGCTCCGCAAGCAGGGGGCGCTGTTCGCGCAGCTGTTCGTACAGGGCCCGGCCGCCGAGTCGCGGCATCTGGAGATCCGTTACCACCGCGTCGAAACGGTCGCTCGCGGGCCCGAGCCGCTCGATCGCTTCGAGGCCGTTCTCCACCGCGACCACTTCGTGGCCCTCGCGCTCGAGCAGCAGGCGCATCGCCTGGCGGTTCACGGCGTCGTCGTCCACGACGAGGATGCGGAGCTTGGGCAGCGACGGCGTGGCGGCGGTCGCGCGTGCCAGCGGCGCCAGTACGCTCTTGGGGAGTGTTACGACGACTTCCGCGCCGCCGCCGGGACGCGGGCGCAGGCGCAGCGTTCCCCCCGACGACTGGGCCAGCGCGCGCGCCAGCGCGAATTCGATTTCGCCCCCGCCCGCGCTCTGCGTGAAGCGGAACGGCGTCACCAGCCGCTGCTCCGCCTCGACGGAGAGCGGAGTGCCCGAGTCCCACAAGGAGATGGTGAGCGACGGCCCGGTCTCGGTCACCGCAATGCGGAGCTCGCGCGGCGGCTGGCTGTCCCGCAGCCGGCGCAGCGCGAAGTCCAGCAGCTTCATCAGCATCTCCGTGAGCTGCGCCATAGGACAGGCGACCATCGGAAGCTCGTGGGGAATGCTCCGCACCAGCTTCACGCCGAGCTCCTTGAGTGTGCCCTCGCGCTCGGCGAGCACGCCGTTCAACACGATCGAGCAGTCCGACGGCTCCGCCGCCCCGATGGGGTGCTGCGCCAGCTCGAGGAAGTGCTGCGTGATCTCGGCCGCCCGGCGCACCTCGCCGTGCAGCATCATCAGGGCGCGGGCGCGCTCGGGGTCGAGCGGGCTGCCGTGCAGCAGGTCCGCCAGAGCGCCGATGGCCGCGAGGCGGTTGTTGAGGGCGTTCAGCACGTTCGCGGAACCCTCGTCCAGCACGACGTGCTGCACTTCGGGCGGAGCGAACCGTTGCGTCGGAGGTGGGGAGACGACGGGTGCCGGCGCGGCCGTACTACGCGCCGCCGCGCGGTGGCGACCGATCAGCGTACCGATGAACGCACCGATCAGCGCACCGAAGCCGAACGCAACCCAGAGTTCCATGGGGCACCAATCTAGTGCAGGCCGGCGCGTCGCGCCGCATCGGTTGACCCCCCAAGGGGCCGATTCTACCTTTCTTTGCCCGCCCTGGTGGTGAAACTGGTAGACACACTGTCTTGAGGGGGCAGCGCCGCAAGGCATCCCGGTTCGAATCCGGGCCAGGGCATTGAGATCCTCCTTAGCTCACTAGTCGTAAACGAAGTCCAGATCGGCGAGCGCCATCACCTTGCCCCCCCGCGCACGGCGCCCACAGCTTTTGAGGGCGATCCGTTGCCCGCGCCCCATAACCATGTCGACCGCAGTGGCCAAGAAGCTTTTCTGGCTCGCCATGCTGCTCACTTCGTTTGCCTGCACAACAGGTCCCGAGGCGCCTGACATTGGTCCGCCTGGGATTAGAATGCTGTCGGGTGCCGATCAGTCAGACACGGTGCAGGCCATCCTCCCCAATCCCCTCATCGTCGAAGCTCGCGATTCGGTGGGGCGACCTCTCGTGTCGGTCCCAGTGCGATTCAGAGGTTTTGGCAGCGGAGTCGGGCCCGATCCCGATAGCGCCTTCGACTTCGCAGGGGGGTGGACAGCGACGACTGATTCGAGAGGCCGCGCTTCGACTTTCGTACGCCTGGGCTCGTTGGCCGGGCCGATTCACGTCACCGCCGTGACTATCGACAGTTTTGGTTTTCGGCTGGATTCAGTCAGCGCGAACTTTCTGGTCCAGCCCGGGCGAGCGGCAAGGCTGGTTATCGGGGTCCGCGACTCAACGGCGTTTGTTGGAGACGGATACGGGCTTCGGATCGCGGTGGCCGATCGATTCAGTAACCCCACGACAGAACCTGTCACATTTCAATCACTCGTTCCGACGGTTGCGGCAGTTGACGCAACGGGTCGCGTTACGGCCCGAGCGATTGGGCGGGCAGCGATAATGGCCGAGGGGTCCGGATTTACGGATACAGCGTGGATCACGGTCCCGCCGTCCGGGTTGCTCGCGGCAATCGATGTCGGCGACATTCTCACCAGAGTCCAACCGGGTTTGGTGGTGGTACGGTTGGATGGTTCGGGATACCGGCACATCGGCCCTCTCGGGGAGTTGCCCGAATGGACTGCCGCCGGTGACTCCATCCTCTACGGCCGCGATGGCCGCCTACACCTGTCCGACACGCTCGGCAGCTTTGACCGTCCGCTCTTGCCGACGGGGCCCACGACGAGCGAAGCCTGGGGATCGTACTCGAGCAACGGCCAATGGGTCTTCTTCAACGACGCCAGTGGCTTCTGCCAACCTCTCTATCGGGCGCCGAGCGATGGCAGTCAAGCAGTATGGGTCGGGCCGGGAGCGTGTGACAGCATGGTCGTCCGTCCGTCGTCGTCACCCGATGGATTGCGCGCTGCCGTTTGGCATTCCCTCTATGGCATTGGCATACTCGACGTGGCATCCGGAGCTATTACCTATCTTATTCCAAACTGCCCCTGCCCCTACACAAACTTTCCCGCTCGTTGGTCCCCAGATGGAGCGATGTTGGCGTACTTGAAAGACACGGTCATCTTCATTACCACCCCGAGCGGCGCCACTCCGATCCAACTTACGCCGGCCATCGCCTCGTACGACCGGCTTGCCTTCAAGTGGTCGCCAGACTCCCAGTGGCTCGTTGCACGCCGCCGAAATGGCTTAGACCTCATCCGCGTGCAGGACGGCCTTCGCTTGCCGCTCGGGTGGAGTCAGCGATTCTGGGATCCAGCCTGGCGGCCATAGGTTCTCGGTTCGTTTCCGAGCTCTCACAACGGATTATCTGTCTTCGAGGACGGACAGGATGTTGCCGGCCGGATCCTTGAACCACGCGATGACGGGCCCGCGGCCGCGGAAGACTCCTCGTTCGTCCGTCTTGAGACCGGCTTCGTCAATGCCGGAAACGCCTTCGAGTTCTTGAGGACTATCCCACCTCGTCGAATCGGTTCATTGCGGAACGGTCGCCATCTCCACCTTGATGGTGCGCCACTTCCCCTGACGGAACCGCAGCACGCTCAGCGCACAACGAGTGATGTGCCCCAGCAGGATCGCCGTCCAGATGTCGGCGGGGCGCAGACCGCGCGTCGCCTGGAACAGGGTGCAGATCCCGAGCGGCACCACGATCTGAGACACGATCGAGATGTAGAGCGGCGAGCGCGTGTCGCCCGTGCCCTGGAGTCCCCCCGTGTACGTGAGGGCAACGGTGACGAAGAGGCCTGAAACACTGAGGAAGCCTAGCAGCTGGACGCCCAGCCCTACGACCACCGGGTCGGTCATCCCGAACAGCCCGAGCAGGGAGCGCGGGATCGAGACGAACAGGATGCCGATTGCCGCCGCCAGGGCGAGGCCGAGCGCCGCCGCGACGCGCACTCCGTGCACCGCGCGCTCGGGACGGCCCGCCCCCAGGTTCTGACCGCCGACCGTCGCGGCGGCGCTCATCAACCCCACCGACGTCCACGTGATGAAGGAGAAGAGCTCGGTGTACCCCACCGCATAGGCGGCTTGTGCCTGGGCACTCTGCGCCAGCGAGCCGACGAACCGAATCAACAGCACGCCCGCGATGTTCATCGCGATTCCCTGGACCCCGGTGGGCAGCCCGAAGCGGAACAGCTCGCGGATGATGCCCCAGTCAGGCCGCCAGCTCATGCCGCGGTGCCAGGTGACCGGGAGCCGCCCGGAGAACAGCAAATATCCTGCGATGCCGCTCACGACGAGGCCTGCCACCGTGGTGCCGACCGCGGCGCCGGCGGTGCCCAGTCGGGGCAGGGGCCCGAGACCCGTGATGAACGCCACGTTGCACGCGATGTTCAGGACGGTAAGGAGAACGCCCAGACGCAGCGGCGTGCGCGCGTCGCCGGCCGCGCGCAGGGCCCCGCTTACCATGAAGAAGAGCAGCATCCCGAGACTGCCGAGGAACATGATACGGAGGAACGGCAGCGCCTCGGCCCGCACGGCGGGCGCGGCGTTCACCACGCCGAGCAGCGACGGCGCCAAGAGCCACCCCAGTGGGGCCAGCACGAGTCCCCACAACGCCACCGCGGCCAGGAACGCCTGGTAGACGGTGCGATTCACCTTGTCGGGCTCGTTCGCTCCGGCGAAGCGGGCCACCAGCACGCCCATGCCACTGAACACCGAAATCACGAACACTATGACGACGATGAAAATCTGGATCCCGACGCCGATCGCGGCGTTCCCGGCGTATCCTACGAAGTGCCCCACCAGGGCGTGATCGACCACGCCCTGGAGCCCACCGACGAGATTCTGGAGCATCGTGGGCCAGGCCAGCATCCAGACGGCACGCGCGAGCGGACCCTCGACGATGGAACGGTCGAGTGGCTTACCTCCCCCGCTTGGCATCCAGGCTCCACGGCCCCGGGCCGGCGGCGGAGAGGTACAGCCACACGAAGCAGTAGATCACCGCGGGCGTGCCCTGATTGAGGACGGTCCAGAAGCCGTGCGATCCGTGTCCCATGAAATAGGCGACCGCCATCTCGCCGGCCAGGAGAAAAGCGACGGGACGGGTGAACAACCCGAGGAAGAGGAGCAGGCCTCCGAAGGCTTCCAGCGTGGCGGCCAGGCCGAGCAGTGACGCGAGCGGCACGGTGCCGCCACCCGGCATGATGGCGCCCGGAAACGCGAACAACTTGGCCGTTCCGAACTGCATGAATGTAAACGCCGCGAAGATCCGGAGGACGCTCAGCAGGTACGGCGCCCGCGTCGGCCACTTCGCGGCGATGCTTGGTGCGGTCATGATGCGCGTCTCACTTTCTCTTTTCTGAGTTAGAGGGGGACCCGACCGCCAGTGGACAGCCACGAGGGTCACTCGGTCGTCTGAAGGATCGTCCCACAACGCTTCAAGAGACGAGCGTCTCCCAGGCGATCGACGTACGCGGCGAATCCGCTGGTGGGTCCGCGCCACCGCAGCTCGTCCACGTCCCGGAACAGGGGCGCGTCCGTCCGAAGCGTCGCCAGGTCTTTGAACAGCAACGCTCGCTCACGGTTGTTCCCCAGCACCTTCGCGGGGAAGTCCTCGATACGGCCGTATTGGTTCAGGAGCCGCGCCGCCGTGACCGCGCCGATCCCCGGAATGCCTGGATAACCGTCCGCCGTGTCTCCCACTAGGGCGAGGAAGTCGGGAATCAAGGCCGGTTCCACGCCGAACTTCTCGCGCACCCCTGCCGCGTTGCGGATCTTTTGTCCTTTGCGGTCGACCTGCACCACGCGATCGCCCTGCACGCACTGCGCCAGGTCCTTGTCGGGCGTCCAGATACACACCTTCTCCACCCGCTCCTCGCCCGAGGCGAGGTGTGCCGCGGACGCCAGCGCATCGTCAGCCTCGAGCTCGATCGTGGGCCATACGACCACGCCCATGGCGGCGAGGGCCTCCTCGAGCGGGTGGAATTGCGCCAGCAGCGCGGGCTCTATGCCTTCTCCGGTCTTGTAATCGGGCCAGAGGCCGTTCCGAAACGACTCGATGACGTGGTCGGTCGCCACGCCGATGTGGGTGGCTCCTTGCTCGAGCATCTCCAACACGGAGTGCAGCACGCCGCTGACGGCGCCGAAAGGCTGGTCCTCGCCCTTGGTGAAGTGCCGGCGGCCGTAGAACTGGCGGAACAGCTCGTACGTCCCATCCACGAGATGAACGATCACGGTCCGCGTGCGCAGGTCGCGGCGCGCTCGAGCAGCAAGGTGCGTTCACGGGCGTTGCGGGTGAGCGATGCCGCGCGCTCGAACTCCGCGCGCGCCTCCGCGAAGCGACCCAGCTTGGCGAGGAGGTCGCCACGCACCGCTGGTAAGAGGTGGTATCCCCCGAGAGACGGCTCCGACGTCAGCGTGTTCACGACCTCGAGCCCGGCGGCTGGGCCGAACGCCATCCCGAGCGCCACGGCACGATTGAGGTTCACGACGGGCGACGGCAGCAGCTGGGCGAGCGCATCGTACAGTGCCACGATGCGGGTCCAGTCCGTCTCGTCCGGCGTGCGGGCTCGGGCGTGACAGGCGGCGATCGCGGCCTGGAGCGCGTACGGACCGTACCCGCCGCCCAGCGCCTCGGCGCGCTCCAATGCGGCCAGACCGCGACGAATGAGCAGGTGATCCCACCGCCCCCGGTCCTGGTCGAGCAGCAGGATGGGCTCGCCCGACGGACCCACGCGTGCCGCCGAGCGCGAGGATTGGATTTCCATCAGTGCGACGAGGCCATGCACCTCCGGCTCCTGCGGGACCAGCTCGGCCAGGATCCGGCCGAGCCGGAGCGCATCCTCGCACAGGGCCGGTCGCATCCAGTCGTCGCCGGCGGTCGCCGAGTAGCCCTCGTTGAAGATGAGGTAGATGACCTCGAGGACCGACGACAGGCGGGCGGCGAGCTCAGTCCCGCGGGGCACCTCGAACGGGACGCGGGCCGCCGCGAGCGTGCGCTTGGCCCGGACGATGCGCTGCGCGATGGTGGTCTTCGGGACCAGGAACGCCCGCGCGATCTCGTCGGTGGCGAGGCCGCCGAGCAGCCGCAGCGTGAGCGCGGTGCGCGCCTCGGTCGAGAGCACCGGATGACAGGCCGTGAACATGAGGCTCAGGAGGTCGTCGCCGACGTGATCGTCGAGCGCGGCGTCCAAATCCCGCTCGGGGCTCTCCTCCCGGGCGGCGACCTCGTGACCGAGCTCCTCGTGCTTGCGCTCGAGCAGCTTGCCACGCCGCAAGAGATCGATGGCCCGATGCTTGGCGGTGGTCATGAGCCAGGCGCCGGGGTTATCCGGGACGCCCGACTCGGGCCAGCGCTCGAGCGCCGCGACGAGCGCGTCCTGGGCGAGGTCCTCCGCGGTGCCGACGTCGCGCGTCAGCCGCGTGAGCCCGGCGATGAGCTTGGCCGACTCGATCCGCCACACCGCGTCGATGGCGCGGTGCGCATCGGACGTCATCACCGCCTGCGCTCGTTTTGCGCGATGCGTGCCTTGACGAGCTTCATGGGGCGAAGAACTCCTTCAGCACGGGGGCGAGCGCCGCCGCCGCCACGTTGTGGGCCTGACCCGGGAGCGTGCGCAGTTGGGCTCCTGGGATCACCTCCGAAAGCCGCTGGGCCGCCTCGCGCAGCACCGGGATGCTCTTCGCGCCGCTGATCACCAGCGTCGGCAGCTTGAGTGAGGCTGCCCGCCTGGCTGGTAGCGAAAAGTCCCCCATGATCGCCGAATCGTACGGGAGTGAGGGGGCCACGGCCTTGAGCTTGGACCACATCGGCAAGATGCGGAACAGCATCACGAGGAGGCCGGGCATGCCCATGATGTCATTCATGTAGTACGCGACTGCGTCGCCACGTCGACCCTCGGCGATGAGCCGAATGAGCCGCGCCTGGTGGTCTGCCGGAGGCAGGTGCTTGGGCATACCGACCATGA
>QHUD01000052.1 GCA_003221085.1 Gemmatimonadota bacterium
AGTACCTCGCCCGGTCGCGCTGGGAGCGGTTCAAGTATCGCGTGTACCGCCATCCGGCGGTGCTGTTCGGCGTGGGCGCGGTGCTGCACTTCTTCGTGCGGCACCGCCTCCCGACCATCGTGCCGCGCGAGTGGACGCGCGAGCGGCGCAGCATCTTCTGGACGAACGTCGGGCTGGCGGTGGCGATCGCGCTGATGGGGACGCTCGTCGGGTTCCGGGAGTTCGCGCTGGTGCAGCTCCCCGTGACGCTCTTGTCCACGTCCCTCGGCGTGTGGCTGTTCTACGTCCAGCACCAGTTCGAGCCGACGTACTGGGAGCACGACGAGCGCTGGGCGTACGACGCCGCGGCGCTGCAGGGCAGCTCCTACTACCATCTCCCCAAGCTGCTGCAGTGGGCCACGGGCAACATCGGGCTCCACCACATCCACCACCTGCACCCCCGGATCCCAAACTATCGGTTGCAGCGGGCGCTGGACGAGCATGCCGAGCTGCGTCAGGTCCCGACGTTGACGCTGTGGGAGAGCTTCCGCTGCGTCCGCCTCACGTTGTGGGACGAGCGGGCGCGGAAGCTGGTCCCGTTCGCCGCGGTGAGAAAAGCAGAGGCCTAGCGCCGGCTCTTCACAGTTGAAACTCACTCGACCCACTCGGAGGAATCCCATGACGTCTACCGCAGCAAGGCTAGCCACGAGCGTAGCGCTGGCATCGGGGCTCGCCCTGGTAACCGCGTCGGGTGTCGCGGCTCAAAAACCCGCTCATCCGCACGCGGTTGCCCACGCGCCGACGGCGGGCAAGCCGTCGGGCGTGGATCCGGACCGAGCCAAGAACCTGAGCAGGTTCCGCGGCGTTGCGCAGAAGCTCGGCACGACCCCAGAGGCGCTCGAGGCGGCGTACGTGGCGGCCCGCAAGGACAATCCAAACCTCACGCACGGCCAATTCATCGCCGCCAACGTCGTCGCGCACAACCTGAGCGCGAAGAATCCTAACATCACCGCCCAGGCGATACTGGACGGGCTCAAGAGTGGCAAGAGCATCGGCCAGACGCTGCATGGCTTGGGCCTCAGCGCCAAGGACGCGAGAGACGCAGAGCAGGCCGCCACGCACGAGGCGGACGAGGCCGAGAAAACCGCCGGGTAATAAGCACGGCTCGCCTCAATGACACCACGGGCACGCTCTGTGTCGAGCGTGCCCGTCGAGTTCCCACCAGCCCGTAAGATCAGAACTTGACGATGTCCCCGCTCGCGACCTGACCAAAGCGTCTGAAGTTCTCCGACGGAATAAACACGCTGAAGAAGTCCATGCCGCTGTTGGCCGGCCCGTTGTCGCACACCGCGAGGGTGTAGGCGACCACTCCGCCCGTGTCCTCCCGACCGGTCGCGTCGATCTCCACGCCGCGGCTCGGATCCGCGCACACGTTCGAGCTCGACCGGAACGCCGTGAACGACGTCGCCGGATCCGATACAGGATCGGTGGTCAGGGTAGCTGGCACGCCACCGGGGTGCAGGTCTTGGTAGTCCGTGCCGGTGAACCGTCCCGTCAGGTCGGCCCGCACGTCGAAGGTGAAGGTCACCGCGTCGTTCCCTGGTTGCGGAGGCGCGGTGCCGACCTGACCCTGGCCGGTCACGCGGCCGGACGGCGGGGGCGTCGACCCCGCGCAGCTCACCGCGAAGGTGGTGGTGGCCGTACCACCTGCAGGGACATTGACCGTGCGTGGGTTGGCCCCGCTCACGGTGCAGTTTCCCGCGACCCCCGTCAGGGCGATCTGGTGATCGCCCGCCGGCCCGGTGAACGTGACGCTGCCGTTCGTCGCAATCGGTTGGCTTGCCGCACCCGCATCCACCGTCACCGTATAACCGTCGGGATCGAGATTCGAGCCCGTGGTGCTGGTCGTCACGGTCAAACTACCGTCGCCACCGACCGCAACGCAGCTCACCGCAAAGGAGACAGAGGCCGTCCCGCCTGCGGGTACGTCCACTGTGCGCGAGGTGCCACCGCTCACGCTGCAGTTCCCCGCCACGCCCGACAGCACCACCGTGTGACTGGCCGCCGACAACCCGGTGAAGGTGACGCTCCCATTCGTCCCGATCGCCTGGCTCGCGCCGCCGTCGACCGTGACCGTGTATCCATCCGGGTCCACGTTCGACCCCGTCGTGCTCGTCGATACCGCGAGGTTACCCGTCGGAGGCGGCGTCGCGACGCAGCTCACCGCAAACGACGTGGACGCCGTCCCACCCGAAGGCACGTTGACGGTACGCGACGTCCCGCCGCTCGCCGTGCAATTCCCCGCCACGCCCGACAGCACCGCTGTGTGACTGCCCGCCGACAACCCGGTGAAGGTCACGCTCCCATTCGTCCCGATCGCCTGGCTCGCGCCGCCGTCGACCGTGACCGTGTAACCGTCGGGATCGAGGTTCGAGCCCGTCGTGCTCGTTGATACCGCGAGGTTACCCGTCGGAGGCGGCGTCGCGACGCAGCTCACCGCAAACGACGTGGACGCCGGCCCGCCCGCGGGTACGTCCACCGTGCGCGAGGTCCCACCGCTCACCGAGCAGTTCCCCGCCACGCCCGACAGCGCCACCGTATGACTGCCCGCCGAGAGCCCCGTGAACGTGACGCTGGCGTTGGTCCCGATCGCACGGCTGGTGTTCCCATCCAGGGTGACTGTGTAGCCGTCCGGGTCGGTGTTCGACCCGGTGGTGCTGGTCGTCACCGTGAGGTCTCCGGTGGAGGGAGGCGGCGGCGGCGGAGGGGTTGCCGAACAGCTCACGGCGAACGTGGTGCTGCCCGATCCCACGACGGGCACGTCAACCGTTATTACGACCCCAGTCGGCGCGATGTGCTGACTCGATCCGTTGTCGACCGTGACCGTATAGCCGTCTGGATCGAGGGAGGAGCCGGTGGTAACCGTCGAAACGACAATGGAGCCGAGCGCCGGCAGGGGCAGGTCGGGCACCAGGCTGGCTTGAGGATCGGGGCTCTGGGCGTCGCGACAAGCGGCGGCGACCAGAAGCGTCGCCGTTGCAGTCGCCAAGAGATTCCGACCAATGACGCGTACCATGGAGATCCTCCGTCAACGGGCTCAGGATATTCCGGTCAGGGAGTCGCTCGGCAAAACGCGGACCACACCCGGCCCCAGGCTGGGGCGCAGCGCTGGTGCAACTGAGGCGCAGGCTGGTGCCCACAGCACACTGCGGACAGGGCGCCGTAGCGGTCAGTCCGCGCAGCGGAGGAGCGGCAGGCAGGATGTGACCCGGGAGCCGGGTCACGTGAGGTCAGCCGCGCAGGGCGGCGAACGCGCCGAGCACGGCGATCACGACGCCCAACGCGATCTTCGCGGCGGCGGCGATCGCACGTCCCACGACGGCGCCCCAGCCCGCGCGCACCGCGATATCGGGCGAGCGCGAGAGCGAGAACTCGAACAGCGCGGCGCCGACGAACGACCCGAGGAACGCGCCGATCACGCTGCCGACGATCGGCACGGGCACGCCCATCACGGCGCCGACGATCCCGCCGGCGAGGGCACCCCATGCCGATCGGCGCGAGCCGCCGAACGTCCGCGCGAGTCGGAATCCCAGCCACGCCTCGATGATTTCGCCCAGGAAAGCGAGGCCGAGGACGACCGCGATCGTCGCGACACCGACCGAGCGGAAGTCGGTCAGCCAGCCGTAGCCGAGGACGCCGGCCATCATGACCCACAGCCCGGGGAGGCCCAGGGGGATAAGGACGAGCCCGAGGATGGTGCAAATGCCGAGCACCAGGGCGGGCAGGGCGTGACTCATCCTAGCGGGAAACGTACACTATCGGGGTGACGATCCTGCGCTTGTCGCTCGCTCTGGTCGCCGCCATCGGGGCGGGCGCAACGAACGCCATCGCGGGCGGCGGTACCCTGCTCACGTTTCCCGCGATCGTCGCGCTCGGGGTGACGCCGCTAGTGGCCAACGCGACGAGCACGGTGGCGCTGTGGCCGGGCTCCCTCGGCAGCATGTGGGGCTATCGGGGCGAGCTCATCGGCGCGCGGGGCTGGGTAATCGGCTTCGCGGTGCCGAGTGTGTGCGGCGGCGTTCTGGGGGCGTGGCTCCTGCTCCACACCGAGCCGGCAGCGTTCGCCCGGATCGTGCCGTTCCTCGTGCTGGGGGCGACAGTGCTGTTCCTGGTGCAGCGACCGCTCGTGCGCCTGGTGAACGCGTCGCGCGCGGAATCGGAAGGGCCGAGCGCGGGCTTCCTCGTGGCGCAGTTCCTCGTCGCGGTGTATGGCGGCTACTTCGGGGCGGGGATCGGGATTCTGATGCTCGCGGCGCTGGGCTTCATGGGACTCACGAACATCCACCGCATGAACGGGCTCAAGAACTGGGGCGCGATGTGCATCAACGGCGCTGCGGTGGTCATGTTCGTGGCCGGCGGGATCGTCCAGTGGCCAGTCGCGCTGACCATGGCGGTGGGCGGGGTGATCGGCGGATATGCCGGCGCACGCCTCGCCCAGCGGGTGGGTCAGGAACGGGTGCGGCACGCCATCGTCGTGATCGGGCTCGCGGCGTTCTTCTGGCTCCTGTATCATCATTGATCATGGCCGACAAGAGCATGGACCAGCTGCGCTCGCTCCTGAAGAACTACGAAGAGCGCACCGCGAAGTTGCAGGTCGAGGTGAAGCCGGCGCAGGACGAAGGAGAGCGACGCCGGCGGGCGTGCGGCGATCGGCTGCGCACGGTCGTGCGATCGGTGCTCGACCGGTTCATGGACGCGCTCAAGAACGCCGGACACGAAGCGTCGATCGAGGACCGCACCGACAGCGCGGACGCGTATCCCAGCGTGGCCTTGGCCTTCACGCCGCGCTCGCCCGGCGGGACCGCGCTCCGCTCGTTGCTGACGTTCCGGTACGATCCGCGGCGGGGCATCGCGGTGGCGCGGGACATCAAGCCCTCGCCCACCAAGGGCCGCGTGGTCACCACCAGTACCGACCGCATCGGGACCATGAAGGTGGAGGCCGTGTCGATGGAGTGGGTCGATACCAAGACGCTGAGCTTCATCGAAGCAGTACTCAAGGTCAACTGAGTCACTGCACCATCCCGAACCGCTTGTTCTGGGCCGTCATCTCGAGGAAGTGTCGCAACCGCTGCCGGAAGATCTCCGGCCGGCGCCTCGCCGCGTCGATCCACCCGACCCGAATCCGTTTGTAGGACGCCGGGAATGTACGGAAGTGCTGCCAGGTCTTCCGATCCCGCTTGATGGCCGTCAGGATATCCTCCGGAATCCGCCACGTTCGGTTCCGCTTCGTGTCCTTCTTGTGATCGAAGACGTGGGCGATCCGCTCCAGACCGGCCTTGGTCATCCGCCGGGCGGCGATCAAGCGACGCACCCGCTCACGGTTCATCTCGGAGAGCCGGCTCGAGGGCCGGCGCGGCGAGAAGCGCTGCGCCCAGCGATACTCGTCCATCGGCTTCGTGAGGCTGTCGATCCAACCGTAGCACAGCGCCTCTTCCACCGCGTCGTTGTAGGGGATGCGCGGCTTGCCGCTGTGTTTCTTATAGTAGATCAGCCAGATCTCCGCCGCCGTCTTGTGATGCCGGGCGAGCCAGGTACGCCATTGCCGGCGATTCGTGACGTACAGGGTCGTGCCGATTTCCATGGGGCTCGAATCTATGCCCTTGACCGGCCGCGGCTCGTCCCCTACCCTGGACCGTCCCTGAACCCCCTGAGGCGACGATGGGCATGCGTTTTGGCAGGCGATCGACGTTGCTGCTCGTGCTGGCGGTGTCGGCCTGCGGCGGTGGCAGGCGCAGTGTCCTCGTGCCGCCGCGGCTCGGGTTGCAGCCCTACGGAAGGCTGGGGCTCGTCACGTTTACGGTGGAGAACGCCAAGGGCTCCCTCCATGAGTTCGCGACCGAGCGATTCTCTGAGGACATGCTGGCGGCCCAGCCCGGTATCGAGGTGCTCGAGCTCGGTACGCAGGACTCCTTGCTGCAGCGCGTGGGTGAGAAGGAGCTTGGCATCGTAGCGGCCCAGGCGCTGGGCAAGCAGCGCGAGGTTGGCGCCGTATTCGCAGGCCATCTCAAGGTCACCAATCCCAAGGGGACCGGCGGGCTCGCGGGGCTCGTGACCCCACATCTCGAGGCCACCGTGCGGGTCGACCTCACCGTCCGCCTGTTATCGACGCGGTCGGGGGCCACCCTGTGGCGCTCGAGCGCCTGGGCGACCGAGCGAGTCGGTCATGTCGCCCTCGTGGGTGGCCAGCTCGACTTCTCCGCCAAGGATCCGAAGGAAGCGTACGGGCCGCTGGTGAACACCCTCATCCGCTTGGTGACGCAGGACATGCGCTCGACCTGGCAACAGCAGTAGCAAATAGGCTAGGACGCGCGCGCGATCTCTTCGAAGTCGCGCGTGGACAGCTCGAGCAGCGCCGCGGCGACGTTTTCCTCGAGGTGCTCGACACGCGACGTCCCCGGGATCGGGAGCATCACGGGGGAGCGACGTAGCAGCCACGCGAGCGCCACCTGCGCGGGCGTGGCACTCAGCCGCGCCGCCACCTTCGCCAACGGGCCTCGCCGACGGAGTGCCGCCCCGGCCCCGAGCGGGTACCACGGTAAGAAGGCCATGTGCTCGCGCTCGCAGTGATCCAGCACCTTCTCGTGCTGGCGGTCGGTCGGGCTATAGCGATTTTGCACCGACACGATCGGCACGATCTTCCGCGCCCGCTCGATGTCGGCGACCGACACTTCCGACAAACCGATGTGACGGATTTTCCCCTCTTCCCGCAACCGCTTGAACGTGCCAATTTGGTCAGCGAACGGCACCTCGGGATCGATGCGGTGCAACTGGTAGAGGTCGATACGCTCGAGCTTGAGCCGGCGCAGGCTGCCTTCGCACGCAGCGCGGAGATGCTCCGGCCGTCCGTTCGGCCTCCACTGGTCGGGACCGGGGCGCTCGAGGCCGGCCTTGGTCGCGATTACGAGCCCAGCGGGGTACGGGTAGAGGGCTTCGGCGATGAGCCGCTCGCTCACCTCGGGCCCATAGGAGTCGGCGGTATCGATCAGGTTGACCCCGAGCTCGAGGGCGCGGCGCAGCACCGCAATCGCTTCGGGGATATCGTTCGGCTCACGCCAGATCCCGTTCCCGGTGAGCCGCATGGCGCCGAAGCCGAGGCGGTGGACGGGCAGGTCGCCGCCCAGGAGAAACGTGCCGCTCGTCGCGGCGGGACGAACATCAACGCCGGCGTCGCCGGCGGGCTGGGTACGGAGGGCAGGAGTCATGTTGCGATGAACACCCGCGAGGCATTGCAGGTTCCGCTCGACGAGCGCAGCGCGCCGCTGCGCCGACGCCACACATCCGTGGTTCCGACTCTCGCGACCTCTGCGGCGCGCCATTTGCCCTCCGTGACGCACATGAAGCGCGCGGGTTTCACTCTCATCGAGCTGCTGACGGTTGTCGCGATCATCGGCCTCCTGGCCGTGATCGCGATTCCGCAGTTGACGAGCCTCAAGGTGCGAGCGCAAGTCGCCGCCATGAAATCCGATTTGCGGAACCTCGTGACCCTCGAAGAGAACTACTTCGCTCAAAACCTGAAGTATGCGAGTGACCTTGGCACCGCTTACAGCGTGTCTGCGGGAAACGCGATGCCGACCATCGCGCTGACCGGCGACGGCTGGACGGCGACGATGTCGAGCGCGAGCACGGGGCAGGTCTGCGCGGTCTTCATGGGCTCCACGCCCGCCAAGCCGGCAACCAAGGAAGGTGCCCCCGCCTGCGAGGAAACTGGGAGCTCGACCGTCACCCCCTGACGGCACTCTCGTCAACGCATCGCTGCGCCCCGCGCCGCCGCGAGCCGGGCCTGCTGCTCGGCCGAGAGCGTGTTCTTGATGGTGATCAGCAGGGAGATGTGGGCGCGCTTCACCTCGCGCTCGACCCCCAGCACTTCGTCCACCTGCGCGAGCGCCGCGCCCTGATCGACGGCTGGCTTGTCCAGCAGCGAGGCGAGGCGCTGCGACTGCTCCTGCATGCGCCATTGCAGGTCCACCACCTTGCTCTGGAAATCCTGGATCGCCTTGGTGATCGCGGTCCGCTGCTCCGCGCGGAGCCCGATGTCCTGCTGGTGCTGCATCACGAGCTCCGGGGGAAAGAGCACACGCGCCAGGGGATCCTCAGGAGGTTGCGGCGGCTGCTGCGCCCCGACGGTCGCGACGGCGAGCAGGGCTAGGGCCGAAGCCAGGCATGCATGACGTGGGTTCACAAAGTCCCCCGATCGTTGCTCCGGAGCCCGAGCTGCGGGACGCTGCGCAGCAGCTCGTCTCCCGGGAGCTTGAGTAGGAAATCGGTGGGCGCTTGCCACCGCACGGTCGCGAGATCGATCTCGAGGCGGCCGCCTTGCCGCGCGCGCCACGTCGAGACGGACACCACAGCCGCTATGGCGACGCCCACGACCGCGGCGAGCCCCCAGGCGCGGCGTCGCGGCGCAGTCGTGTGGCGGGCGCGCGCGGCGGCGACGGTACCCCGGAACGGCGGTGTGCCGGCCGCCGCTGCACGTCGCAGCGCCTCGAAGGCTTGCTTCAGGTAGCGATCGTCGCGCTCCTTCATTCTGACTCCTCCTCCAGCAGCCGCTTGAGCGCCGCCTTCCCGCGCTCGTAATGAGTGCGGGCCGTGCCCAAGGACACACCCGCGACGTCAGCCGCCTCGGCGATGGTCAGGTCCTCGTAGAACACGAGATGCAGAACCTGGCGCTGGCGCGCCGACAGTCGCCCGAGTGCGCGCATCAGGCGCGCGGTTTCGTCGGCCCGAGCGAGCGCCGTCGCGGGATCGGGCCCGCCGTCCACTGGCTCCGGGCCGAGCAGCAAGGACGCGAGCGGGATGGAGCGTCGCAGCACCGCTCGGCGCCGTACTTCGCGCGCCGTCCGCGCGATCACGCCAAACACGAACGTCCGGAAGCTCGAGCGCCCGTCGAAGCGGGCGCGCCCGTCGAGCAGCTTCAGGTAACTCGCCTGGAGCACGTCCTCGGCTGCGTTTCGATCCCAGCCGCAGCAGCTCAACGCCCAGCCGAAGGCCGTGACGTGCAGCTGCTCGAGCTGGTCCGTCAGGTCGGCAGGTGACATGGTGGGCTCGGTATCGACCAATGAGTGTCTGCTGGGGCTCGATTATATGACGGGGTCATCGCGCCCCCGGTGTCGCGCCGCACCGGACCGCTGGCCTAGGGCTCTCCCACCTCGCGCCGGTGCAGCGCCCGCACCGTCTCGATCGTATCCGCCAGGTCAGCGGACTTGTCGGGGCGGTAGCGCACGACGCGTGCGAAGCGCAGGGCAAGCGCACCGGCATACGTGGGGCTCGCCTGGATGCCGTTGAACGCGACTTCCACCACGAGCTCGGGTCGCACGTACACCACGTGCGTTTCGCGCCGGGTCTCGAGCTCGAGCAGCTTGGCCGTCTGCCATTCGAGCATCTCGTCCGTCATCCCCTTGAAGGTCTTCCCCAGCATCACGAAGCCCCCGCCGCCGGCGTCCGGGTCCCGGGCGCCGAGGTGGAGGTTCGAGAGCCGCCCGCGGCGGCGGCCGTGGCCCCATTCGGCGGCGAGCACGACGAGGTCGAGGGAGTGGGCGGGCTTCAGTTTGAGCCACGCGGCGCCGCGCGCACCGGCGTCGTAGCGCGCGTCCAGCGCTTTCGCCATCAGCCCTTCCTGCCCCGCCGCGATCGCCCGTTGGAAAAACGCCTCGGCTGCTCCCGCGTCCGCTGTCACGATGCGGGGCACGCGTTGCTCGGCCGGCACCGCCGCCGCGAGGGCGACGAAGCGCCGGGCGTAGGGCTCGTCCAGCAGAGGAGCGCCGTCGGCGTAGAGGACGTCGAAAAAGAACGGCGCGAGCGGCAGGTCGGCGCGCAGCCGCTCGACGTCGAGCTTTCGCCCGAAGCGGCGCATCGTCACCTGAAACGGCAGCGGCGTTCCGTCGGGGCGCAGGGCGATCGCTTCGCCATCCAGGATGGCGTCGTGCAGCGGCAGCCGGCGGACCGCCTCCACTACCTCGGGCACCGCCGGCGTGACGTCGTTGAGCTGGCGCGAGAACACCCGGACCTCGTCGCCCGCCTTGTGAACCTGGATGCGCGCGCCGTCGAGCTTGTACTCGAACGCGGCCTCGCCCAGGCGCGTCACGGCGTCGGCCACGTCATCAGCGGCCTGGGCGAGCATCGGCTCGAGGGGGCGGAACAGCTCCACCCGAAAGGCCGCGAGGCCCGCCGCTCCCCGCGTGAGGGCGGCATGGGCCACGCGACCCAGATCGGCGGCGAGCATCGTCGCCCGGCGGACGACGCCGCCCTCGAGCCCGGCCGCCCGCGCGACCGCCTCCGTCACGAGTCCTGCGAGCGCCCCCTGCCGCAGCTCGCCCATGACCAGGCGGAGCAGGAATTCCTGCTCTTCGACGGTGCCATGAGCGAACAGCTCGCCCAAGAGCCGCTCCTTCGTCTGGGCCGAGCCCTTACCGGTGGTATTCGCGAGGCGTTGAAGCGTCGCGTCGACTCGGGCGAGGTCGAGGGTCGGAGCGTGGGCCGCGTGTCCTGGCTTCGCGGCCTGCAGGGTCGCGTAACCGATCCCGATGCGTCCCTGGCGGGGTGAGCCCGACAGGAAAGCGATCGCGGTCTCGATCTCGTCCGGGGCGGCGCGCTTCAGGAGAGCCGCGAGGAGCTCGATCTTCGCGAGTCGGCCGCTCGTTTCCGCGACGCGGTGCGAGGTCTGGACGAGCTCATGAAACAGCACGTGGTCCTCGGCAGCGACGCGCTACAGCGCGACGTCGCCGCCCGGGTCGGTGCGGCGCAGTCGCTCGACGCGATCGCGGGCCTCTTGCAGCCGCCGCTCGCGCTCGGCGTCGTCGACGGTGGCGCTCGACCAGTCGGGCTTGCCGCCGGCGTCCAGCCGCACACGCAGCACGACGCCCTCACGCACCTTCACCGGCAACGCCTGCTTGAGCACATCCAGCCCGACTCCGTCGTCTCCCACCAGCACGGCGACCGCTCGCTCCAGCCGATCGACCGAGTAGAACGCCTCCCGCTCGGTCATGACCGGCGCTTCAAGGTGCGAGGATCTTCCGCAGGTTCGAGAGAATCGCCTCGAGCTGGCTGTCCACGCGGCGCTTCTCGAACAGCTTGCCGCGCAGCCAGGCGATGAGCGACCGCGGGGCCCACACGTCGCGCACCGTCACCGCGGTCGACTCGGCCGACCGGTCGAGCCGGAAGAAGGTCTTCCAGCCGTTCCGCTCACCGCGCTCCACCCAGCCGAACGTCGTCGGCGGCGTGAAGTCCACGACCTCGAATTCGGTCGTGCGCTGGCCGAACCGCACCTTGAACCGCACGCCCTTCCGGAGCGGCGTGTCGCTCTGGGTCCCCGCGCATCCGGGGAGCCACTGGGCCATGCGACTGGGATCGGTGAGCACGGCGAAGACCCGCTCGATCGACACGGGGACGGTCTGGATGACGGTTCGACTGACAGGGTGCATGAAGGCTCGACGGTCGGTGGTAGCCTCGCACCCCGGGACCATCGTGTCAACCGGCTAGCGCGTGAGTACCGGGAGATAGGCCTTCCACGGTCCTACGGCCGCCGTGTACTGCTTGGCCATCACGCGCGAGATCTGAGCGATGTGACCCAGGTCGTGCACGATCCACGACGCGAGCAGCTGCGAGAGCGTCACCTGGCCCAGCTCGGGGTGCCGGCCCCGGAGCGCCAGCTGCTCCGGCGTCAGCCGCCAGCGTCGCAACGTCGCCACACCCTCTCCCCGGAGTTCGCCAAATCGATCCAGCAGTCGTTCGAGCGACCAGCCCGCAAATCGCCGAGCCTGCGCGAATCGGTCGAACGGCTCGAACGCTTGCGATTCCCCTTTGGTGAGGATGATCTGCGCCCGGGGGATCCAGTCAGTCTCCTCGCCGTGAATCAGGTGGCCCAGCACGTCCTGCGGGCTCCATGTGTCGGGACCCTCATTCGTGCTCGTCCAGGGCGAGGGGAGGCCGCTCAACATGCTCTTGAGCGTGCCCGGCGTTCGGGTCAGAACTTCGACTGCCGCGTCGACTGAGAAGTCCATGCGCATCTCCTTGGCAGACAGTAGGGGCGCAGCATGCTGCGCCCCTACACTTCCCCCAACTCTACAACCTCATCCGTTTCAAGAACGCCTCGTACCGCGGCTCACTCCTCACGACGTCGAAGATCGGGTCGACCTTCATATAGGTCAGCCAGCCCCGCCGGTCTTCGTACGCGCGGTCGAGCCAGTGGAACACCTGGTCCACGTTTTTCAAGCCGAGGTGGGCGATGCAGAACGCGACCGGGGTCACGTAACGTTCGCGCGCCCGGGCTTCGAGCTCGGCGACGATGGCCTCCGCCTCGCGACGCCGCCCGCTCAGGGCGAGCACGTGGGCCACGCCCGCGGTCGCGTACGACAGGTCGGGTGAGAGGGTGATGGCCTCGCGGAAGGCGCGCTCCGCCTCGGCATAGGCGCCCTGTTGCATCAGGACCAGGCCCAGCACGCGATAGGTGTCTTCCGAGGTGGGGTTCATGGCGATGGCGCGCCGCAGATGATACAGCGCCTGCGCATAGCGACGGGTGTAGTAGCTCAGCCAGCCCACGCCGCGCCGCACCGAGAGCGACGAGGGGTCGAGCTCGAGCGCCGTCAGCGCTTCCATCACCGCCTGCTCCGCCTGCCCATTCACGAGCAGCACGAACGAATACCAGTGATGTGCCGTGGCAAAACTCGGGTTCAGCTCGAGCGCTCGGGCGTACTCGCGCATCGCTCCCGGCCAATCCCAGTCGTAAACGTGCAGCACCCAGGCGAGCGACGTGTGCGCCTCGGGCAGGGTGTCGTCCAGCTCGAGCGCCTTGAGGGCGTACTCGCGCGCGAGCCGGTACCCCTCGGTGACGGGCACGCTGCGGTAATCCACCTGGAGCGCGTACGCGTCCGAGAGGCCGGAGTACGCCAGCGCGTAGTCGGGATCGTGGTCAATCGCCTGCTTGAAGAAGGAAATCGACTCGAGCACACCCTCCTGACTGCGCTTATTCCAGCAGAAGCGGCCCTTCAGGTACAGCGAATACGCCTCGAGGCTGTGGGTGTCGCGCTGCGGCGTGGGCTCGGCGATGTCGGCCAAGAAGCTGGTGCGCAGCGTGCTGACGATGGTGCGGGCAATCTCGTCCTGGATCGCGAACACGTCGTCCAGCGCGCGATCGTAACGCTCGGACCAGAGGGTGCGTCCGTCGTCGGCGGCGGCCAGTTGCGCGGTAATGCGCAGGCGGGCTCCGGACTTCCGCACCGTCCCCGCCAGCACGGCCGAGACGCCGAGCAGAGCGCCGATGGCGCGGATATCCTGCGGCTTTCCCTTCAGGGCGAACGCGGACGTACGAGAGGCGATGCGCAGGCCGTCGACCTTGGTGAGCGCGTTGATCAGCTCGTCGCTGATGCCGTCGCTCAGGTATTCGTTCTCCGGATCGGCGCTGGCATTCACGAACGGCAGCACCGCGATGGAGCGCGTCCTGCCGACGAGCGACGGTAGCGCCCCGGGTCGTGTCTCTTCCAAGGCTGCCGTGAACTCGGCGACGCTCGCGAACCGGTCCGCGGGGTCTTTCGCCAGGGCGCGCGCGAGCGCCTGCTCGACCGTCGCGGGCGCGTCGGGACGGCGGGCGCGGAGGGGCGGGGGCGGCTCGCTCAGGTGCTTCGCGACGATAGCGCGGGCGCTCTCTCCGGAAAACGGTGGCGCCCCCGCCAGCATCTCGTACACGACGCAGGCGAGCGCGTAGACGTCGCACCGCCCGTCCAGCTCCCGATCGCCCGCCGCCTGCTCTGGGCTCATGTACTCGGGCGTTCCGATGGCAAGCCCGACCTCGGTGACGTGCTCT
>QHUD01000224.1 GCA_003221085.1 Gemmatimonadota bacterium
TGGTGAGCGACACGTCGTACTCGAACGCGTCTACGATCCCCTCGGCGGGGGTAAGGCCAACCGTCTCGTGCAGCGTGGGGTGCTCGAGCCACAGGTCCACCAGGGCGATCCGCCGGTCGGTGAGCGCCGCGGCGCGGGCCACGTCCCACGCGGCGCCCGCGGCCCACTTCAGATCTCCCGTCGCCGGCACCAGGGCTACCAGTGCCTGTCCGGTGACCAGTGACGGCACCAGCGCATCGAGGCGGGAGCGCGGCAGGGGGCGAACGGTCACGGCGTCGGTTGGTAGATCCAGAAAGGGCGGCCGAGCTTGCGGCCGATGCCCTCGGCCTGGGCCCGCGTGGGGTAGGGGCCGAGCACCACACGGTAGCCGTCGTCGGGGTTCTTGGGCTCGAGCACGTGCGCCACGAGTCCCGCGCGGGTGAGCTGCTGTGCCATCTCCGACGACCAGGCCTCGTTCTGCGACGTGGACACCTGGACATACATCGGTCCCTCGGGCCCTGCCGTATCGGCGGCGACGCTGGGGTCGACCTGCGCGCCCGCGTCTCCAAACGCGCCGCGATACGCGCCGCGAGGTCGCCACCCGGTGAGCATCCACAGGTCTACCCCGCCTCCCTTCACACGTCCCGTGGCCGCCAGCGAGTCCGGGCGGTACGCGACCACGTCGTCGCCCTGGCGCACGAGCAGCGCCCCGTCCGGGGCGATGGCCGGCAGATCGGTGCGCCACGCGCTCGCCAGCGTCCCGACGAGCCGCTTCACCGGGAGGTCCACGACGAACACGGAGTCTCCCGTGGCCGGCTTAGCCAGCAACCAGCGGCCGAGCGGGTCGAGCCGGATGGTCGCCGCGGGGAGTGGGAGCGCGATGCCGTCGATCTCCTCGCGGTCGTAGCGGTCGATCGCCGCCAAGCCTGGCTCGGTGCGTCGCGCCACGTAGATGCGATGGCCAGAAGGCGAGAACACCAGCGCGCGCGGATGATCAGCGAGCGGGACGAAGGCGGCCTCGCGCCGGCCCAGCGGGTCCATCAGGACGATCCCTGAGTCGGCGGCTACGCCGACCAGGTCGCCCCACCGGGTCGCCGCCACGTCGCTGCCCGCGGGGAGTGGTCGACTGGTGGGGGGTTGGTCGGCGGCGGCGGTGATAAGCGCCGGAGGGTCGGCGACGACGAGGCGCTGGTCGGCGGCGCCGAACAGCTGCAGCGGCACGCCGGGCAGGGGCTGCGGCCACGCGACCCGCAGCCGCCGCGCCAGCGTCACGACCCGGCGCTTCGCGTCCACGGTATAGAGGGTGCCGTCCGGTCCGAGCGTCGTCTGCTCGATGCCGCTGGCGACGGTGTCGACGCGGGCACTGCCGAGGTCGAGCGCGAGGACGTCGCTCTTCGGGGTCGCCGCCGTCGTGTCCTTCTTGGCGCCCTTCTTCTTCGCGTTCGCGCTCGTGTCCTTGGTAGCCGTCGTTACGTAGAGGAACTCGGCCTCGACGTCGAGGCCGATCACCCGCGTGACGGGGGGGAGCTTGCCGCGGATCGCGGCGGGGACTTCGACCATGGTGGGGAGGCGATACACCCTCGGGGCCCCCCCCTTGGTCGGGATGCGGATGGCGACCCCGGCGGTGCGGGCGGCTCCCGCAGCGGCCCGGCTAACCGCTTGCTTTGCAGGCGGTTGGGGCGATGAAGCGGCGGGCGCCCTGGACCGGCAGCCCCAGAGCGCCAGGCTGGTGAGGAGGAGGTAGCGAGTGCGCAAATGGCCTCGCCGGACAAGATAGGCAACCGGCGAGGCCAAGACAAGTGGTTTAGCGATGCGGAGTTAGAACGTTGGGCCGAGGCTCACCGTCCAGTAAGGGTCGTTATGGGGCCGGCTCAGGGGTTTGGTGTAGTCGAACCGCAGTACCACGAAGCCCAAGAGGTTCATCCGGATCGAGCCGCCCCAGCTGCGGAGCGGTGCGCGCACGATCTCGGCGTCGTCGGTGCTGGATCGGCTCCACACGAGCTTGGAGCGCGAGTCCCAGGCGAGCCCGGCGTCGTAGAAGATGGCGCCTTCGATGGGGGGGAGCCCAACCGGAAGGAAGCCGAGTACCAGGCTGCGGGTCAGCGGGAAACGCAGCTCGGCGTTCGCCACGGCGAACCGCGAGCCAATCAGCTGGTCGAGCACAGGGCAACCGCTCGTCGTCGCCGCGAGACACTCGTTGTTGAGGATCGAGCCGGCGGTGTAGCCGCGCATCAAGTTGGTGTTGCCGATGAACAGCGGGAACAGGTCGCCATCCCGCCCGAAACGACCAAAGAACAGGCCGCGCAGGGCGAGGGTGAAGGGTCGGGCGAAAAAGTAGCGGCGCCAGTCGACCATGCCGGCGGTGAACTGCCACGCGCCGAAGCTGGGAGAGACCTCCAGGCGCCAGCGCGAGCCCGTGAACGGTCCCACGAACCCGAAGATGGAGTTGTCGTGGACCAGGGCGAGCTGCGGCCCGTAGTAGCTGATGGAGGGGCCGCTCCCCGTCACAGGGTCATTCACGCCCACCACACCGTTGGTGCTCCGATCGACGAAGAAGTCCTGCCGCAGCGTATCCTGGGTGATGTTCGAAAAGTGCCCGCCGACCTCGACCCGCGTAAAGCGGCTGAACGGATAGACTCCTTGCGCGAACACGTCGCGGATCACGAATCGCTCGAGCCGCTGGGTGTACATCAACACCCTCGGGTCCGTAGTGGATTGGACCGTCGTCGGCAGATAGAAGTACAGCGGATCCTGCGTGCCGCCGAACGCCCAGTTGAGGCGATGCGCCTGGTTGACGTAGGCCGCGAGGACCTGAGCTTCGCTCAGGCGGCCGTTCACCGCCCCCGAGAACACCATGGTGTGGTTGCCGAGGATGTCCGACAGCGAGATGGCCGAGCCGCCGAAGAAGCCGCGGCCGAAGTTATCCCGCTCGTAGCCGATGGTCGGCCGCGCCACGTAGTCCGGGGTGTACCGGGTGTGGTAGGGCCGGAGCGTGAACTCACTCGTGTCCGGCAGGGCGGGTGACGAGTCGATGAGGCTCTTCACCGAGACCGGCGCCGGCCCCGCGGCGGTATCGGACTGCGACGTGGCGCCGGAAGCGCGGAACCCGGCGGGCGAGCGGTACACGGATGTGCCGGTACGCGCTCCCGAGTCGGCGGGCGCCGCCGCGACGGCCACGACCGCCGTCGGCCCGCCGAGCGCCCGGCGCTGGGCGGCGAGGAGCGATGTCACGGGCGGTACGGCCGGTGCCTGGTAGGGCTGCCGCTTGAGGGAGCGGGGGTTGTCGACCGCGTAGACGTTGTATTCGCCGTCTTCATAGTAGGCGAACGCGAGGCGATCGGCTTCGTGCGCCCAGGAGAGGCACGGCGAGATCGC
>QHUD01000225.1 GCA_003221085.1 Gemmatimonadota bacterium
CTCGAGACCCATCGTCAGACCTGGTCGGCGAACAGCCCGGCCACGCTGAGCTTCGTGAACAATGTCTGGAACACGGCCTACGCGGGCATTGCGCGGGCCAACGTGCTGGTCGAGGCGCTTCAGAAAACGACCGTGCCGAATCAAGCCGCGATTGAGGGCGAGGCCAGGTACCTCCGCGCCTTCTACTACTATCTGCTGCTGGACACGTTCGGCGGCGTGCCCATCGCCACGACGACGGAGCTCAAGGCGCGCGCGCGCGCGACGCGCGACTCGACGTTCCGGTTCATCGAGTCCGAACTCCTGGCGATCCGTCCGAACCTCCCGAAGCAATGGGGGGACACGACGCTGCTGGGGACGAAGGTCGGCCGCGTCACGAAGGGCGCGGTCAACGCGCTCCTGGCCAACCTGTACCTGAACGCCCGGGTCTACAAGAACGAGGCTGCCGGAGCGGGCATCAATGCCACTGGCTACAACACGTGCCGTGGTGTATTGGTGAGCGGTGGTGTAGATGCCTGTCAGGCGGCGATCAACGTCGCCGACAGCATCATCAACTCCGGGGTGTACCAGCTGGCTCCCGCGTTCACGGATAACTTCAGCGCCGACAATGCCACCTCGCCCGAGAACATCTTCGTGATCAAGTTCGCGGACGCGGACGGCCTGGGGTTCAACATGGTGATGCGGACGCTGCACTACAATCAGTTCAGCCCCTCGCCTTGGAACGGCTTTGCCACCCTGGCGCAGACGTACAACGCGTTCGATTCACTCGACCAGCGTCGGAAGATGTTCCTCGTGGGACCGCAAGTGAACGTCGAGACCGGCCGGCCCGCGACGGACCGCAAGGGCAACCCGCTGGTGTTCACGACGACCATCGCGAACGTGACGTCGGCGACCGAGGGCGAGGGCGCGCGCATCTACAAGTGGCCCGCCGACCCGAAGCACGTGCAGCAGAACAACGGCAACGATTTCGCCTGGTTCCGTTTGGCCGAGATCTATCTGATCAAGGCCGAAGCGGAGCTCGCCGGCGGGACGGGCAGCTCGACACCCCTGGCGCTGTTGAGGCTGGTGCGGGCTCGCGCGTTCACTGTGGACACGCTCAGCGCCGTCACCACCGACGTGATCCTGCGCGAGCGCCTGTTCGAGCTCAACAGTGAAGGAAAGCGGCGACAGGATCTGATCCGGCACGGCAAGTACACGCAGCCCTGGGAGTTCAAGGCGGGGCCGACGGGGGACTTTCGGGTGTTGATGCCGATTCCGCAGACGCAGATCGACGCCAATGCGCTGATCACGCAGAACCCCGGGTACTGATTGGCGGGGGCGGTCGGCGAGCGTAGTAGAGGCGAACGTAGCAGAAGGGTAGGGGCGCAGCGTGCTGCGCCCCTACCTCTTTTTGTGACTGTGCTGTGTCTCGTCGTCGCCTGCTCCGCGGCGCCCGATCCCACCCCCCCTCCCACCGGCGGCCGACTGTTCACCCGGCTCCCGTCCGGCTACACCGGCGTCCGGTTCGAGAATCGCCTCACCGACAGCCGCGAGCTGAACGTCTTCGCCTATCGCAACTACTACAACGGCGGCGGCACGGCCATCGGGGATCTCACGGGCGACGGGCTGCCGGAGATCGTGCTGACGTCGAATCTCGGCGGGACACGGCTGTATCTGAACGAGGGGAAGTTCCGCTTCCGCGACGTCACGGAGCAGGCCGGCCTGCACAGCACGGGGTGGACCACCGGCGTCACCCTCGCCGACGTGAACGGCGACGGGCGGCTCGACATCTACGTCTGCCACGCGGGCAATGTCGAGGGGAAGCTGCGGGCCAACGAGCTGTACATCAACCAGGGCGTAAACGCGCAGGGCGTCCCTACCTTCGTCGAGCAGGCCGCGGCCTACGGCGTGGCCGACACGGGCTACTCGACCCAGGCGGTGTTCTTCGACTACGACCGCGACGGCGATCTCGACCTGTTCGTGATCAACAACTCGCCGCGCCCGGTCGCGAGCTTCGCGTTGAAAAACATCCGCGACGTGCGCGACCCGCTCGGCGGTGCCAAGCTGTATCGCAACGACGGCGGGCATTTCGTGGACGTGAGCGCGGCGGCCGGTATCTACGGGGGCGAGATCGGCCTGGGGTTAGGCGTCGGCGTGAGCGACGTGAACCGCGACGGCTGGCCGGATATCTACGTGGCGAACGATTTCTTCGAGCGCGACTATCTCTACATCAATAAGGGCGATGGCACGTTCGCCGAGCGCCTCGAGCAGGAGCTGCCGTATATCAGCCTGTCGTCGATGGGGCTCGACATCGCGGACGTCAACAACGACGGCTGGCCCGACATCTACGTGGCGGACATGCTGCCGGAGGACGAGCGTCGCCTCAAGACGACCACGTCGTTCGAGAGCTGGGACCGTCTCCAGATGGAAGTCCGCAACGGCTTCCACTACCAATTCACGCGGAACATGCTCCATCTCAACAACGGCGACGGCACGTTTTCGGACATCGGCCAGATGGCCGGTGTGGCCCGGACGGACTGGAGCTGGAGCCCGCTGATCGCGGATCTCGATCTGGACGGCTACAAGGACATCTACGTGACGAACGGCCTCGCCAAGGACGTCACGTCCCAGGACTACATCGCGTTTCTGGCGAACCGGGAAACCATGGTTCAAGCCACGAGCGGTCGACGCGTGGACTTCCGGCGGCTGGTCGATGCGATGACCTCGACCCCGCTGCCCAACTACGCGTTCCATAACCGGGGCGACCTGACGTTCTCGAACGAGAGCGCCGCCTGGGGCCTGGACACGTTGAGCTTCTCGAGCGGCGCGGCCTACGGGGACCTGGACGGCGATGGCACGCTCGACCTGGTGGTGAACAACGTCAACCAGGAGGCGTTCGTCTACCGCAACAACGCGCGGACGCTCACGCCGAACCATTACCTCCAGGTCCGGCTCGACGGAGCCGGCGCCAATCGGTTCGCCATCGGGGCGAAGGTGACGCTGTGGAGCGGGACCAGGCAGTTCTACCAGGAGCTCGAGCCGACGCGCGGCTTCCAGTCGAGCGTGGACTACGTCCTGACGTTCGGTGTGGGGCAGCGCGACACGCTCGACTCGGTGAAAGTCGAGTGGCCGGATCGGGAGGGGCGGGTGAGCCTGCTCACGCACGTCGCGACCAATCAGCGGCTGACGATACGACAGGCGGACCGTCGGACTGCCGGACGCGAAAACGATTTCGTGGACTTCGACCGCGAGCCGCTGATCCCGAAGCTGCTCTCGACTGAAGGCCCCATGCTGGCGGTGGCCGATGTGAACGGCGACGGGCTGGACGACATGTTCATTGGGGGCGCCAAGGGTCAGGCCGGAAAGCTGCTGATCCAGCAGCCCGACGGCCGGTTCGCGAGCACCAACGAACGGCTGTTCGACGCCGACGCGGGATCGGAGGATATTGGCGCCGCGTTCTTCGACGCGGACGGCGACGGGCACCCCGACCTGTATGTCGTGAGCGGCGGCAGCGAGTTCTCGGAGATGGCGCCCGCGCTCCAGGACCGGCTGTACCTGAACGACGGGCGGGGCAACTTCCGCAAGGCGGTCGGGAGCCTGCCGGACGAAGACGTGAGCAGCTCGCGCGTCGTGGCAGCCGACTACGACGGCGATGGGGACATCGATCTCTTCGTGGGCGGGCGGGTCGTGCCGTGGCACTACGGCGTCGATCCCCGGAGCATGTTACTCCAGAACGACGGGCACGGTCACTTCACCGACGTCACCAAGCGGCTCGCCCCCGAGCTCGAGCGCGTCGGCATGGTGACGGATGCCGTGTGGCGGGACGTGGACGGGGACGGCCGGCCGGACCTGGTCGTCGTCGGCGAGTGGATGCCGATCACCATCTTCCACAATGCGGGCGGCGGGAAGCTCGTCCGCGTGAAGACGCCGGGCTTGGAGCACAGCGAGGGCTGGTGGAATCGGATCGTGGCCGGCGATTTCACCGGTCACGGCCGGGTCGACTTCATCGTCGGCAACCTGGGGCTGAACACGCGGTTCCAGGCCACAGACGCCGAGCCGGTGACGATGTACGTGAAAGACTTCGACGGGCGCGGCGTGTCCAAGCAGATCCTGTCGGTTTACAATCACGGGACAAGCTATCCGATCGCGATGCGGGACGAGCTGATCAAGGCACTTCCGTACCTGAAGACCCGATTCCCCCGCTACGCCGACTACGCGGGCAAGACCGTCACCGACATCTTCTCGCCCGCGGAGCTCGCCGGCGCGACCTTCAAGCAGGCACGGACCTTCGCGACCACGCTGGTACGCAACAACGGGGACGGGTCGTTCACACTCGTCCCGCTTCCGCACGAAGCGCAGCTGGCCCCCGTCTACGGCATCCTGGCGGAGGACCTGGACGGCGACGGCCAGCCCGACCTGCTCCTCGCCGGAAACTTCGACGGGGTGGAGCCGGCCATCGGGCGGATGAGCGCGAGTTATGGACTGATGCTGCGTGGCGATGGCACGGGTCGGTTTACACCGCTCCGGGCGACGCAAAGCGGCTTTGCCGTCCCCGGGCAGACCCGCGACATTCAGCGGGTCCGCACCCGGCGCGGCGACCTCTACGTCGTGACCCGGAACAACGATCGCCCGCTGATCTTCCGCTCGACCAGGGCGAAGCGGGCGCTAGCGGCGCTTGGTCTTGATGACGATCACGCCGTTGGCGCC
>QHUD01000226.1 GCA_003221085.1 Gemmatimonadota bacterium
GCACATCCGAGACGTCATCCTCTTTCCGATGCTGCGGCCCGAATGATCTCCCGCTTCGAGCTGCACATGGCCCTGCGGTACCTGCGGAGCCGCCGCGCGTCGCGGCTGCTCTCGCTCATCACTGTGATCGCCGTGGGCGGCGTGACGGTCGGCGTCATGGCGCTCGTCGTCGTGCTCGGCGTGATGAACGGGCTGCAAGCGGACCTGCGGGACAAGATCCTGGTGGCGAATCCCCACCTGCGGGTCCTCACCTACGGCGAGGGCCTGAGGCTCGACGACTGGCGCAAGGTGTTGGGTGAGGTGCGCCGCGCACCCGGGGTGGACGCGGCCGCGCCGTTCGTGCTGACGCAGGGCCTCATCTCCGCGGGGCACGACTACGGCGAGGGCGTCATCGTGTACGGCGTCGAGCCCGACACCGGCGCCCGCGCCGTGACGAGCTTCGCGCGGCATTTCGCCCGGGGCGACCTGACGTTCAAGACCACGCGCTCCGACGTGGAAGGTGGGATCGCCCTCGGTACGCGGCTCGCCTCCAAGCTCACGGCGTTCCCGGGCAGCGTCGTGACGCTCGTCGCCCCCGCCGGCGCCAAGTTCAATCCCAGCCTCGGCGCCTACGTGCCCAAGTTCCATCGCTACGAGGTGACGGGGATCTTCGACACCGGGATGTACGAGTACGACAACAGCTACGTCGCGCTGGACCGTCGCGCGGCGCAGCGCTTCGCCGGGCTCGACAGTGCGGTGACGGGACTCGAGGTCCGGCTCGCCGACCCGGAGCAGGCGCGGCCGTTCGGCATCGCGCTCGAAACCCGGCTCGGCTATCCGTACCGCGCGCTCGACTGGCAGTCCCAGAACGCGTCGCTGTTCTCGGCCCTGAAGCTCGAGAAACTCGCGATGGCATTCGTGGTGTTCCTCATTTGCGTCGTGGCGGCGTTCAACGTGGTGGGGACGCTCACCATGGTGGTCCGCGACAAGACGCGGGAGATCGGCATTCTCCTGGCGATGGGGCTCAAGCAGGCGGCGATCCGCCGGATCTTCCTGGCGCAGGGGATTTTGGTGGGGCTCAGCGGGACCGCGCTCGGCGTGATGCTGGCCCTGGTGCTCGGCGGGATGTTGAATCGGGGGCACTGGATTCCCATTGATCCGTCGATCTACTTCATCGACCATCTCCCGGTACACACGCAGCCGCTCGACGTGCTGTTGGTGATCGGCGCGAGCCTGATCATCGCCACGCTCGCGCCGTTGTATCCGGCGGTGCAGGCGGCTCGGCTCGATCCCGTGACCGCCATTCGCTACGAATGACCGCGCTGCTCGCAGCTCGGGGCGTCCGCAAGGTGTTCGCCGGCGGCGACGGGCAGCCGCTCGAGGTGTTGCGTGCGGTCGAGCTCGAGGTCCGGCGCGGCGAGTTCGTCGCGATCGTGGGCTCGTCCGGCGCCGGGAAAAGCACCTTGCTGCATCTGCTCGGCGCCCTGGATCGGCCCACCGGGGGCGATATCTGGCTGGACGGCTCGCGCTACGCCGACCTGGACGCAAACGCGCTGGCCGAGCTCCGGAACGGCAGGTTGGGCTTTGTGTTTCAGTTCCATCATCTCTTGCGGGAATTCTCCGCGCTCGAGAACGTGATGATGCCCCTCCTGATCGGGGGCATGGGGCAGCGGCCGGCCCGCTCCCGGGCGGAGGAATTGCTCTCGCTGGTCGGGCTCGCGGGGCGGATGACACACCGGCCGGCGGAGCTGTCGGGGGGCGAGCAGCAACGGTGCGCGGTGGCGCGCGCCCTGGTACACGACCCGAGCCTGGTGCTCGCCGACGAGCCCTCGGGCAACCTCGATCACGCCAACGCCGATCGCCTGCACGAGGTATTCTTCCGGCTGGCGCGGGAGTACGAAACGGCGGTGGTGGTCGTCACCCACAATCGGCAGCTCGCCGGGCGCGCCGACCGGATCCTGATGCTCGAGGAAGGCCGCCTGGTGGCGGTTGGCTCGGTGGACGCGATACCCTGATGCTGTGTGACAACTGCAAGGAGCGCGACGCGGTCATCAACCTGACGCAAGTGGAGCACGACACCAAAGTCACGCTCCACCTGTGCGAGCAGTGTGCGCAGCAGAAGGGCGTCGAGACCGGCGCCTCGGTGCTCAAGACGCCGCTGGGCGGCTTCCTGCAAGGGATGATCGGGAAGGGCGGAAACGTCCTGCCCACGCCGGCCGACGGCCTGCGCTGCGCCGCCTGCGGCAGCACGCTCAAGGACTTCCGGGAGTCGGGACGGCTGGGGTGCGCGCAATGCTACGACTCGTTCGCGCCGCACCTGCGCGACCTGTTGCGCCGCCTCCACGGCTCCAGCCAGCACGTGGGCGAGCGCTACGCCCCTCCGGGCGCGGAAGGCGCCACCGACCCGCGGCTCCAGCTGCTCGAGCTCAAGGAGCAGCTGCGCCGAGCCGTCGAGAACGAGAACTTCGAGCTCGCCGCCGAGCTGCGCGACCGCATTCGAGTCCTCGAATGATCGACCTCTCCTTGCTCCCCGACGGCGGCATAGGCTGGCTCGACGCGTCCGGGCCGAAGGGCAGTATCGTGCTCTCCACCCGCATCCGACTCGCGCGTAACCTCGACGGCTACGTGTTCGGCCAACGGGCGAAGGATGCCGATCGGACCGCGGTGCTCACGCGCGTCGAGGAGGCGAGCGCCGCGAGCGATCTGTTGCAGGGCGCCGTGACCATCCGATTAGACCAGCTGGAGCGCGTCGATCGCCAGCTGTTGCACGAGCGCCACCTCGTGTCCAAGGAGCTCGCGGGACTGGATAGGGACGCGCGGCCCCGACCCGGCGCGGCACTGGTTGTGCAGGGGACGGTGGGGGTGATGGTGAACGAGGAAGACCACTTACGATTGCACGGAATGCGCTCGGGATTCGCCCTGGAGGACGCCTACGCCGATCTGGAGGGGCTGGACGCCGATTTGGGGCGGTTGCTGCCCTTCGCGTTTCACCCCGAATTTGGCTATCTTACCTCCTGCCCGACGAATGCCGGGACGGGACTCCGGGCGAGCGTGCTTATCCACTTGCCGGGCCTCGTTTTGACGAAGGAAGTCGGGAAAGTGTTGCAGGGACTCGCCCAGGTCGGGCTCACCTTCCGGGGTTTGTACGGGGAAGGGAGCGAGGTCGTCGGGAACTTCTTTCAGTTGTCGAACCAGACGACCCTGGGTAAGTCGGAGGACGAGCTGCTCGATCACCTTGGCAAGATCGTCCGGCAGGTGATCGAG
>QHUD01000001.1 GCA_003221085.1 Gemmatimonadota bacterium
CTGACCAATCCCGCGTTCCATAGTTACGCTCCGGAGGGGGACACGCGCGCGATCGCCGACCGCGTGAAAACCGGCGCGTACGGAGCCGTCGTGTTCGCCGCGAGCGCCACCGGGAAAGATCTCGCTCCCCGCGTGGCCGCGCGACTCGGACGCTCGCTCGTCCAGGACATCACCGACGTGAGTGTCGTCAGCGGCTCGGTGATCGCGATTCGGCCGGTGTACGCCGGCAAGGCGCTCCTCAAGGTGAGGGTCGCCGGCACCCCTGCCGTGTTGTCACTGCGGCCCAACGTCTTCACTCCGGTGCAGCGTCCCAAGGCCGGCGCGCAGGAAACCGTAGCCGTGGACGGGTCTGGAGGTCGTGTCGTCGTCAAGCAGATCAAGGCGGCGCCGGCGGGCACCCTCGACGTGGCCGAAGCATCCATCATCGTATCGGGCGGCCGGGGGCTCAAGGAGCCGGGCAACTTCAAGGTGTTGGTAGAGCTGGCGGCGGCATTCGCGGGCCGCGCGGCCGTCGGGGCATCGCGCGCCGTGGTGGACGCCGGGTGGCGGCCGCATGCCGACCAGGTAGGCCAGACCGGGAAGACGGTCAGCCCGACCTTGTACGTCGCGGTCGGCATCTCGGGCGCGATCCAGCACCTCGCCGGGATGCGTACCTCCAAAGTCATCGTCGCGATCAACAAAGACAAAGACGCGCCCATCTTCAAGGTGGCGGACTACGGGATCGTAGGCGACCTCTTCGAGGTCGTGCCCACACTCACGGCAGAGATACAGAAGCTCCATGGGTGAGTGGTGAGCGGGGAGCGGTTGGTCCCGGCGCGTTTCCAGCCCCCGCTCCCCCTGGACCGGCTGCTCATTCCTGTCGGGACTGCGGGTGCGGGCGACCAAATCGCGCTGGACGTGCTGATCGTGGGGGCGGGGCCGGCCGGCCTCGCCTGCGCGATCGAGCTGGCACGACTCGCCCAGGGCGAGGGCAGGGACGTGAACATCGGCGTGCTCGAGAAGGCCGAGGCGCTGGGGGAGCACTCGCTCTCAGGGGCGGTCGTGAACCCTCGGGCCTTCCGCGAGCTCTTCCCCGAGCTGAAGGACCAGGACTTCCCGTTTCGCGTACCGGTGACCAGGGAAGCGGTACACCTTCTGACCACGCACCACGCACCACGCATTCCCGTGCCTCCGACGATGCACAATCGTGGCAACTACGTTGCCTCGCTGAGCGAGATGGTCCGCTGGCTGGGTGAGCGGGCCGCGGCGCTGGGAGTGAACGTGTTCACCGGCTTCCCGGCCGCGTGCCTCCTGGTCGAGGGGGGGCGGGTGGCGGGCGTCCGCACCGCGGCGACCGGCCTGGACCGCGAGGGCCGGCCGCTCTCGAGCTATATGGCGCCGAACGACCTCATCGCCCACGTGACGGCGCTGGCGGAGGGCACGCGGGGGGAGCTGTCACAAGCGTGGCTCGCGTCGCAGGGCGTGACGTCCGAGAATCCCCAGATCTTCGCGCTCGGCGTGAAGGAGATCTGGGAAACGAGACTGCCGCTCGACACCATCGTCCACACGCTCGGCTGGCCGGTCCCGACGGACGCGTTCGGCGGCAGCTTCATGTATCCGCTCGAGCCGAACCTCATAGCGCTCGGGCTGGTGGTGGGACTCGACTATCGGGACGCAGCGCTCGACGTCCACGAGCTACTCCAGCGTATGAAGCTGCACCCGTTGTTCCGGCCATACCTCGAGGGTGGCGAAATGGTCGAGTGGGGCGCGAAGACGATCCCCGAGGGTGGCTACTACGCGGTCCCGGCGCGTCGCTCGGGCGACGGGCTCGTAATCTTACTCAAGGCGAGCGACCTGTCAGCCGGGCGGCTCGCCGAGTACGATCGCTTGGTCAATGCCTCTTTCATAATGAAAGACCTGTACCGCACTCGGAACATGCGGCTCGCGTTCAAGGACGGATTCTATGTGGGCGGGATGAAGGCGGCGTTGATGACGCTCACCGGGGGACGGTTTCCGGGTCGGAAGATCGCGATGCGGCGCGACGCGGAGACGGAGCGCACGCTGACCCCGGGCGCAAGCCCGGGCATCACCCCCGACGGCCGTCTCACCTTCTCAAAAGTGGATGGGGTGTTCAAATCGGGAAACACGACGCGTGATACCATTCCCATTCATTTAATATTGGGGAAGGACCTGCCGGCCGCTGCGGCCGAGTTCTACGCCCACATGTGTCCGGCCGGAGTGTACGAAGTGGTGCAGGGGACCTTGCGGGTGAATGCCCCGAACTGCGTCGACTGCAAGGCCACGGACGTGCTCGGCCCGAGGTGGACGCCGCGGGAAGGAGGGAGCGGGCCCAAGTACAAGCGGATGTAGGACTCCGCGCCACACTTTCCGTCAGCGACGGTGCACCAATAGTCGACCCGACGGCCACAGTCTTCAGCAGCCGCCCGATGCGCGCGCGCCACGGCGCCGCGGCATCGTCAATCCCACCAAGCGGATAACACCGCTCGCCAGGCCGACCCGACGTGGCACCCGGTATGCAAGCCCGGTTAGGGAAGCCCTGACCACGCGCGCTTCGACCCCAGGATCGTTTGCGCCCGGATGAGCAGGAGGTGCATCGCATGAAAAGCGATTCCGCGCTGTACGAGCAGCCCCGGCGGCGTGGCTGGGACCGGCGGGCCGATCAGGGCCGCCGAATGGTGCGCGATCGGCGGCGCGAGCACATCGAGGTGCAGCACGAACGTCGCAATGGCGTCGAGCGGCGCGCCGATGCTCCGCGTCGCGCGCAGGGGGGTAGGCGCAACTCGGACCCGGAAGGGTTTCAGCGGCTGAACCTGTAGTCCCGCGCCTATGACCTGGCAGACCGTGGTGATCGCCGTGCTGGCGCTCGCCCTCACGTACGACTTGTATCTGCGCGGTCGTGCGCTCTTCAAGGAACGTGGGCGGGCTGGTGGTCGGCTGACGTGGAACGAGAACCGGAGGGCGTTCTACGAGCTGGCCGGCAGGGAGTTCGAGCGCGCGCGGCGCTACGACCATCCATTCACGCTGAGCTACTTCGACCTCGACGACTATAAGGAAGTTGCCGACCGCTTCAGTCACGCGGCGGCGGAGGAGATGCTGTGGTTGGTGGCCGAGTCGGCCCGCCGCTCGATCCGCGCGAGCGATGTGGTTGCGCGGCTGGGCGGCGACACCTTCGGCATGTTGCTCCCCGAAGCGGGGCCGGAGGCCGCCGACACGGTGATCCGTAAGCTGCAACAGACGGTGCGCGAGGAGTCGGACGCGACCGCTCTGCCGCTCTCCATCAGCGGGGGCGTCGTGACGTGCCTCCAGCCGGCGGAAAGCCTCGAGGCGGTCATCGGTGCCGTCGACCGCCTGCTGACGGGCGCGAAGAGCGTCGGGAACGACACGATCTGGTGCGAGGTGATCGCCCCGCAGCCGCTGGAGGGGTTCGAGCCCGCCCGGTTGCGGCGCCCGTTCCGGCTTCCCCCGGGATTCGATATGCCGATCCCGCCGCTGTTACGCCGGCATGGGGACGGTTGACGATTACAGTCCCGCCATCTTGATGCCGTAGATAATGAACTGCACCGCGATCGCGCACAGCACGAGCCCCATGAGCCGCGTCAGGATCCGCATGCCCGTCTGGCCGAGCCGCTTCTCCACGCGCGGCGCGGCGCCCAGGGTGACGTAGGTGAGGAACGCCGTGAGGGCGATCGCGGCATACACGCCAAGCGTGGTCACCAGGCTCTTCGAGGCGCCCGCCAGCACCATGACCGTGGAGATCGCCCCCGGCCCGGCCAGCATCGGCACGCCGAGCGGCATCATGCCCACGTCCTCTTTCTCGATCCCCTCGGCCTTTTCGACGGCCGTTTCCCGTTGCAGACTGCGGCGCGCCTGAACCATGTCGAGTGCGTTGAGTCCGATCAGCACACCGCCGGCGATCTTGAACGCCCCGATGGTAATGCCGAACAGGCGGAAGATGAGGCTGCCGCCCAGCGCGAAGGCCGTCAGGGTGACGGCGCAGGTCAAGGCGCCCCGCTTGGCCATCTGACGGCGCACATCGGGCGGGTCCCGCGCCGTCATGGCGAGGAACGTGGGCACCGCGGTGAGAGGATCGACGATGAACAGGACCGACGTGAAGATCAGGAACAGATCCTGAAGGGTGCGCAGCGCCTCGCTCACATCGCGACCTGTACGACACGGTCCTTGCCGCCACGCTTTGCCGCGTACATGGCCTGATCGGCCTTGCGGAGCAGCTCGTCGGTCCCGGCTTCGGTGCCCGAGACCGCCACGACGCCGATGCTGGCCGTGACGGACGGGGTGCCCCGGAACACCGTGCGGATGCTCGTGCCGAGCCGGGTGGCCGCGGCGTGCGCCACGTCGCCATCGGTCTCGGGCATCAGGACCCCGAACTCGTCCCCCCCCAGTCGGCCCACGACGTCCGCCTGGCGCACGGCGCCACGCATCGCGTCGGCTACGAGCCGCAGTACGGCGTCGCCCGTGGCGTGGCCGTGCGCGTCGTTGACGGACTTGAAGTCGTCCAGATCGAGGTAGATCAGGGCCAGCGGCCGGCCATAGCGCCGGTTGCGGCTCAGCTCCTGCGCCAGCTCGTGGGAGAACGCCCGGGCATTCAGCGCGTTCGTGAGCGGGTCTTGGGTCGCGAGCTGCTCGAGCTGCGAGTGCGTCTGTCGCAGCTGCGACAGGCCCGCGATAGCGATCCCGACCACCACCAGGTAGGCGATCTCGTTCAGTACCCGGTAATCGAGCAGGGTGTCGGCGGGCATCTGGTCGATGCCGACGGTGAAGCGCAGCAGGCTGGTTGCCAGGGCGAACGCGATGCCCCAGTGCATCCCGTCGTGCCAGGACGCGAGCAGCACGGGAATCACGTACAGGATCTCCAGGCGCAGCTCGCCCGGCGTCCGTGCATTCAAGAAATACACGGCTCCCGTGAGGAGCGCCCACCCGAGCAGCCGAAGCGTGCGCAACAGACCAGGGCGCCGGGCCACTTAGAAAGGCGCCTCGGCGACGTGGCTCGGATCGTCCAGCAGCAGCGCCGGGAGCGTCTCGCCGGCCGCCACAGTCGGCCGGTCCTCGGGGACGATCAGGAGCGCGTTCGCGCGGGCCATGGACGTGAGGATGCCGGAACCCTGCGGGCCCGTCAAGCGCGCCGTCAGCGCCCCACCCGATCCCTCGGGTTGGACGACCGCCCGCAGGAAGTGGCGCAGCTTCGGGCCGAGCTTGACCGGCTCGCCCACGCACACAGGCACGGTGCGGCGGAACGGCAGCCGGTGGCCGAGCAGGCGCCGGAGGACCGGGCGCACGAACAGCTCGAAGGTGACCATGGCGCTCACCGGATTTCCCGGGAGCCCGATCCACGGTTTGCCGTCGAGCAGGCCGAATCCCACCGGGGCGCCGGGGCGCATGGCGATGCGCCACAGCTTGATCTCGCCCCCCAACTCCGTCAGGACTTCGCGCACGAAATCGTGCTCGCCCACGCTCACACCGGCGGTGGTGACCACCAGATCCGCCCTCCCTCGCCGCGCTCCGGCGAGGTGCTCGCGCAGGCTGTCCTTCGTATCGCGTGCCAGGCCTAGGTCTAGGGGGATGCCGCCGGTCCGGCGGATCAACGCGTCCAGGGTGTAGGAGTTGGAGCTCGCGATCTTCTTGCCCGACAGGATGTCGTCCGCATGGTCCAGGTCCACGATCTCGTCGCCCGAGCCCATGAAGGCAACCCGCGGCGCATCGTGGACGAGCGGTGTGGCGTGGGCGATGGACGCGAGCACGCCGAGCTGGGCAGGGCCCAGCGGCGTGCCCGCGCCGAGTACGACGTCACCCTTCCGAATGTCCTCGCCGCGGTAGCGGACGTTCTTGCGGGCGTCGCGACCGGTTACCACCGTGACGCTTCCAGGCCGCGCCGGCTCTGTGTCTTCCTGCCGGACGACCGTGTCGGCGCCAGCGGGAAGCGGCGCCCCCGTGAAGATGCGGGTGACCTGACCGGGGCCGATCGGCTTGGTCGGGAACTGGCCGGCGGCCACGGCCTCGATCACCGTCAGCGTGATCTTGCGATCGGGCCCGGCGTGCTCTACGTCCGCCGCCCGCGCCGCGTAGCCGTCCATCGCGGAATTGTCCCAGGCCGGGAGGTCGATGGGGCTCGCCACATCCTCTGCGAGTACCCGGTCCAGCGCCTCGCGCAGCGGCCGGCGCGCCGCGGGGAGCGGGGCGACGTGCTCGAGGATCAGGCGGGCCGCTTCGGTCGGGGTCAGCATGTCAGGGCGGAAGAACCTTGGCCCGGTCCCACGCGAGATTGGCGAGCGTCACGAGCCAGGCGGTATCTGAGAAGCGGAACACCGGAAAATCGGCCCGGTACTTGGGATGGTCGGTCACCATGGCCACCCAGTCTCCCGGGTCGTGGACCGCGGGGTCGAACAGCGGCTCCGGCCCCGCCGCGAGGCGGTACACCTCGACCTTGGGCAGCGGAGCGCGCTTGAAGCCCTCGACGAGCACGATGTCCGCTCCCTCGAGATAGAGCTGCGCCAGGGCGACCGGATCCGATTCCTGCTCGGTCCGCTCCCATAGTACGCGCTGCCCGGGCCCCTCCATGAGCACGCGCTCGGCGTGCCCTTCGTGCCAGTGGCGCCAGGAGTCCTTGCCGCGCTGGTCGGTGTCCGCGGGGTGCGTGCCGTGCTTGATCGTCATCACGCGGAATTTCCGGCGCGAGAGCTCCGCGGCGAGCGCCACCAGGAGCGTCGTCTTGCCGGCGTTCTTGCGCCCGATGATCGACATCATCCGCGTTGCCGCCACGCCGCCTCCGCTCGTTCGAGATCCGCCGGAGTGTTCACGTTGAAGAACAGCACGTCCGGGTCGCCGAACGCGCGCACCCGTTCGAGCGGTAGTGTACCGACCTTCACATCGGCGTGGAAGCCGATCGCCCGCAGGTCGCCGCGGGCGAGCTGCCGCTCCATCGCGGGACCGCACGCCGGTCCGTACACCGCGCACAACGGCTCCACCCCGCGCCGCCCGTCGCTTTCCGGAAGGAAGGCGTCCCAACCCGTCGAGCCTGTCACGATCGCCCGTAACAGCTCGGTCGTGAGGAACGGCATGTCCCACGCGACGCACAGCACCGGTCCCGCGCCCGACACGACGGCCGTGTAGATGCCGCCCAGGCTGCCCTGGCCCGGGCGCACGTCGGGGATAGTGCGGAGGTCGGGCCGCCAGGAGGGTCCGTCGGGGGCGTTGGCGACGAGCAAGGGAGGTTCGCCGGTCACGCTGCCGACGGCGTCCACGACGCGGTCGAGGATCCGTCGCCCGCCGAGCTCCACCAGCCCCTTGGGATGCCCGCCGTAGCGACGAGCGGCGCCGCCGGCCAGCACGGCGCCGCGCACCCTCAGACTCCGAGCGCGCGGTGGTCGACCATCAGGCAACGGTCCATCACGCAGGGAATGCCCGCCGTCTCCGCCCGCGCCCGCGCCGCCTCGTCTGCCACGCCGACTTGCAGCCAGATCAGCTGGGGGCGAGGCCGCACGCCGATGGCCTCGTCCACGATCGGCCCGGCGAACTCAGTGCGCCGAAACACGTCTACGACGTCGATCGCGTGCTCCGCCGCGGCGGCGGTGAGGGTAGGGTAGCTCTTCTCGCCCAGAATCGTGGGGTGGCCCGGGTTCACCGGGACGATCCGGTAGCCGGCGTCCCGCAAGTAGCGGGCGACTCCGTGGCTCGGCCGCGTCGGCCTGGGCGACAGTCCCACGACGGCGATGGTGCGCGCCGCGCCGAGAATGTCGCGCAGGGCGTCCGCCGTCACGCGTCGGGGCGGTGGATGTGCGGCGTGCCGCTCACCGCGCGCCCGACCAGCAAGATCCCCGTGCGCCGCGCGATGGTCACCGCCAGCGTCGACGGGACGCTCGGCGTCGCGACGTAGGCGACCCCGGCGCGGGCTGCCTTGTACGCGAGCTCGGCCGAGATGCGACCGGTCACGAGCAGGCCGCGCCCGGCAATCGGCTCCCGCGCGATCACCGCCGCGCCGATCACCTTATCCACGGCATTGTGGCGTCCGATGTCCTCGGCGTGGAACAGCAGCCGGTCCTCGTTGGTGAGAGCGGCGGCGTGGATGCCCCCGGTCTCGTTGTAACGCTCCCCGCGCGCGAACAGCTCCTTGAAGAGCGCGCGCAGCCGCTCCGGGGCGGGCGGCTCGCCCCGTGCGCGCGCGTACGCCACCTGGTGCGGATCGGCGAGGAAGGTGGACACGGCCCCGCATCCCGAGGCGAGCACGCGCTTGCGGTTTTCACGCTTGACGGCCGCCACGCGCTCAGCCTTCACCTCGGCCCAGAACCCGAGGTCCGGGGCGCAGGGCCGCAGCTTCACCAGGTCGTCGAGCGACTCGATGTAGCCCTCGCCGTGCAGCCACCCCGTCGCCAGCTCCTCGAGCTGGTCAGGTGTGCACATCCAGGTCACTGCCGGCTCGCCGTTCACTTCCAGCCAGACGGGCATTTCTTCAACCACGGCCGAATCGACGAGCATGCGGCCGCGGCGCGAACCGGGGGCGGGGGGGACTAACCCCGGGCGCGAGCCCTCAGCCCCTGACCCCCTCTCTGTTACGGCGAGGGGGGACGCGTTGAACTCCCCCTCTCCCGAAGGGAGAGGGGGCCGGGGGGTGAGGTCCGGGAGCGGGTCCGGAGTCAGTGGTTCACGACTCACCGTAGTACTCCGAATAGATGTGGGGCCCCTCCTGCACGCGCACCGCGTGCAGCGTCACGCCTCGCGGCAGCTGCGGCGCGATTCGTTCCCAGACGTACACCGCCAATGCCTCCCCCGTCGCGAGCCGGCGCCCGGGGCCGAACTCGGGGAGCGCCTCGTTGATGCTCCGACCGTCGAGCCGCCGGGTGATTTCTTCGGCGAGCAGACGATCCAGCGTCTCGAGGCTCATCACTCCCCCTGCCTCCGGCGCAAGCGGCCCCTTCACCGTGACCCGGCACTGGTAACGGTGGCCGTGCTCGGGGGCTGCCCGACCGAACTCCTGGGCGTTCCGCTCGTCGGGCCAGTCCGCCCGACCGATGTAGTGCGTCGCGCTAAACTCAACGATACGGGTAAGATAGCTGATCGGCACGGCTAGAACACTCGCACCGCGCTGGCCTTGAACGAGAACACCACGGGGCCTCCCGGCGTGAGCCCCAGATCCCGTGCCGCCTCCTCTGTGACGACCGCCACGAGCTCTACGCCCACGTCCGCCGTGACCTGTACGGCCCCCGGCCGCTGGTGCGTGAGGCGGGTGACGCGTCCGGTGAACACGTTGCGCGCGGAGGAGGCGAGCGGCTCGCGACTCACGAAGATGTCCGTGGGCGGCACCGCTAGGATCGCGGGGCCGGTCTTGTCGGTCGCCGCGGCGATCTCGATCGTGCCGACGCACACATGCTTGAGCTCGCCGCTCCCGCTCGACGGCAGGTCCACACGGAACAGGTTCTCCGGCGTGACCGGCGACAGCCGGCCCTCGGCGAGGGCGCGCACGTCATCCGCCCAGCGGTAGGCGTCCTCCAGCTGATGCGAGGCGAGGCAGACGGCGAGCGGGCGGCGGGCGCGCTCTTCGGTGAGCGCGCGATACAACGTCTGCGCCGCCGCGCGGTCAGCCGAGCTGGCGGGCTCGTCGAGCAGTAGCACGTCCGGCTCGATCGCGAGTGCGCGCGCTACCGCGACGCGCTGCACCTCGCCGTCCGACAGCTCATGCCGTCTGCGCTGGAGCAACGGTGTGATCCCCAACCGCGCCGCGACGCTCGCTACTCTTCTGTTTACGTCTGTGCGTCTGATTCCTCTCACCTGTAATCCAAACTCCAGGTTTTCACGGACGCTGCCGCGCAACAACACCGGGCGCTGTTCCACGAGTGTGATACGCCGCCGGGCCGCCGGGCCCGCCGAGGGCGCCTTCGCTCCGGCCACCACGACGCCGTCGAGCCGCACCTCGCCCTCGGAGGGGCGTTCGAGCAGGGCAAGCAGCCGCAGCAGCGTGCTCTTGCCCGATCCGTTCGGTCCCACGATCGCGACACCCGAGCCGGGTGCGACGGTAAAGCGCTCGATGTCGAGCACCACGCGGCCGTCGTAGCGGTGACGCACGCCGACCAGCTCAAGCATGACCGCGGCCCTGAAGCGCCTGCAACGCGACGTTCACGAGCAGAGCGAGGAGCAGGAGGATGAGCCCGAGCGCGAGGGCGAGTCCGAAGTCGCCCTGGCTCGTGTAGAGCGCGACCGCGGTCGTGAGGGTGCGCGTCTGGCCGCGGATGTTGCCGCCCACGGTCATGGCCGATCCGATCTCCGCCACGATGTGGCCGAAGGCGGTGGTGATCACCGCGGCGAGGGCGAACCGGGCCTCACGCGCCACGGTCCACGCGGTGCGCCAGCGGCCGGCGCCGAGCGTCTCGGCGGTGCGGCGGATGCGCGGATCGACACCCTGGACTGCCGCGGCGGCGAGCGCCGCGGCGATCGGCAATGCGAGCACGATGTCGCCGACCACGATCGCCTGCCAAGTGTAGAGCCAGGCGACACCGCCCAGCGGACCCCGACGGGACAGCAGGCCGTAGAGTAGCAGGCCCACGACCACGGTCGGGAACGCCAGAGCGGTGTTGACGACCGTGAGCGCGGCGCGGCGTCCCCAGAACGGCCTCGTGGCTAGCACGAACCCGACGGGGATGCCGAGGCCGCACGCGAACACGGTGGCGATGAGGCCGATCTTGAGCGTGAGGAGCGCGATGCCGTACACTTCGACGTCGCCTGAGAGAAGCAAGGCGACCGCGCGCCGCAGTCCCTCCCCTAGAAAGTCCATCCCACGCCGATCGTGGCCCACGGATGCGACGTCCACTCGCTGAACGAGGCGGTCAGCGGCAGGACGCGGCTGCCGTCGCTGGCCGGCACTTTGTAGGAGACGGGGTAGTTGAGCTTCCAGAGCACCAGGCGAAGGTCACCTCGCACGGAGAGGCGCCGGGCGGGGTACCAGCGCAGCCCGGCGTTGGGCGCGACCGTGAATTTCGAACCGAACTGGTAGCCGCTCGCGTCGCTGGGCGACGCGCCGCTGATGACCATGCCCAGGGCTCCGCCCACGTAGGGAGCGATGCCGCGCCACGTCTTGCGGCCGGTGAGCACGAGCTGCAGCCCAGCGTCGACCAGGACGACGTCGTTCGGAAACGGGCCGGTCGTGCGGGCCGGGGACGTGGAGTCCTTGGTCGGATCCACGACGAAGCGGTTCGTCCGCCCATAGGCGAGGCCGAGCGATGCTCCGATCGCGCCGAACGGCACTTCGTAGCGGATTCCGGCGGTCTTTCCATCCGAGAGCCCGACGCCCACGCTCCCCCGGCTGCCACCCAGATACCCGAACGTGATGACTCCGACCGCGCCGCGCCGGACATCGTGGTAGGGAGAGTGGGAGGGCTCGTGTCCGACCTGGGCGGAGACCCCGTTCCACGACGCCACGACGCCAAGGCACACTAGGGCAACAACTCTCATCTTAATCCGTCTCCCTTAAGTCTCTGCCGGTCATTTCCGGCGGCGGTTGGATATCGAGCAGTCGGAGCACTGTGGGGCCGACGTCGCACAGCGCGCCACCGTGGCGGAGCGGCCCCCGCGCCTCGTTGTCTACAAGAAGGAACGGCACGGGGTTCGTCGTGTGCGCCGTGTGCGGGCCGTCCGTTATCGGGTCGATCATCAGCTCGCAATTGCCGTGATCCGCCGTGATGAGCAGCGTTGCGCCGCGGCGCTCGGCGCTCTTCACGACGCGCTCGAGACACTGATCCACCGTCTCCACGGCCTTCACGGCCGCGCTTAGTACCCCCGAATGGCCGACCATATCCCCATTCGCGTAGTTGCAGAGGATGAAATCGTGATGCCCCGCCTCGATCGCCTTGCACAGGACGTCCGTCACCCCCGGCGCGCTCATTTCGGGCATGAGGTCGTACGTGGCGACCTTCTGGGATGGAACGAGCAGCCGCTCCTCACCGGGGTAGGGCGTCTCCACTCCGCCGTTGAAGAAGTATGTCACGTGCGCGTACTTCTCCGTCTCGGCCGTGCGGAACATGGTCTTACCGTGGTCGGACAGCACCTGCGCCACGATCTCCGACAGCACCATAGGCCCGAACGCCATCGGAAAGGGAAACGTCTCGTCGTACTGGGTCATGGTGACGAGATCGACGGCGGGCCTGGTACCGGTGTCGAAGCCGTCGAACCCGTCCAGCGCGAGCGCGCGCACCATCTGCCGCATGCGGTCGGCCCGGTAGTTGAAACAGAAGATCCCGTCGCCCGACCGGATGCGCGGCGTCCCCGCGATGACGCGGGGCTTCACGAACTCGTCGGTCTCGCCGGCTTCGTAGGCGCGCCGGATGGCCGTGAGCGGGTCGGGGGCTACCTCGCCCACGCCGTGCACCATCGCGTCGTAGGCGATCTTGGTGCGCTCCCAGCGCTTGTCGCGATCCATCGCGTAGTAGCGGCCCACCACGGTCGACACGACCGCTCGACCGCCGTACTCGGGGAGCTGGTCCACCAGCTCCTGCATGAACGCGAGGGCCGACTGCGGCGGCGTGTCTCGCCCGTCGAGCCAGGCATGAATCGCGACCGGCAGCT